>JAJRVM010000083.1 GCA_024277285.1 Planctomycetota bacterium
CTGAGACTCCCATGGGCTTGTCCCATGGGTGAAAACGGCTGGTGAGCTACGCGATGCCAGCTACTCCCCCCCTTTCCTCCCCGCCGCCTTCGGCGGCGGGGAGGAAAGGGGGCCGTGGATAGGGGGGGAGATGGGACGTCACGGGTAGCCTACCAATCATCTTCACCCACCGCACAAGGCGGTGGGGGGCGACCGATGGAAAATGAACTCGAGTGCACGTCCCAATTCAGATGGCTAAACCGTTACGAATTAATGAGCTCTGAGGCGATCGCTCTATCGATGAACTTGGCGCCGCCGTTGATCCTCCCACCGAATTCAAACTCCATTCCCTCCAGGAGCCAACTTACCATGACCGATAAGACGAGTCACTCTTGTTCGCGACGCAGTTTCTTGCAAGATGCGGGAACCTTTGCCGCCGCATCCGCGTTTACCGGATTGGTGGTCCCGTCGGTCCATGCCGCCGAAGACAACACGATCCGCATCGCGTTGGTCGGCTGTGGAGGGCGCGGCACCGGTGCGGCAGTCAACGCACTGGCAGCACGCAACGGCCCGGTCAAACTGGTGGCGATGGCCGACGTGTTTGGCGATCGGCTCAAAGGCAGCTACAACGCACTCAGCCAACGTCTGAGCGACCAGATCGACGTGCCGCAAGATCGCAGGTTCGTCGGCTTCGATGCCTACAAGCAAGCCATGGACTGCCTGCGCCCCGGGGATGTGGCCATCTTTGCCACGCCACCCGCATTCCGCTGGGTCCATTTCACCTATGCGATCGCTCACGACCTAAACGTCTTCATGGAGAAACCGGTGACGGTTGACGGTCCAACCACACGGCGGATGCTGAAGCTGGCCGAGGCGTCGGTCAAGAAAAACTTAAAGGTCGGTGTCGGCCTGATGTGGCGACATTGCTTGGCCCGGCGCGAACTGAACAAACGCATCAAGGACGGCGAGATCGGTGAACTGCTGACGCTGCGCGCCTACCGTATGCACGGACCGCTCGGTTCGTTCCTCTCGCCACCCAAACCTGATAACGTCTCCGATCTGGAGTACCAGATACGCAAGTTCCACAGCTATCTCTGGGCCAGTGGTGGTTGCTATAACGACTTTTATATCCACAACGTCGACGAATGTTGTTGGATGAAAGGCCAATGGCCGGTCGAAGCCCAAGCCACCGGTGGCCGACACTATCGCGGCGACTCGATCGACCAGAACTTTGACAACTACTCGGTCGAATACACGTTCGCCGACGGCACCAAGCTGTTCCTTTACGGTCGCTGCATCCCCGGCTGCCACGACCAGTTCGGCAGCTACGCACTCGGAAGCCAACGGCAAGCCGTTATTTCCATCGGCGCGGGCGTTCCCTCGAAATCGGCGATTTACAAAAAGTACGACTTGCGCGACGATGCAATCATCTGGAAGTATCCACAGGGCGAGCCAAACCCGTACGTGACAGAATGGGAAGACCTGCTCGAGGCGATTCGGCTGGATAAGCCATACAACGAGGTGAAACGGGGTGCCGAATCAAGTCTCGTCAGTTCGATGGGGCGCATGGCCGCTCACACCGGCCAGGTCATCACATACGATCAGATACTGAACCTCGACCATGAGTTCGCTCCCAAGGTCGATCAATTGACCAGCGATTCACCCGCTCCGCTCCAACCCGGCCCCGGCGGAAAATACCCCGTCCCACAACCGGGTATCACCAAGAACCGCGAGTACTGAGCAACAAGACGCCCTCCACTCGGGCTCGTCCCAGTGGCAGGCACGACTGGCCAGCTACCGGCGGCATCCCCGCAACTCTCCCGTCGCGCGTGGCTGTAGCTGCTCCGTTGTGGTCCCACCGGGGCGAGCCCGGATGGAAACCGTCTCCTTGCACAAGTTAGCGTCACTGGCCGCTCGGCAGCTCCTTGATGCGGACGTTACGGTACCAGACGCGTTTGGCTTCATCCTGAAAGCCGATGTGACCCTCCAGGGGACGGTCTTTCAAGTCTGATGTACGGAGGTCCAAATCGATCACTTGCTGGCCGTTGAAAACGACCTTCACCTGGCTGCCTACGCATGTGATTGTATAGTGGTTCCATTGGCCGGCTGGCTTGACCATATTCTTGGACGGAGCCATTGCCCGGATCACACCACCGCAATCATGGTTCGTCGGGTTCTCTTTGCCATAGGTGTCGAGGATCTGCACTTCGAAGCCGGTCTCGACTTGATCGAGTGGATCGCGTACGCGCAGAAAGACGCCCGAGTTTCCTTCCTTGTTGATCTTGAAATCAAGGTCGAGCACGAAATCTTTGTACGTGCGTCGCGTCGTCAGATAGGCATCATAGCGCTGCCACCCCTCCTCGCCGAGACGTGGGTGTAACGTAACGATTCCACCTTGCTCGACTTTCCAATTGCCGGTCGTCTTCCAGCCGGTCAGGTCCTTGCCATTGAACATCGGCACAAATTCATCGATATCGCCCGGTGAATACGCTTCCGGCCGGATCTCCAAGTCTTTGAACATGACTTCCATATCCATGCCGCCGTGCAACTGCAGCGCAATCACGCCACCGGTACGGCCGGAGTCGTTTTTCAACTGCACCGTCTTAACGCCGTTGAGCCGCACCGTCACGTCGCGTCCGATTGCGGTTACCGACATCTCGTTCCATTTGCCGGGCTTGTAAATGCGCTTCGTAACGGCCGGATCGGGTTGCATCACCCAAGCCCGTCCACCCGTTTCGTAGATTCCGCTGACGTTCTCCGAATTGTCGACTTCCGCTTGAAAACCGTTGATGCCCACATTGGCGGCAACGAGTTCGCTGCGAAAGTAGAAGCCGCTGTTCCCCTCGATCACTCGGAACTTGAAACGCACCGTAAAGTCGTCGTACTTCTTGTCGGTGACCAACAGGCCATGTTTGGACTCATTTTTCGGGCTGGTGCCCACAATCATCCCGTCCTTCACTTCCCACTTGCCACCCTCCGTGGCGTGCCAGCCCTTAAGAGTCTGACCATCGAACAGTGGCTTGAAGCCGTCGTCCGCACAAGCCGCAAGCGAGGTCGCTGATAATACGAAACTGGTGACCAAAGCAATTCGCATTGGCAAGTTGAAGCGGAACATGTTGTTTCTCCTCGAGGTTTTTGTTGAGCCCACCGTAGCTGAGCTCGCCAAGGGCTCAGCAGCAACGCCTCACTCATTGTGCCGGATATCGCCAGTAGAATCGAGTATGGGGACAAAGTCGAAATCAGACTGTCTGGGTTCCCCATTTGTGATCACCGCGCCGATCCGCTACGTTGAAGGCGGATTCAGCGCGTATTTACCGCAACTGTCGTAACGATTCTTGGAGACCTGTCGCCATGCGATTCTTTGTAACCTGCTGGCTTGTCTGGCTTGCGGTCGGAGCCTCCGCATGTGCGGCCGAGTTTACCTTGACCGTCGCCGAACCAAGCGGGGTGTCGCGTTCCCAATGGCCCGTCACTTCCGGCGTCCCGTTTGCCGAGGGAACGCTGCACAACGAAAAAGCCGTTGCGTTGTTCAATGCGTCGGACGAGGAAGTGCCTCTGCAAACCGAGGTCTTGACGCGTTGGAAGGATGGTTCCATCCGCTGGTTGTTGCTCGATTTCCAAGTCGACTTACCAGCGCATCAGAAATCGTCCTGGACACTCAAATACGGTGCCGGAGTACAACGGAGTTCGGTCGCCGCACCATTACAAATTCAAACAAAGGACGCCGGCCAAGTGGTCGTTGACACCGGTCCGGTACGACTCGAATACGTTCCGCACACGTTTCAGCCGCAAGGAAAGGCCTTTCTCAAGGGCAAGGCAACCGACGGCAGCGACTACCGTGTTACCGTCAACTGTGGTGCCGCGGGAATCGTGTTGCGCGACACGTCGAAGATTGTCTACCGTGCACACGATCAGCAGGGCGCCCCGGCGCGATTCACGCTCGAACAAAATGGTCCGTTGCGCAGCTGCCTGCGCGTCGAAGGAGTCCACAGTTCATCCGATGCGCACTTCTTTCGGTACGTTGCGCGCATTCATGCCTATCGCGGTCAACCTTGGATACGCGTGCAATACACTTTTGTTAATGACTACCAAGACGCCTTGATGGCCGATATCCGGGATTTGCAAGTTCAGTTCTACGTCCGCAATACGATTCAGGATGATGCACTCTTGAACGGCGCTCATGATGCTCACGGTCGCATCTTCCAAATGGATGAAAATCGCTATCAGTACGACGGCAAGTCGCTCGAAGGGCACGCCAATGGGTGGGCCGCGGTGGGTGGCGAACAAGGTGGGATGGCCGTGGGCCTGCGCCAGTTCTGGCAAAACTGGCCCAAGGCGATCGAGTGTAACCGTGGATTGATTTCATTGAAGCTCTGCCCGACGCTGCCCGACGGGCTTTACGATGGCAAACCACTCGAAGAAGAGAACAAGCTCTACTACGCTTTGCAGGACGGCCATTACCGCTTCAAGGTCGGAGTTGCCAAGACACACGAGTTCTTTGTCAACTATTTTGCCGGACACGCCGACGCGGGAAAACTCGATTCGTTCTTCCAGGCCGCCGAAACACCGTTGCTGGCGACCGTCGATCCGGAATACGCCTGTGCAACACAGGCCATGGGAGCGTTCCCTGCCGCTGCCCGCCAATCTCACGGCCAACCGGACGCTCCGCCATCCGTCCGCAAGACGGACCAAATGGCAGGCGACACAATCGACCGTTTTGGTGGCTACGACCAGTGGGTCGACCGAGCGCTCGAGCGGCACTTGAAACGGCGGGTGCAACAACGCGAATACGGCTTGCTGAACTTCGGCGATTGGTACGGCGAACGACGCGTGAACTGGGGGAACCTGGAATACGATCTGGCACACGGCATGTTCGTTCAATATCTGCGCACCGGTGATCGGCGTTATTTTGACCGCGGTGAACAAGCGGCTCGACACCATACCGACGTCGACGTGGTTCATGCCACGAACCCGTTTCTGAAGAACCCGTGGGGTGATCCGCCGCAAGTGGGCGAAGTCTGGTTGCACTGTTTGAACCATACCGGCGGATACTACATGGATACGTCGCTGCCCGTGTCGCGCACGTATCATATGGGGCACAGCACGAACTATGGGCACGTGTGGAGTGGTGGTGATTTCGAGTTCTACCTGCTGACCGGTGATCGCCGCGCACGCGACGTGGCACTGCAAATATCCGACGCCATGGCACGGCATTGCCCAACCTCCTACGGTACGCATATTCGCGCGCTCGGGTGGCCCATTATCTTGGTGCTCAATGCCTACGAAGTGACGGGAGATGAGAAATATCTTGAAGCGGCCACATCCTGCTGGAAAGTACTGAAGAAGAATATCGATTGGCAGCGCGGCTGGGTCGTAAAACTGGCAAAGGGACACTGCATGCATCCCGAGCCGACTTGCTACGGAAACGTGCCGTTTATGGAGGGCCTGACCATGAGTGCACTGGCACGGTACCACCGCGCGACGAACGACCCAGAAGTACTACGCGCCATGACGGTCGGCATCAACCAGATGATCCGCGAATGCTGGGTCGAAAAAGACAGAGCTTTTCGGTATACCGCTTGCCCATTGAGCACGCCGCGAGCGTATACCAGTATCTGCCTGGCCGCCGAAGGCATGGCCTATGAAGCGCAACGGACCGGCAACTCCGAACACCGCCGCATCCTGCGCGAGGGGATTCTCGAAATGATGAAGCGGACCGGATCGGGCAACGGCAAGAGCTTTGGCCAGCTGATTCACTTCACGCCGTTCGCGCTGGACGCGTTGCGAAAGTAGCCAGTGCGGTGCGTCGCTTTGCGATACCAACGGCAAGTCGCCATCGCGCCCTGCGCAGATCTTCCCTTTGGAATCTCGCAGGCAAGTATCTAGCCGTCGAGGTCAGGCACGCTGCAGGCGGAAAAGAGGCTGGCATCACCCTTCTTTCTTGCCCGTCATTGTCGTTGCCCGCAAAGGAGAACAGCCAGAACGCCGTCCATGAGCGCGAGGAAACAAAGGGCAAAGAAGATAATGGGCAAAGAAGAGCACTTGATGGATTACGTTGCGGCGAGACAACGGTCTACCCGTGCCCGAACGCAGCGCGCGTCAATTTGGCGCAAGATGCAGCGCGTCGACACTGGCAAAACGGCCGCAAAAAGGGCCCTATTGGCAGCCCAGGCGATACGCAATCGTTACCGCGACCTGGCGACCATCATCCGGCCCGTTCGCCCGCGTAGCTTGACTTCTGCAAAATATGATTATATGATTTTACTTATGGAGCGAACCATCACTGTCACCGAGGCCGCGCGCAATTTTTCCGAGGTCGTGAACTGCGCTTACTACAAAGGCGAAACCACCATCCTGCTACGTTCCGGGCAACCGGTGGCGAAGATTTCGCCAATCGGCCCTAGGGAATGTACCGGTGATTGGCTGGCCGATCGACTCAGCATGCTCAGCCACCTGTCGGCTGAGGAAGCGGTCGCCTTCGCAGATGACGTGGAAGCGGGCAGATCGGAACTCAACACACCGCCGAGTCCGTCATGGGACTGATGATTGATAGTTCGGTGTTGATTGCGTCCGAGAAGGGACTGTTGGACCTGGGGCAACTGGTGCAAACGGAGGCCGCTCAACAACAAGTCGCCATCGCAGCCGTCACGGCCTCCGAACTCCTTCACGGCTGCGAGCGTGCGTCGGCTGGCAAACGAAAAGAGCGCCGCGTACGATTTGTCGAGGAAATCCTCAACACGATCCCGGTCATTTCGTTTGACCTCGATATCGCCCGCCAACACGCTCGTCTCTGGGCGCAGTTGGCATCTGCGGGAAACCTCATCGGCGCCCACTACATGACCATTGCGGCCACAGCTCTGCACCTGAAGCACTCGTTGGCAACGCTCAACATCAGTGAATTCCAACGCGTCACCGGGCTCGATCTGATCGATATCGAGCTCTTTCAGATTAGCAATCGCTAACCAACGCCGATGCATGCTCATCACGAAAGGCCCCCTCGCCCGGGCTCGCCCCGACGGTCGGCACCACTGGTCAGCTACATGCTCCAATTCGCAACCGTTCACGGCCTTTAGCCGTGAGCTTCGTTTTTTAAGGCCCGGAGGGCCAACATAGTCCTTGCCGGGGCCGTCAGGCCCCGGGTCCTCGGCAAACAATATCCGTAAAGCCCCGGCAGGGGCGATACAGACGCCAGCCCTCGTCCTTCCTGTGCCGCCCCTACCGAGGCTAACGATTCTCTTGATAACGACACCGGTGCCTTACGGCACCGGCAAAGGCTGTACCGGCCCTGCCGGGCCGAATTCGCTGCTTTTACCGTGAGTCGCTGTGTTGAAACGAAGCACCGTGAACGGCTACTCCAATTCTTCCGTCGGCCGAGCGTGGCCCATCAATTGACTGCCGCTTTGCTGAAGCCGAATCAAGACGCGACTTGTTTTCGCTTTGGCCATTCCAACTTCAAATTGGCCGCTGGCTGCTCAGCCGTTGGTAGCCTACCAGTTGTCGGCTTCGACTGCGTGAACGATTGCGTTCATCGCATCCGACGGGACCTGCACGTCTACGAGACTTTGTAGGCACCTGGCATGGCAACAGGCGGAGTAGGGTAGGGGCCGAACTGGTATTTGTCTGGGCCCAGTTTCATGTCGGACGCCATCATTTGGTCCCAGGTGACATCCTGGCCACTGTAACAAGCCTCGCGTCCCATGATCCCGGTCAACGTGCTCTCGGCCACACGTTGCGCTTCATTGAGCGGGTTCCCTTCCTTGATACTGGCGATCAAGTCCATATGCTCCTGTTCGTACGGCAGATCCTGCGGTTTGCCCTGCCGTGGCCGGCGCCAGCGCCAGTCGTCGCCTTTTTTCGAGCTGATATAGTCCTTACAGTTACTCGTCCCTTCGGTCCCCTGAACGAACTCTTCCACTTTGTTCTTGCAGTTGTTGATCTGTCGTGCCTGGCTGAACATGGAAATGCCCCCGGGATACTCAAACTCGACCGCAAAGTGATCGTAGATGTTGCCGTACTTGGGGTCGGTCCGTACCTGCCGGCCACCATTGCCGGTCACCGCTTTGACCGGGTGCGTGCCGAACACCCAGTTCATAACGTCCAGGTTGTGCACGTGTTGCTCGACGTAGTGATCGCCAGCCAGCCAGGTAAAATAATTCCAGTTACGCAGCTGCCATTCCATGTCACTCATCTTGGAATCGGGATCGATCACCCAAATCTCACCGCCGTTCCAATAGCACTTGGCATAGACGATATCGCCAATCGCCCCGTCTCGCAGTCGCTTGATGGCCTCCTGATACTTCCGTTCATGGCGCCGCTGTGTTCCCGCAACGATCCCCAGCCCTTTCTTCTTAGCCAACTCACCCGCCTTCATGACCAATTTGGCCCCGACCGGGTCAACAGCCGCTGGCTTCTCGATAAACACATGCTTGCCTGCTTCGATGGCCGCCATCAAGTGCATCGGCCGAAAGTGGGGCGGCGTGGCCTGGATCACATAGTTGACCTCGGACACTTCCAACAGTTTTTGATAGGCATCAAAGCCGGTAAACTGGTATTTCTTCGGAACGTCCATGCCCACTTTCTGCAGGTTTCCGGCACACTTGTTCATTCGATCCGGGAACAAGTCTGCGAGCGCCACAACCTTGATTCCCTTCCGCTCAACTTTGGCACCTCTTGCTACATCTTCCGTGTGGTAGCCCGCTGCGGGGTAGATCACTTTGGTCGCCGCGCCGATCGCATTCAATGCCGCTCCAGTACCGCGGCCACCACAACCGATCAATCCAATACGAATCTCGGTCTCCGCGGGTGCCGGCGCGCCGTGTACAAGCGGGAGCTTTCCCAGAGCGGCCATGCCTACCAAACCGACTGAGCCGCTCTGCAAGAACCGGCGGCGTGATTGACGGTTGCGTGATTCGATTAGACGTGCGTTCATCAGTGGGTAAACTCCCATCGTGGAAAGAAATCAAAAGGTGTCGGTTGTGCGTCTCAGCAATGACGTAGTATCTACGGTGCGCGACCTGAAGTCAAAGAATCGCTCACGGTCTTTGATCGTGAATGGCTGTTCCTCTTTGCAACAACTATTCCCAGGTTCCCCATACTTTCGGCACCTGGAAACCGGCAGGAGGTCGATTGGGAGGGATATTGGCCGGAGCCGCTTCAGCGGCCAATTCTGTCAACTGCTTCTTCAAGCGTGCCAATACTTCCGGGTATTCCAAGTTGAGCTCCCGTTTCTCGTGAGGATCCTTGGCGATATTGAACAACTCCCACGTTTCTTCGGGCGGTGCTTTCATGGCGTTGGCGCCAACGTGCCCGTTCCAAATCAGTTTCCAATCGCCGACTCGAACCGCACCGTGAAATGGCGTGACGTTGTGCACAATACTCGCGTGTGGCGTTGGCTTGCCATGGGCGATCGTATCCCACGCGTCACGACCATCCAATGGTAATTGCTGGTCAAGTGTCGCTCCCGCAAGCCGCAACATCGTTGGATACATATCGACAATATGCAACGGTTCGCTGACCGTGGAACCTCGCTTTAGCTTTCCCGGCCAAACCATGATGGCGGGCACGCGAACGCCACCCTCGTACAGCGTCCCTTTGCCGGCACGAAGCTTGCCATTCGAGCCCAGTTTCGGGATGCCGCCATTATCCGAGCAGAAGCAGATCAACGTTCGCTCGGCCGGGAACTCATGCTCATCGAGTGCCTTGATGATCGTACCGATCGATTCGTCCAAGCAGTCGACCATGGCAGCGTAAACGCGCCGCTGTCGATTCTTGATATGCCGATACCGCTCGATGTATTCGGGAGGCACTTGTAGCGGTGTATGCGGCGCATTGAACGGAACATAAAGGAACAGCGGCTTGGACTTGTCGTGGCGGGCGATGACGCGTGATGCTTCGCGGGCAATGAGCTGGGTCGTGTAGCCTTCGTCGTAGCAGGGCTTATCGTCACGATGCCAATCATGTCCGCCGTCACGGATGTGAGTAAAATAGTCAAGTGCTCCATTGTAATGACCATATTGACGGTCAAATCCTCGATGCGTTGGCAGATACCCGATCGCACAATGGCCCAGGTGCCATTTACCACAGATAGCGGTCGCGTACCCCACTTCGCGAAGCGCGCCGGGCAACGTCCGTTCGGCCAACGGCAGGCCGTGCTGTGCCCATGGCCGCACCACGCCGCATTGCAGCCCGAGTCGCACCGGATAGCGACCGGTCAGCAGCGCGCCACGAGTCGGAGAACAGACCGGTTGGACATAGAACTGGTCGAGCTGCACACCTCGCGCGGCCAAGGCATCGATGTTGGGTGTCGCGATTCTGCCGCCGTGATACCCGACGTCACCCCACCCCAGATCATCGGCCAAGATGAAGATGATGTGGGGCCGATCCGCGGACACATCGCTCGCAGGCAATGTGCCCGCGATAGTGATCAAAAGGCAGAACGCCAGAATTGCTGCCTGTCGTGGTTGGTTCGGGAACATGGGCCGTGCCTCTTTCTTCTGGCAAGTTGCGGACCGCAACTGCCTTCGATTATTAGCGTCTACCAGTGCTTATTAGCGGTTCGCCTTTCTGAGGCTTTTGAACAGTGGCACGTTCCTTTGCGTTTCACCCTCATTGAGAATTTCCTTCGCCGCCGGCGCGCACATCATAACAATACAGTGAATCGTGATAACGCAAATAGAGCTTACCATCCAACAGTACGGGGTGCGCCCACGCGTCGCGGACCCGCTTCTTCACCAACTGAAACTTGCCTGCCAATTGCAAACTATCGCCACCCGAAACCAACAGCCCGACCGCTCCTTTTTCGTCCAAGCAATAGAGTCGCCCATCGGCATAGATGGCGGCACCCGTTGTCAATTGCTTCGACTCGCTTGTGATCGCGCCGGTCTTCCAATCGACGCCCATCCACCATTTGTTCTTGCGATATCCGGCAGCGTAGAGTGTGCCATCGACCAACACGCCGGAACCGGTCACCGTATCCAACGGTGCCCGCCACACCTCTTCGGCACGCGTCGCGTCCTCCTCCAGATGCAAACGATAAAGCCGTCCTCCTTCCGTGAAAGCGGTTACGTAGTATATTGCACCCGCTCCGAAAATCGGCGTGGACGTATTCACTTTGTGTGGGTTCTTCAAAGGGACGGTCCAGAGCAATTCGCCATTCTTGGCATCAACTCCAAATCCATGCGCTGACGAGCAATTGGCAATCAATCGCCGACCGTTACTCTCAAACAGAATCGGCGAGCAATAGGAAGTCAAATCATCACCCAGCGGCGGTGTCGTCCAGATGGTCACCCCCGTGTTTCGGTCCAAGGCGGCCATGAGTGCCTTCTTTCCGCCCGGCGTCACGATCAGGCGATCGCCGTCGACCAACAGACACTCACTCAAGGCCCACGTGATGTTCTTCGCATCAAACCGGTCTGTGATATCAACCATCCAGACCTCGTCGCCTGTCTTGGCATTCAGGCAAGCAAGGCGACCATGTGCGTTAAGGTGGTAGATCATGCCATGAGCGTAGCAACAACTGGCGCGCGCGCCTGGATATGATCCTTGCCAGGCCTTGCCGTTGGTGACTCGCCACAACTCGTTCCCCTCAAGGTCGAATGCGAAAATCACCAGATCGTCACCAACGTCGCCGGTGATAAACAGTCGCTGCCCAACAATGATCGGCGACGACCAACCTTTGCCCAATCCATCGAGTCTCCAAATGCGTCGCGGACCTCCCTCGGGCCACGCCCGCAGCAAACCCGTTTCTTCGGAGCGACCGTCGCGCCGCACGCCACGCCACTGCGGCCACCCCGATTCGGACGACGCGATCAGTCCGTCCGCGTGGGCTGTCAATGGTGCGGCACAGAACCAAGCGATTATCAATAGCGCGATCATGCGCACCGAACGGGTGGAACGTAGAGTGCACTTGAAGAATCGATTCGTCAGCATGGTATCTCGTTTATCTGAGTGTCGCCGGAGCGACGGGCATTCACGGCCACACACCGCAGTCGCATCCACATGGCGGCACGTCCGTCATCTTGGCAACCGATCAACATTGTTGTTGACCATAATCCTACTAATAATCTTTGCCTTTCGCACGACCATCTGCCAGAATAGGCGGTCGCGTTACCGGCGGACGATCCATCGACTTTGCGTGCGGAAGAGGCAGGACAACGGTGCAATACTTCGAGCAGTTCATGACGCATCTCCCCCACCTTCTGGTCTCGTTGCTTGTGATTGCGACGGTGTTGGTCGCGATTTGGGCGGCGAATTGGGTTTTGTTGCGGCGCACGCGCGATCTGGGCGAAGAACGCCGGTTCCCACGCCGCATTGCCATGCTGCTGATCACCGTGCTGGGCATTGTGATCATACTGCTGGCGCTGCCCGTGGCAGAAGGAACCAGGACTCAGCTCGTGACGTTGGTCGGCCTGATCACCACCGCTGCGATCGCGCTGGCGTCGACAACGTTTGTTGCCAATGCAATGGCGGGGTTCATGCTGCGCACGGAGCGAAGTTTCCGGCCGGGTGACTTCGTTCGCGTGGCCGATAAGCCGTAGAGGGATGCCAGTATTTCAGGAAGCCGATACTCCTGGCCCATGCGGGGGTCGAGTATCTTGTTTTCAGCCCTGACGCGGAAGATTTCACGATCAGTGGGCTACGGGCGGCAACGCAATACGACCTTGAGTGGTTTCACGTTGCCAGTCACCGGGTAACCGATCGTGGCAGCGTCACGGCAGCCGGCTCCTCGCAGCGATTCCATCCGCCGTATGGCGAGGCAGTTCTGTATTTGAAATGCCGGCAGTAAGACCCGCGCGAGCTTGTGAACGCAGGTGAATCAGTTTCGAGGGCAAAAAAGATGACTGGCAGGAAGATCTTCGATGCCCCATGCGCGCTCTACCTGTGGCGTGTTTATCCGTAGCCGTTCATGGCCTCGTGGCAATAGAGGGCTTTCTGAAGATGCAAACCTGTTCATGCTTGGGATGGAATCCCAAGCTACAAGTACGAATCAAGACTGTCTGAATTGCTGGCCATGCCGACGGAGGTAAACGCCTGCTAGGTTTGATGGAACACGGAATCCATCGGCACCCAGACTTCGTCTGGCGGTTGGTCTTCAATCTGCTCGAAGCACGGCTTGCACTCAGCCCACCAGCGTTGCACTTCCGGATCGGCGGCCATCCGCTGCATATCGGCCTCGAAGTCGTCGCCTGTATACTCCATGTAGCTGAACAGCAAGTGTTCTCCGCTGGCGAGTTTCCGGTGAAATATCGAATAGTTCTGCAGATTGCACTTCTTGATGCGTTCAAGCACGGCCGGCCAGGTGTCGGCGTGCAGATCCACATACTTTTGAACCATTTCTGGCTTGAGCTTGCCAACGCTCCCGAAACGTTGCATCACCTCTCTCCTGTCAAGGCGGTCATGTCCACATCATACTCACCAAGATCAAGTGGATACCGGCCATATTGCCGCACCAAGTTTACAATGAAGTCGTACGTTGATCCCGAAACGGCACTGGAAACCGAGTGATCCGATTGGAAGATCATGCCGCCTCCTTTGGCAGCGTTCAGTTTGGTGAGCACTTCCTTGCGGATCAAGTCTTTGTCGCCTGATTCCCAAACTTGAATATTGCTGTTCCCACAGATGCCGAATTGGTGACCGTATTGTCGACGCAATTCCACGCAATGCAAATCCGCCTTGGCTTCCAGTGGATTGTAGCTATCGACTCCCATCTCGATGAAGTCTTCAAAGATCAGCTTCACGTTCCCACAACCGTGGTAGATCACCGGTAGATCGTGGGCGTGACACTCGCGCACCATCGCCTCGACCCACGGTTTGAAATAGGTTCGCCAGTAGGTGGGAGAGAAGAACATCGTGTTGCGGTAGGCCACGTCACCCCAGATCACCATGCCGTCGAGCAGACCGTCAGCCGCTTTAATCTCCGCCTTTAAACAGTCCAAGTGGAATTGCCCGACGCGGTTGATCGCTTCTCCCATGCGCTCGGGATACATGCCGATCCAGAGCATCGCGTTCTCCTGGCCGATCATTCGAGTGAGGCACTCGGAACACTCACACATGCTGCCGTAGACAGGAAAATCTGGACGCAGTCGCCTGACCGTCTCGATCCACGCCGGCGAGTTGCGTTCGAATCCGTCGCCAACACCCGCGATCTGGTTGTCGCCCGCCTCGAAATAACGGCGCCGATCGTCGGCCGCATCGAACTGGAACGATTCCAGTTTGTCGAGCGAGTCGGTTTCCCAGCTGAGGAACTCGGGCATGGGAAAGTCGAACTTCTTGCGCATGACCGCGCCGAAGCCAGTCTTCACCACGACCTCCTGATCGTCCTGACGAATCGTTTTGAAGCTGCGGATCTGCGGATCCATGTTCGGCACGGTAACGATCCAATCGAGATCGTAGTAGTAGTACGGATTGGCGTCGTCGGGCAACTCCAATTCCTCCCGCCAGCGGCGCATGAATCCGCCCCAGAAGAAATCGCTGATCGGCACTCGGTCGGGCTCTTCGTGCCGCAACGATTGGTTCATGCGTTGCAACTTCTTCTGCGTGTTTTCACTACGTGTTTCGCCAGTTTCGCCGCGTCCCGTCGTATCGAACATTCCCATGTCATTGCTTTCGATCCAGTGACCTACCGTTCATGATTTGCCCAGATAGTTCCCGCAGGTGATGATCAGTGTGGATACAACGATCACGGCCATGCCTAGGTGAAGCACGCGGCGAGGACGTGTGCCGACTCTATCCCATTCGCTAAAGAGCCATCCGTAGAGGTTGCTAAACAGGATCAGCATCGCCATATGGAGAGCCCAGCTGGTGAATCCGTAGGTCGTGCCCATGTACGTATGGCCCATGCCGTAGAAGAAGAACTGAAAATACCACAACGCCCCGCTCAGCAGTGCCATCAGGTAATAGAAGGCGAGTGTGCGTGTTCCCTGCTTAGGCAGCCGGAGAAACTGGCCACCCGTTCGGTTTCGTCTGATCAGGATGGCACACCAAACGAAATTCGTGATAAACGCACCGCCGTGCGAGAACGGATAGATCGCGTTCATCTTGAGTAAGTCGCTCGCCCCCGCAGCCAAGGCTGCTTTCTCGATCGGTTCGCCTGCCAGAAGCGAAAAATTGAAGACCGCCGAGAGCACACCAGCCGTGATCGCTAGTGGAACGCCGACCTTAAACGAGTACCGCGACGGCGATTCGCTACTCGAATTGCCCACCGAATTGCTGGCCGAGCGTTCGCGCAACACGCCAGCCCACCCGCACAGGGCGATGCCACCAAGCGAGATGAGAATCCCAGCAAGCACGATCTGTCCAGGCAGGTTGGAAAACTTGTCGAAGATCTCCCACACGAACCCCTTGCTGGGGTGCCAGATCAACGGAAGCAGCGTTCCCAGGCCGGCGGAGATGCCAATGGCGATCGCGTAGTTCAGCGAGAAACCGATGTAGCGGATCCCCAAACCGAACGTCACTCCACCCACACCGTAGACGATCCCCAATCCAAGCGAACTCAACATGGCCTCTTTGGGGCAGGCGGCAAGCACGTCCAGGTAATTAGGAATCGTCAAGAACGCCCCGGCAATCGGCAAGATCAGCCAGGCGAAAGCGGCCGTCATGATCCAGTAGATCTCCCACGACCAGAGCTTCGTTTGCTTTTGCGGTGTGTAGCAGCTGGATGACGAGAAGGCGCCGATGCTGTGCAACGCGACTCCCAGAAAAGGATTGGAGTGCATGTTCTTGCGAGCCTTCATCTCGTTGGGGGCACGAATTCCGCGACGTACCGCGGATCTCAATGTTGGGCCTTTATTGTAGGACCAGGCGGCTACGAATCATACAGCGCACCATCAGAGTGGTTGCTGCACATCGGTCGGTAGCTTGGGATTCCATCCCAAGCATGAACAGGCTCACGTCTTCAGAAAGCCATCTATTGACACCGAGCCAGCAATGGACAAGGGAAACCAGAGACAAGGGAAACCAGACAGTCTGGTTTCGCTCTCGATGTCCAAGGACCAATGTACTGGAGCAGCTTGGTCGCCATTCTTGCGGCTATTCAATCCCAGTCAGGTAAGTGATCAATCCGGTCAAGAACCAAAAGAACCCGACAACGCCCATGATGACCATCCACCCCCAGGCGACGCCCAACGCTGATGAAGAGGCTCTCCACCAGGCTTGCCCCGGCTGGGAGCACGACTGGTCAGAGGTCAAAACGAGGCTCTCCACCGGGCTTGCCCCGGCTGGAAGCACGACTGGTCGGCTACCAGCAACGCGCCCTTCGTTTTCCGTCGGTCGAACGTAAGGTTTTCTATTAACCGTCGCTTTGCTGAGGCCGAATCAAGACGCGGTTGGCTTCAATATTGGCCGCGTGCCTTTCAACCGAGACGCCGCTTGAGGCGGGGTATTGGTTCCGCAATCGGCGTGACGAGTCGGTTGTGGCTTGAACCGCGTGAACGGTTACCAACAAGTAGTGCGTGCCGAAAGTGCAAATCAAGCCCATCAGGAACCCGATCCACTGCGGAGTTCTTGACGCGTCACTCATCTGCTGACTTGACAAGCGCACCTGGCGGTACTATCATTTGGTAGTACCACTGCAGGGCGGCCCCTGCCGGTCCGCGTCAAGAGTTAGGGGGAGGTGTTTTTCATGGTCGTTGCCAAGGTCTTTCAAAACGGTCGGAGTCAGGCAATTCGTCTCCCAAAGGAGTTTCGAGTTAATACGTCGGAGGTCTATTTGCAACGCACTCGCGATGGATTCCTGGTGATTGCCAAGGACCCATGGGAAATGTTTGAAGAAGGAATCGAAGCGCTTTCGGATTCATTCTTTGAAGCAGGACGCCAGCAACCGGAACAACAGGCTCGAAAGTGGGATGAATGATCCACCTGCTCGACACCGACATCATGATCTTCCTCGTTCGAGGTTTGAAAACGAAGCGGCGGACGAAGCATCATCTCAACTTGCGTCGGCAGGCACGGCAACTGGTCGAGCGTTGCAAACAGGCTCAATCCAAGGGCGATTCGGTAGGCGTGTCGGCGATTACGGTCTCGGAGCTCGAGTACGGATCTCAGCGAAGCGAGCGGTACGAAACGGAGATCGAAGCCGTCCGGAAGATCCTGCTGCCCTTTGACCTCTACGATTACGATGCCGTCGCCAGTGCGGAACACTACGGCCGAATTCGGCGGGAGATTGAAATGGCGGGCGTAACGATCGGGGCATTCGATCTATTGATTGCCGCGCACGCACTTGGCCTGAACGCGACGTTAGTGACCAATAACGAACAGCATTTCCGTAGAGTCAGCAACCTGATTGTCAAGAACTGGGCCAAAGCTTCGCCACATGGCTAGGTGCCATGCTGGTGCGACAAAAAGAACGCGAGTCTCACACATCTTCTTGCCCGTCGTTTTCTTTGCCCTCAAGAAAAGAGCAGCCAAAACGCCGTTCATCAGCCGTGCCTATTTTGGATGTGCTGTTCGCAGCTTCATTTCCAAGAACGGTTACGTTGCTATTTCTTCTTGCTCGGCGCGAACAAACTGAACTCATAGATTGTTGGACCGCCATGGCCCTCAATTTCAAGTCGCACATACCGGGCGGTCACCGGCGGGAACTTGACTTTCATGTTCGCTCCGATCGTGGTGCCGCGGCAAAACGTCTTCCATTGCTCCCCTTCCTTATTCTTGTGTTGCAATTGAAACGCTTTGACCCGAACTCCGAAGTCCACGCACTCGTTGATCAACGCATGATCGAACGTAACGGGCTTGCCAAGATCGACTTCCAGGGAACAATCGCCGACACTGCCATCGGTTGCCCAACGCGTCATATCGTCGCCGTCAACAGCCTTGGCCGCATTATGATGTGAACTGTTCTGAAAAACATTCGAAGCCTTAGCCTTCTTGCCTTCGGTCAAGGAAACACCGTAGCCCGAGGGCGCGATGGGATCGATCGCGGAGGCTGACTGGTCCAACTGCAGCACAATAATCGTATCGATCGGCTTGCGGTCGGATTCAGGCACGGCAATCTGCAGCCCATCATCGCTTTGCGTAACCTCGACATGACCACCGGTCAGCAGACGACTGTTGATGATCTTCGCCGGCAGAGCGGCAAGTTCGAGCACTGCCACATCGTCCGGCCATTTGAGAATGTGCAAGTAGATAGTGTCTCCTCTATGTGTCGATGCCATGACACGACTCGGCTTGTACGGCCCTCCACGCGTGCCATAGATACTCTCACCATACTTGGCCAGCCAGTTTCCCATCTCCTCGAGCCGTTGTGCCTGGCGAGGTTCAATCTGGCCGTTGGGCATCGGACCGACATTGAACAAGAGGTTGCCGTTGCCGGCCGCGGCGAGGATCAATGCGCGCATGCACTCGTCGAGCGTTTTCATTTTGTCGTTCGGTTTCCAAGCCCATTGACGCGCGATCGTCATGCAGGTCTCCCAGGGCCGCTCCATATCGAATCCACCGATACGTTGTTCCGGTGTGGCGTAATCGCCGATTCCGCCACCAGCTCGGTTGTTGACGATGATATTCTCTTGCAACGACCGGCATAGCAGAACATTCTTCAGTCCTTCACTCCGGTCAAATTCCTGTGGCACGTCAAACCACATCACACTCAACGGACCGTACTTGCTGATCAACTCGGTTACCTGCGCGCGCAAGTAACGACGATACGCTTCGATATCGGAAGTTTTGCGTTTGACTTTGCCACCAGGACTGGTACGCGAGAAATCGGGATGGTGCCAGTCACAAACGGAATAGTAGGTGCCGAACGCGATGCCCTGTCGCTTACACGCCACGGACAATTCCTTCACCACGTCACGACCAAATGGCGAGTTCATGATGTTGAAATCGGTCTGTTTCGTATCCCACAGACAAAAGCCATCGTGGTGCTTGGTGGTCAGCACGATGTACTTCATTCCGGCAGCTTTCGCGATTGCAACCCACTGGTCCGCATCGAACTTGGTCGGGTTGAATTTCTTATACAAGTTGTCGTACACATCGATCGGAGTTTCCCTGCCGCGCGACCAGCCAATTTCATGTCCCGTCAGGCTGACCGGCCCCCAATGGATGAACATACCGAAACGCATATCTTGCCAGTGGCGCAGCGCCGCGGCATCCGGGGCGGGACAGGTAATCTCCTTTGCCGCCTTCGAATTCGGTTTTTTGTCGGCTGCGGTGACGATACTTGTCATCAGCAGCAACAGAACAATACATAGCGTTCGAAACGGTGCGGTCATGGTGTTGTCGTCCTCAGTAGTTCGCGGAATTGAAGATGAAAGAGAGTGAATGGTGTCGTGGCCGCAGTGGCACTACGCGACTACAGGCGGGCGCATGGTTCCGTTTTAGCAACGCGGCGGCGCAAAAACAGCCCCCCAAGGGAGTTCTTCCCGACGCAGTGTGGCACGACGCAAGTTCGTCTAACGCCAATTGATGATCTTGAAGATCCCTTCGCGTTGAGCGATTCGGTCGGGCAGGGCGAGCAGTTTGTCGCGATAGACACTCAACAGCACGCCCAATGCGAAGATGGTGATCCCGCCAATGGCTAGATACATTCCCTGCGACACTTGCCGCTGGTAGGCCAATGAGACAATCAAGATACCGAGATAGAACACCAAGCTGGTGCCCCCGAGCAACGTGGTCGACTTGGTCTGCCAGCTGTAGCCGGTGACCAACATCAGCAATGCGATCGTGAGCAACGCAAACTCGTCCACCAACGACATTCCACCCACAGAGACCCTGAAGTAAACGACTGCAACAACGACGGGAAGAGTGGCAAGCAAGCTACCCCCCCACAGCATCAAACCGATCATGTCATTTCGTTTCCCTTCCGGCTCTTGGAAACGACCGACGTACCCCGCAACGATCAGGACGATACCCGCCACCGTGCAGAAGATCTCTAGCTTCTGCCAGCCACTCAGGTCAATCAGCACGTTAAGTGTCAGAAATGCCAATGCGGCCAGACTGATGGCGTAGACACCAAAAACACGGCGCCAGGCACCACCTGGAACCAAGACGATGGCAGTGCCGCAGGCGGCTGCCGTCAATAATATCGAGAACAATTGCTGCCAACCAATTTGAGATCCAGCCAACTCGCTCAGCCCCTGCAGTAAGGCTGCAAGAAAGGCGATGCTCAAGATCGCACTACCCGACTGAAAAACGCCCAAGCCACGGCCTGATTCGCTCTCAATCAAGCGGCGATTAAGGGCGAGCCTTGTTCATTAGCGTCCATCAGCGTTGATTAGCGGCTCCCCAACTGGATACGCCGCGCGCGTCCCCATTCTCGTGAAACGCTACGGTCCAAGGGTTTCGGCTCCGTGGGGGGGAGCGGCAGGCGGGACTACTGGCTCGTGATCACACCGATTTCGGCCGCCGAGGCGTGCGGGCCGCCGTTGACTTCGCTCAACGCCACCAGTCTGAGAAACCGGCCGGTCACGGGCGTTGCAAAACGGACGAATTGTTGCACGGGGTTGTTCTTGATATTGCTGAACTGTCCCTTGGCGACAGGCGCGCCCCACGTCTTGCCGTCCGCACTAACATATACGGCATAGTCCAGGATCGTGCCGGTTTGACGGCTCTGGGAACGAGGAGTGTACGAGAATCCACGAAGCTGAATCGATTCGCCCAAATCAATGACAATCTCGTGGGGATGACGCGGTTTGTCGGGGCGCCAGCGGGAATGCCAGATCGTCTTGGGATCGCCGTCAATCACATTGTCGCGACTCTCACCGGCATTGGCCTGTTCGCTCGAGGCGCTGATCACTTTCCATTTCGCCGAGCAAATATCGTAAACCGCAGTCGTAGTTTCGCCAACGCGGCCGCTGGCGAGATCAAAGATGCGCGCTCGAACCGTACCGCCGCTGGGCAGGGAAATCGACGACTCGAAACGAAGGGATTTCGACGTCGGCTCGCTTCCATCGAGCGAATAGCAAATCACCTGTCCCGCTTGCTGGCCACTGATCGTAACGTTGCCCTGACGGTCGCGCACAATGCTCGCTCGTCCCAACCGCAACGGTTCGCGGTACAGCTCGAAATTACTGATGGTCGGTGCCACGCGCGATTCCAACACGCGTAATCGTAATCGGTCAGTCGTGACCACCGCCGTACGACAGATCCGCTTGTAGCCAACGGTCGTACCAGCGGCGATTTGGTTCCACTGGCCGTCTTGAAACACATCGACGGCGAAACGGGCAATGCGCTGTGAATAGTCGCCAATTTGCTCCTGAAACACAACGCGATTGAAGGTCTGCGGCTTGGGCAGCGTAATCACCACATCGGACGGCCCATGCCAGTCAGGCGGCATCCAGCAGGTCTTCGGGTCTCCATCAAGGATATTGGCAGCCGCAAAATCCGATCCGCGCGTGGCCGAAGCGGTGGCCGAGGCTCCTACGGCAAGGTTCTTCGCGAATGTCTCGCGCAAGACCGCACCGACATCCGCGAGCACGCGAACATCGCGTTCGGCAAGCCGCCCTTGGCGATTCGGCGGGACATTCAACAACAGCACGGCGTTGCCGCCAACCGTACGATACCAGATGTCCAAGATTCGTTCGGCCGGTTTGACCTGCTGCCGTTCGTCGCGCCAGAACCAGCCGTGGCGAATCGACGTGTCGGCTTCGGCGGGATACCAATGCAGAAACCCGCCTTGTTCAAGAGTCTGTTTCAGCTTCGCAAGTGAACCGAGGTCCTGGCCCGTCATGTCAGGCCAGGTCCAGTTGTCAGGTCGGCCGCCAATCGCGACGACGCTCCATTCAGACGGTCGGTTCCCACCCGACTCGTTGCCGATCCAGCGCACGTCGGGCCCCTTGCCAAAGATAGCTGCATCGGGCGCCAGCTCACGAATCAACTCGTACCACTGGTTGTAAGTGTACTTCTGCCCGCCTTTGCGTTTCGGATGGGCACCGTCAAACCAGACTTCGTGGATCGGGCCATATTCGGTCAAGAGCTCGAATAGCTGGTTCAAGAAATACTCGTTATAGTCGTCCACCTCGAACTCGAACGTGCGTTGATCGCGAAATGGCCGCCCCGGTACAGGACGCGGAATCGTGCGTCGCGAGTATTGGCTCAGGTTGCCATATAACCCATCGGCGTTTTCTATCTGATAGAGATCCGCCGGAGACAAGTAGACGCCCAGCTTCAGCCCAAACTTTTTGCACGAATGGGATAGATCACGCAACACATCGCCCTTGCCGTCGCGCCATGGGCTCGAAGAAACCGCGTGTTTAGTGTACCGAGTCTGCCAAAGGCAAAAACCGTCATGGTGCTTGGCGGTGAAGACGACCAGCTTCATTCCGGCCGCTTTCATCGCGCGGCACCACTGATCCGTGTCAAGTTCGGTCGGGTTGAAGATCGTCGGGTCTTCCTTGCCGGTGCCCCATTCGCGCCCCGTGAACGTATTGACGCCGAAGTGGACGAAGCCGGAAAACTCATTCTCCTGCCACGCAACCTGGCGTGAGTGAGGTTTGCAGGCGATGGCCTTCAGCGTCAATGCCCGCGAATTCTCCGCAATGGGCTCGGCGGCGTGCAGAGGTAGAACTGCCGAGGCAATTGCCCATGACAGCATGACGATCATCAGCAGGTTGCGTTTCGCTCGAACTCCGACTTTCCTCATCACAATCTCCCAGCAAGCAATCTCAAAGAATGCGTATCGCGCACTCATCCTAATCATCGAATCCAGCTTCCCTGCCGAAGCGAACAAGCCGGCCGCAGGTATTTCTCTCACGGCTTCACGCGCTGCGGCAAAGAGGCAGCCAGCGTGCCAAACAAACACCGTGCACCACACCTGTGTGCGCAGTCGTCTTGGCACGGACCATTGTATCACACGCGGAATCGGCGTGGGGCGCGCATTTCAAACCGTGTTCGGGCTTCGGATTTCGGCATTGTTTGGTCATTGGGTATTTCGTCATTAGCCAGCCTCCGATAGGGCGGCTAAGTGACGACTGTCCAGCTACTCTTCCTGTAGCCAGGCGATGGCGGCGGCAATCGTGTTATTCGAGTCGCCTCGGTATGCGTGGATACGATCGGCCTCTCCGGCAGCTCGATAAGCGGCGGCGGTTGTCTTGGGAGCGACGCCATTTTCACCTGCCAGCCACAATGGGTGCGGGACAACTAACGCAAGTAGTGCCGGCAAGTCGCCGTACTTCACAATGCCGGGCAGGAAGTTGACATCACGATACGATTTGAGATCGACGAAACGGAATTCTTCCGTATCGAGCGCCACTCGGTCAATCGGCTCGTCCACAAGAGCGGCGGCCGCAGCCACCCAGGGACCGGCTCCGGCAACTCCCAGCAAATGGACGGACTCTGCTTGATGCTCACCAGTTCGAGCCAGTGCAATGAGCGTCATGATGTCATGAACCCGATGGGCGAATAGTGTGTGGTTGTACCCGAACGAATAACCGGCGAACTCGCGTGGGTTCTTGACGGTCCGCGTGCGCGTTACCGGTTTGCCATCCGCAAGAAACTCTCCTTGGCAAAGCAGATCGGCGCTGATCACGGCCGTACCGGCCGCGAGCAGGCTTTGGACCTCAGGGCAAGGTGCTCCCTTGGCGTCAAACAGCGCCGATTTCCCGGCTCCGTCGACCCAGATGACAACCTGTTTATTCCACTTAACCGCCTTCGGATACAAGGAGACGACGGGCAGTTCTTCGCCATACTTCTTGAGACGCACCAAGCATGTCAACTCGATGTAATCTCCCCGATCAGCCGTCTTGCTCGCCTTGCGTTCGAGCGTTCCGGATTCGGGCAGCGTACGCCCAACAATCGTCTGAACGGCACCGCCAATCACCTCGCGATACTTGCCCAGCGACTGGTCATCCTGCGGAACGAGCGCGGTAATTTGCCGTGCTGACGCGTCATCCAGCCACTTCATCAGTGACCGTTCGTATTCCGGACCACCCGATGGTCGAGGATGCTCATCGTCCCAGACCGTCCATTCTTCCGCAGTCAACGGGCGGTAATCCTCTTCGACGATTGGCTCTTCCAACCCCAGTTTCAAATGTTTGTTGAACAAGCCATACATAAGTGCGCGGGTCACGTAGTTGTAGTTGTGCGGAAAATGAAGCTGCGACTGGCAAAACACATTCTGTTTGGCACCTAACATGGCATAGAGTTGTTGCAGCTGCGGAAAGCCCTTGGTCATCATCTCCTTGGTCCAATCGTTCGCCGCCGTCATCCCCTGCGGTCTTGGGGCGAACAGCGCCGCCAATTCGACGTTACCCGTTCCAATGCGCAACAGTGTACAGTTCTCGCACGTGCAACCACCTTGCATGGAGGTCGAAACCATGCCCTGGGGAAACGCAACGACCGGCCGGGGATCGATCGCCCCCAGCAGAATCGTCTGCGTGCCACCGCCGCTGCCACCGGTCACACCCAGACGTTGCGGGTCCACATCGGGCAGGCTGGCGAGGAAGTCGAGGGCGCGGATCGAGTTGTACGTCTGTAGTCCCATGATGCTCTGCAAACGTAATTCAGCTTGCGTACTGAAGAAGCCCCAGCTCTTCTTGGTGTCGAATTCCGGGCGTTGTTTCTTGAAACCATGCGCCAGCTCGCGCGAGATCTGCGTGCTGTCGGCATAACCGACCATATCGAAGATAAACACGACGCATCCCATGCGCGCCAGCTGAGCACAACGAGCAAGTTTCGGGTACCGGCCCGATCCCTCGAAACGTTCGGCTCCCTGAACGAGCAACTGACGAATATTTTTGGCGCCGTAGTCCTGCAACCGGCCACCGTGACCGTGCGGACAGAGGACTCCCGGACGTCGCCCGCCACTTTCCTTCGGACGGAACAACAGTCCGGTGACAAAGTGATTTGGATAGCTCTCGAAATAGACCTTCTCAACCGTAAAGCCATGGCGATCGACACGTCCGAAGACGACGGCGTTCGCCGGCGTTGGCTTCGGCATCGGCCATAGCCCGGTCGCCACAAGAATCCGACGCCGTAATTCTGCCGACCGATGCTGCCAAGCGTCGCGCGCTTTCGGCGGCTCAAACGGGAAGTAACCATTCAGATCCTTGAGCGGTTCAAGCCGTTGATCGCTGGGAAGCTGGCCTTCGAGCAACACACGTGGCCCGCCGGCCAATACGGACGCTTGGGACGACAATCCCCAAGCACACGCGAGCAGTGTTGGTATTGCTATCAGCCTGCAGACGAAACGGAACGAACTTCTTCGTGAATAGGTGCGCATCATCGTGACCTTCTCGTTGGAGTGCTTTCTCGATGTGTTTTCAATCGGTGCGAACAGGACCATCGTAACGCGGTCGCAGAGCGGTAACCAGTACCGGATCCGACCGGTGAAGAATCCCTCTTTTGTGAGACCCAGCGGGCACCAATCAATAACGAATGACGAAATACCCAATGACCAAGAAAATCCGAAGCGCGAACGCCGTTCAGAACGCGACAGTGCGCAGGTCGTCCGATGGAAGAGCATTCGTCGTTCGAGCTTCTTTCCCCATTAGTCACGGGTAATTCGTCATTTACGAAAAAGCATGATCGCAAAGTAGCGCTGTCGAAGCGGATGTGCATATCCCCACGCCAACACTCACCGCTGCCAGAAATGGTACCACACGCTGTAATGAGCACGCTGATTTCATCGGAATTCTCGTTGCAATCTGACGTCCGTCAGGCCGTCGTGAGTCACCCAGTCTTGCCGTCACGTCCTGAATATCTGCCTGGCTCTCATTGCATCAAGGATGCCCGGGGGCAATAAGAGGCAACAGGGAACAACGATAAGTCCCTGCAGATCCCGACAGGCGAGTGGCGGCACACCAGAATCGCTGACACACCAGAATCCTCTCCTCACGGCGGCGTTTATCACAATGGCAGGTTCCCCGATTCGCAGAATCGGTATACTAAGCACTGCCGCCTTGCCCCGGCGGGCACAACCTGCCCTCGAAGGCACAATCGCGAAGCGGCCCAATCTACCCGCCTGCTCCAGGCCACGAATGATCACCCGAGAGTTTTTCATGCAGACGCATTTCCAGCCATTTCGCAAGAACATCATTGGTATTGACCAGACCTTTGAATCACCGTTTGGGACGAAAAAGATCGTCTATGCCGACTGGATCGCCAGCGGCCGACTCTACGGGCCAATCGAGCGCACGATGGCAGAGTGCGTGGGGCCGTTTGTGGGCAACACGCATACCGAAATCACGGTCACGGGCGCGGCGATGACCATTGCGTACCAGCAAGCCCATGAGATCGTGAAACAACACGTCAACGCGGGACCCGACGACGTGATTATTACTGCCGGCTTTGGCATGACTGCAGTGGTCAACAAATTCCAACGCATCCTGGGCTTGCGCGTGTGCGAACAGTATCAAAGCCAGATCCAAGTGCCGGAAGAAGAACGGCCCGTGATCTTCCTGACCCATATGGAGCACCACTCGAATCACACCTCATGGCTGGAGACGATCGCCGATGTGGAAGTGATGCCGCCCGATGAAGCGGGGCTGGTTGACCCGCGGAAACTGTCCCCGTTGCTGGAGCAATACAAGCACCGCAAGTTGAAGATCGGTGCCTTTACCGCAGCCTCGAACGTCACCGGGATCCAACCCGATTACTATCAGCTAGCGGCGATCATGCACGAATATGGAGGGCTCTGCTTCGTCGACTTTGCCGCCGCGGCACCGTACGTACAGATTGATATGCACCCGACAGACCCTCAGTGCAAGCTGGACGCGATCTACTTCAGCCCGCACAAGTTTCTCGGCGGACCAGGCACCTCGGGTGTGTTAGTTTTCGATCGGCACCTCTATCAACGCAGTGTGCCCGACGAACCAGGCGGCGGAACGGTCGATTGGACCAACCCGTGGGGTGGACACCGATTTGTGAATTCAGTCGAGGCGCGCGAGGATGGTGGAACGCCGGGGTTCTTGCAGTCGATCAAAGCGGCGCTCTGCGTACGTTTAAAGGAAGCGATGGGTGTCGAGGCGATTCGACAGCGCGAAGAAACGATGCTCGCCGTGGCACTGCCGGCGCTGCGCGCCATCCCCGAACTACACCTGCTCGCTAACCAGGTCGACGATCGGTTGGGCATCTTGTCGTTCTATGTCGAAGGCTTGCATTACAACTTGATCACCACGTTACTAAACGATTGCTACGGCATTCAAGTGCGCGGCGGCTGCTCGTGTGCCGGCACTTACGGCCACTACCTGATGCATGTCGACCCCACGCGATCGCGGCGCATCACGGACCGGATCGATCACGGCGATCTTTCCGAAAAACCAGGCTGGGTCCGATTGTCACTGCACCCAACCATGACAGACGACGAACTGGGTTATATCCTCAATGCGATCGGGGAAGTGGTTCGCAACGCGCAATCGTTGCGCAAGGACTACGACTATTCACCGCGCACGAATGCGTTCCGACACAAGAACGAATCAGCCGAAGCGCGCGATCGCGTTGCCGACTGGTTCCATCTGTAGAGCCATTCCTATTGCAGTAAAGCTGGCACAAGACGCTAGCCGCCCGCCACGCCCGGGATGAAATCCCGGGCCGCATTCGCCAAAATTACCGCATTTCTCTCTTGTTTCCGCTTGCACACGATCCGATAAAGAGATATATTATAGAGTAATAGCTATATCCGCAGTTTAAGACATCGTTAAATGCGAAAATTCATGGGATTCGATGAATAAGACACATTCCCAAACGCCCGAGCGGGCCCAGGTGGACCTCGACGAGATGCAGGCGGCAGCGGCGGCAGAGGTGCTCAAGGCGATCGCACATCCGCTGCGACTGCGCATCCTCTGCCTGCTCTCGGCGCGCGAGGAAAACGTCAAGAACATCGCCAGTGGGCTGGGTGTGCCGTCCGCCATCGTTTCCCAACAACTACGTATCCTCCGCTCCGCAGGACTGGTTTCGGGCAGTACGCGTAGCGGCCACGCCTATTACAAAATCATCGAGCCACATTTGTTCCGCATGCTCGGCTGTGTCGAGAGTTGCATTACGGATCGAAGTACACGAGGCGAACTATGACACTTTCCAGACGTGATTTCATCAAGATCGGGGCCGGTGCGGTCGGCGCAGCGGCGGTCGGATCAGGACTCACGACCTCCTGGTGGGGACTCGATGGTCACCGTCCCTACGACCCGCAAACAGCGGGCGACGAAGTGGTACCCACCTTCTGTGAGCTCTGCTTTTGGAAGTGTGGCGTGCTGGCGCACGTGAAAGATGGTCGCGTGACCAAGATCGAGGGGAATCCGAAACACCCACTATCCAAAGGCCGACTCTGCCCGCGCGGCACCGGCGGGATCGGGCTGTTGTACGATCCGGACCGCCTCAAGAAACCGCTCATCCGTTCTGGCAAGCGAGGCGAGCAGGTATTCAAGGAAGCTTCATGGGAAGTGGCCCTGGATCACATTGCCGAGAAGATGGAAGGGATTCGTTCCAAATACGGTCCCGAGGCACTGGCGTTGTTCAGCCATGGGTTCGGCGGATCATGGTTCAAGCACCTGGTCCAGGCGTACGGCACAAACAACATTGCTGCTCCCTCCTACGCACAGTGTCGTGGCCCGCGCGAGGTCGGCTATTTCCTGACGTTCGGCAACGGTGTTGGCTCGCCCGAATCGATCGACATCGCAAACGCGCGTTGCATCACGCTGATCGGCTGCCACTTGGGCGAGAACATGCACAACACCCAGGTGCAAGAGTTTGCCGATGCCTTGGGCAACGGGGCGGAGCTGGTCGTGGTCGATCCGCGATTCTCCACGGCCGCAGCGAAAGCGAAGTACTGGTTACCGATCAAACCGGGCACCGACATGGCGTTGTTGCTGGCCTGGATCCACGTCATGCTCAAGGAAAACCGGTACGACGTACCGTACATCGAGAAGTACGCGACCGGATTAGACGAGCTGAAGAAGGACGTGGCAGACAAGACGCCCGAGTGGGCTTATGCACGCACGGGAATTCGTCCCGAGTTGATTGTCGAGACGGCGCGGTTCATTTCTGGCTTCCGTCCCGCATCCTTGATTCACCCGGGACGGCATGTCACTTGGACCGGCGACGACACGCAGCGCAGCCGCGCCATGGCGATCATCGCCGCGTTGTTGGGCAGCTGGGGCCGCCGCGGCGGGTACATCATTCCTTCCAACATGAAGGTCCCGAAGTTCCCGTACACGAAGTATGCGTACGAGCCGAAAGAAAAGCGGGACAAGGAGGAACACCTTTACCCACTGGCCGATGAGACACTTGCCTCGGGATTATGCGACGCGACGATCCCCGGCAAGGCGTCCAATCCGATCAAAGCGTGGATGGTTTACGGCACGAACTTGATCCAGTCACTGCCCAATCCGAAGCAAACCCAGGAGGCCATCCAGAAACTCGATTTCATCGTTTCCATCGATGTACTACCAGCGGAAATCTGCGGCTGGAGCGACGTCGTGCTGCCCGAATGCACCTACCTGGAACGTTGTGACGACATCTGGGCACCGGCCTACAAGGAGCCATTCATCACGGTTCGGCAGAAGGCGGTCGAGCCGCTTCACGACTCCAAACCGGGCTGGTGGATCGCACGCGAGTTGGCGTTCCGTCTTGGCTTGAAAGACTACTTCCCTTGGAAGGACAGCGTCGAGTATGCGAAGAAGCGAATCGAGTCGGCTGATCTCGACTGCGACGAACTGCGTAAGACAGGCGTCATCCTGGGCAAACGCGTTCCCGTCTGCGAAGAAGAAGGGCTCGAATTAGCCTTCAACACGCCGTCGGGCAAGATCGAACTGTTCTCGAAAACGCTCAAGTCGGCCGGTTTCCACCCGATCCCACAATTCACGCCGCCAGACCCACTCGGTGCCGGCCAGTTTCACCTGCTGTACGGTCGAGCCCCGATGCACACGTTTGGACGGACTTCCAACAACCGGTTCCTGACGCAGGTCTACAGCGAGAACGAAATCTGGGTCAACGAAGATGCCCTAAAGGCACTACCTCAGTTCGCCAACCGCAAACCGAAGAGTGGCGACCGAGTCGTGCTGGTGAACCAGGACGGAATTCACAGCAAGCCGATCAAACTGAAGCTCACTCAGCGCATCCGTGGCGATTCGGTTTACATGGTACATGGATGGGGGCACACGTCACGCGCCTTGAAGTTTGCCTACAACCGGGGAGCTTGTGATTCCGAATTGATCACGCGGTATAAGGTTGATCCGATCATGGGGGGGACGGGAATGAACGTAAACTTTGTCAGCATTCAACCAGCGGAGGACGTCGCATGAAGAAGCCACGCTATGCCATGACAATGGACATGCGACGTTGTGTCGGCTGCAACGCATGTGTCCTGGCCTGCAAAGCCGAGAACGCACTGCCGGCGGACGGATTTCGCGATTGGATCGTAACTGAAACGAGCGGGAAGTTCCCTGACTTGCATCAGGAGATTCGCAGCGAGCGATGCAATCACTGTGATCACCCACCCTGCGTCAGCTGTTGCCCAACCGGGGCCAGCCACGTGAACGAAGGGGGCACCGTCTTGGTCACACACGAAAAATGCACCGGCTGCAAAGCCTGCATCGCGTCGTGTCCCTACGATGCCAGGTACATTCACCCCAATGGCTATGCCGACAAGTGCACGTTCTGTTTGCATCGTGTCCGCGCCGGGCAGGATCCGGCCTGTGTGTCGATCTGCCCCACCAAGTCGCTCGAATTTGGCGACTTGTCCGATCCGCGAAGCAAGGTGTCGAAACTGCTGGACGAGCGTAAGAACAAGACGTTGCAGAGTGATCGCGGGTTATCCCCCAATGTATATTTCCTGAGTTAGCTGAATTGAAATGGCCAATTGAAATGGCCTGTTGCGGCCATGAAGGTGGAGGGTGCAATGAGTAATGATTTGAGACCCGAAGACCGATTCTGGAACCCGTACTTTGCCGGCATCATGCTCGGCTTCGTACTGTTGTCATCGTTCCTGATCGTGGGCAAGGGATTAGGCGCATCGGGCGCCGCAAACCGACTGGGGATCGCTGCGGTAACAAGTGTGGCACCCGACTACGTGGCTGCCAACAAGTTTATGGCTGCCTCCAGTTCCGGCGGACATAGTGTGCTGGACAACTTCTACCTGTTCGAACTGTTCGGAGTCTTCCTCGGAGGCGTCGTGTCATCCTACGCGGCCGGCCGGCTGCGACCGCAGGTAACCAAAGGACCGCACGCGAAAGTGCCCCAGCGGTTGATGTTCGCGTTGGCTGGTGGCGTCATCATGGGGTTCGCCGCCCGTTTGGGACGTGGCTGCACATCGGGCCAGGCGTTGTCAGGTGGCGGCATGTTGTCCCTCGGTAGTTGGATCTTCATGATCTCCATCTTCGCTGGCGGATATGCCCTGGCTTACACCATGAGGAGGCAATGGACATGATATTCCCGTTTGAATCACTGACCGGTGCCAACCGTGAAATCGGACTGGTCGTTGCCGTTCTGATTGGCTTCTGTTTCGGATTTGTGTTGGAACGTGCCGGGTTTGGCCGATCGACCAAACTGGCTGCTCAGTTCTACCTGTACGACATGACCGTCTTCAAAGTGATGTTCAGCGCTATCGTCACGGCGATGCTCGGCGCAGTCATTGCCGATGGACTCGGCTTGACCAGCTTCCTGAATGTCGGCCAATTGGTCGTCAGTGGCACGTTCATCTGGCCCATGTTGGTCGGTGGCTTGTTGCTGGGAGTCGGTTTCATCATCTCGGGCTACTGCCCTGGCACGTCGTTGGTCGCCGCCTCGACCGGTGCCGTGGACGGATTGCTGGCATTCACCGGTGTGATCATTGGCTCGGTCCTGTTCGGTTTCGCCTATCCCGCAATCGAGGGCTTCTACCTGAGCGGTGACCAGGGACAGGTTTTCATCTACCAATTGCTCGGTCTGCCTCCGGCCGTGGTGGCATTGGCCGTGGCAGCGGCGGCGATTGGCTGCTTCATCGGTGGTGAGAAAGTGGAGAAGTACGCGACCGAAAAGCTCTTTAACCGCGACTACGATGACGCGCCCAATCCGCCACGACGGTTTGCGTTCGCTTCGTTCGCATTGGTTGGTTTGTTGGGGCTGATCCTGTTCTTCGTACCGATCGGAACACGCGAGACGGAAGCGGGTGCCGCGACCAAAACCGCTCAGCAAGTTGACGTCGAGACGCTCGCGCGACGCATCATCGACGAACCGTGGAATTTACGGATCATTGACCTGCGTCCCGAAAAGGTGTTCCTCGATAAACGCATCCCCGGATCCGAGAACGCGAAGATTGACGACCTTGCGGATTTGGGCCTGCAATACAGCTCTGGAATCCAGGACCTGGTGCTGGTCGGCGCGGGTGACTTGAAAGAGGTCCCCGCCGCCGCACTCGCCTACCCAGGGCGTGTCTTCTGGCTCGATGATGGTTTTGCCGCTTGGAAGAAATTCGTCCTGGACGATCCGGCACCTCCAGCCGCAGGCACCAGCGAGCAGGATATTGCGAAGTACCGATTCCAATCCGCCATCCATTCGGCGATCACCGGTGGCGCCGCGCCACCGCCGCCCAAACCGACCAAGTTCAAGGCTCCGCCCAAACGCAAAGCTGGCGGTTGTAGTTAGAACGCGCGTGGCCCGGGAATCCTTCCCGGGCGCGGCGGGCGTCTTCTGCCTTGAACCAGCTTTATCGCAATAGTGAACTTTCAGAAGGGTGATGCCTGCCTGTGCTCGGATCGGATATCCGAGCCACAGCAGCCACAAGGAACGCAGCGATGCACGAGATCGAACTTAATCGAAACAGCCATTTGATTGATCCGCATCTTCACATTTGGGGATGGGAAGTACCGGTCTACCTGTTCCTCGGTGGGTTAGCCGCTGGGATCATGGTCTTCAGCGCTCTGCTGATCTTGCGTCGTGGCACGGAGGATCGTTCCACATGGTCGCGTTGGGCCGCATTTCTGGCACCCGTCTTCCTGTCGATCGGCATGCTGGCGCTGCTGATGGATCTGGAGTACAAATTCCACGTCTGGCGATTCTATGCAGCGTTCGAAGTCACGTCGCCCATGTCGTGGGGATCGTGGCTGCTATTGCTGATCTACCCCGCAACACTGGCCATGGGCTTCGCTTCACTGACCGATGACGAAACGGAAAAAGTCGCCAACATCGGCCTGGTTCGCGCGCTTGGCCTATCTAGTATTGTGAACAAGCTCCATGAGTGGCTGGCCGCCCGAACAACGGGCATGGCTTGGTGCAACCTGCTACTCGGCATCGGCTTAGGCGTCTATACCGGCGTTTTGCTCGGCGCGCTCGGCGCGCGACCGGCATGGAATTCCGCACTGCTGGGCCCGCTGTTCCTGGTTTCGGGAGCATCGACCGGCGCAGCGCTGATGATGTTGTTGCCAATGAAGCACGAGGAACACGCGATGATCCAGCGCTGGGACGTCGGCGCCATCTTGCTCGAGGCCTCCCTGCTGTTCCTGTTTCTGGTAACGCTGCTGACCGGCGGCGGCCAAGCGGGCCGGGATGCGGCCGGATTGTTTCTCGGTGGCAGCTACACGGCGCTGTTCTGGGCACTAGTCGTGATCGCCGGACTCGCCGTTCCGCTGACGCTCGAAGTCATCGAGATCGTCAAGCATCGCCGCCCCACGGTCTTGGCACCGCTGCTCCTTTTGATCGGCGGCTTGGCCCTACGGTTCATCATTGTGTCGGCCGGCCAAGTTTGAGCAACTGAAGCCGCCAGGACTCAGTGGGTTCAGCTACCCGTAGCTCGGGAATCTTTCCCGAGCATGGATGACGTTCTCGCTTCGAAGAGCCATCTATTGCTGGGCAACGCTGCTGGCAATTATGTGACTGGTTCTTGAGCTCACGGTCCCACTGCCGCAATCGAAATGAAGCAAACTTTGCGGCACATCGCCAATATCATTCCCCGTAACGAATATGCACCACAGCCAAAAGTCGACCGGGGTGATAGTCGCCGTGGTACGTGTCTGTTTTCGTGCGGTACTGATTGCCACGACCGACGCCGACTTGGCGAGCGCCGGGCGGAGGCGGCGAGGGTTTGCGTTGGAGTTCGTAGAAAGCGACCGTGATCAGGCGGGTCCGATTCCGCGGCCAGTGGCTCTATGTGTACCTGCTGATCGAATTCCAGTCGACGGTCGACCGGTTCATGGCGTTACGGCTGATGGTCTACGTGGGACTGCTCTACCAGCGTCTGATCGACGAAAAACGGATCCGTCCGGGCGGTTTCTTGCCGCCGGTCTTGCCGATCGTGCTCTATAATGGAACGCGGCGGTGGTCGGCACCGCTGGACGTGGCCGGGATGAAGAATCTGGCGGCGCTGGTGTTTCGATTCGAGCAATGCCGGACGAAGGAGGATTTTGAGCGGATGATCGACGCCATCGGGCATTGGCGCGCGATGCCGGAGTATGGGGAGTCGCTCAAGCGTCTGGCCCACTGGGTGGAGATGGTTTTGTCTCAGGTCCCATTGTCGGGCCCGTCGGTGATGGAATTGGAAGACATCCAGGAGTGTGGAACGATGCTGAAAGAGCAAGTCAAGTTGTGGGAGAAGGAACTGATCGAGAAAGGAAAGGCCGAAGGAAGGGCTGAAGGTGAGGCTGAGTTTGTCGTACAACTCCTTGAGGACAAGTTTGGCTCGACTGCGGGGGATTAATGAGATTGCTCCCCTTTTCCGGTCTGTGGCTGCGCGTGTGTGCCACTGCATGCGCGAACGCATTCCCCATCCCGATCGATTTGGCACTGCCAAACGTTTAACCAGCACGCCGCCAGTAACTGCACGCAGTGCGAACGGCGTCCCCACGCTCCATTGGACAACGCTCCCCCGCTTCGCACTGCGCGAGTCTCTTTGGTGGAATCCCGCGTTTCTTCTGCCCGTAGCATTCCTTGCCTTCACTCTATTCCGTCACGGATGGCTTTTTGGCCATTCGCTTATGGCGAGTGAAGAAGATGGCTGACAAGAAAGTGGGTTAGGAACTCTAACAAGGCGTCAAAGTCGAAACCCAGCACTTGCCTTGCCGCGCACCGGCAACCAACGCCAACAAGATTTTGTGAGAGCTCCTTAGTTTGCACACGGATGCGAGCCTTCGCGCAGCGCAATGGCGTGACCCACTCTCCCCTCCGATCCGGCCCCGAAAAAACACCTGGCAAACGCTTGGAACCTACTCGATCAGGCGGTATGATGATCGCAATTGGGTGGGCATGCGCAATTCGGAAGTGGGGGGGGGCGGAATGTCTGAAGCCCGCGATCGTAACACGGTACTGGGAATCTTGGCTGTTCAGCTCGATTTCGTTGCTCAGGACGTCATGCTTCGAGCGGCTCAGGACTGGCTCGATGATCGCACTCGACCACTCGGCGACCTGTTGGTCGAGCGTAAATTGCTAACCACTCACCAGCGTCACTTGCTGGAACCGCTGGTGGACGAGTATCTTCAGCAGCACACCGACGGCCGTTCGTTGAGTATCGACTCCGTGCCAGGCAGTCAGTCGATTCGCGCGGCACTTGAGACGCGTCAAACGGACCAACGCTTGGAAGCGACGGTTGATACCGACGAGCTGGGCGCGACGGCGGCGCCCAACGCGCTCGCCCCATCCGCCCGCGCAGCTGAGAGTGATGTTGCCGCGGATCGCCAGCCGAGCGAAACGGATCCCAACAAGCCAGACGATCCGACTTGCCCGCTCGGCGGCCCAGCCGACCCAACCGGCACTAGCACGCGCACGGGCCAACAGGCGGGGAACCGCTTCATCATCGAGGGTCTGCATGCGATGGGTGGCCTAGGTGCGATCTACCGTGCCGAGGACCAGGAGTTTGGACGTGCCGTGGCTGTGAAAGAAATGCAAGCCCGGCATCGAGAGAACCCGACACTGCAATCGCGTTTTCTGTGGGAAGCCAAGATCAACGCTCGGCTGCAACACCCGGGGATAGTCCCCGTTTTCAGCCTCGGCAAGTTCGCCGACGGGCTGCCATTTTACGCAATGCGTTTTGTCGAGGGCGAGAGTTTTGACAAGGCGATTCAACGCTTCCATTCTGCGGCCACCGCCAAGAACGCGGGCCAGCGTGCGCTCGAGTTACGCAGATTGCTGGGACACTTCGTCGATCTGTGCAATGCAATGGCTTACGCGCACAGTCAAGGCATCATCCACCGCGACTTGAAGCCGGCGAATGTCATGCTCGGCAAGTTTGGCGAAACGCTGCTGATCGACTGGGGACTGGCCAAGTCGATCCAGGACGACGGCGAAGCAACGGTCGACCGTCTGAACGTTGCTCACGAGGACGACTCAGAGTTTACTCAGCTCGGTGCCGTCATCGGCACACCTGCCTACATGAGTCCCGAGCAAGCGCGCGGCGACGGCACGAAAGTGGGGCCGGCAGCCGACATCTACTCCCTTGGGGCCACGCTGTTCATATTGCTAACGGGCCGCCGCAGCGTCGCCAGCAAGAACGTTACGGAGCTGTTGCAACGCGTCACCGAAGGGACCATCGAAGCGCCATCCGCAGTCAATTCCGACGTGCCTCGACCGCTGGAAGCCATCTGCCTGAAAGCCATGTCGCTATCGCCCGAAGACCGATACGATTCGGCCGGGGCATTGGCGGACGATATCGAGCGTTGGCTGGCAGACGAACCGACGCAAGCCTATGCCGAACCACTGCGTGATCGTATCGGGCGCGCGATACGGCACCATCGTGCAGCCGTCACCGGACTGGCGGCGTTGATGCTGACGACCATTATTGCGTTGGGAATCTTCAATGCAGTGAGCCGGCATCAGAATCGGTTGCTACGCGAAGCGCGCGATACGGCTCAGGACAATTTGAACATCGCCAACTCGGAAAATGCGCGGGCGGAGCAGAACCTGGAGGACCTGCGACAAACAGCATTTGAACTGCAGTCGACTGCCGAAGGCGTACTCGCACGTACCCCTGGTGCCGAAGGGGAGCGCATGGCGATGACCGACTTGTTGGTGGAAGTTTGCGAGAAGATGCGCCGCCAGCGGCCCAACGACTCGGGTTTGCAACAGGACCTGGCCATGGCCTATCGCATCAAAGGCAACCTCCAACGCGTCTTCAATCATCGCGAAGCGGCAGAACAACTGTATCGCAAGTCCCTTGCTCTGACCGAAGACCTGGTAACCGCGGACCCGAACAACCGACATAACCGTGATCGGCTGGCCGAGACGCTGCGCGAGCGATCGCATCTGTACAAATCGATTGGCGACCTGCAAAAAGCGATTGACGACTTGAGCCGCGCGAGCCAGATCGTCACGGAATTGCTGACCGATGACCCCACTAGCCCTGCCTATCGACGTACTGCGGCTACGATTCGTCAGAGCCTGGCGGATGTGCAGTTTGATTTCGGACTAGCCGACGCGGCGACCAGTAACATCGCGTTTGCGGTGACGACGCTTACAGCTTTAGTCGATGACCCTCACAGCATCCCCACCGACCAACCAGCGCTGCTATTGGCGCTGAACCGGCAGGGAGAGATGCTGCGGCAAGGGGGCGATCTGAAAGGGTCCACTAGTGCGTTGCAGATCGCTCTGAAGAAGGCACGCGACGCGAGCGGCGATGGTGACAACAATACCCAGCATTCACTGGCCCGCATCTTGCTGGACCTGGGCCAGACCGAAGCACTGGACCCGCAACAGCTTGACGATGCAAACCGCCGGTTCGATGAAGCGATCGCGATCTGGACACAGCTGTCCAAGGCTTTTCCTTCAATCGCTTTTTACCAACGCTACCGAATCGCCGCACTCACCGCACAAGCAGAATTGCGCATCAAGTCGGGAGATACCGAACAGGCGATCGCCACGCTCGAGCAATCTCGACAACAACTCGAACCGATCGTCAAGCAAGTGCCGAAGATCATCGCCTACCGGAGCACACTGGTAGATGTCCTGATTGGCATGGCGCACGCCGCGCTGGCCACCGGCAAAACCGATCACGCGAAGAGCTTGTATGCCGAAGCGATCGGACACATGGAACAGATCACCGCACAAACACCACAAAACGTTACGGCTCAACAGAAACTAGAACAACTGCGTGATGAACTCAAGGCAATCAGCCCGTGAAGTCACCGGCGCAACGTACGCAATTGCTGTTTTCCTGTTTTCCTGTTTTCGAAAACCACTGCTTGAAGGAGCCACACGATGGCCGCCCCTGTACTGAAAAACGATGAAACGTTGGCCGCGTCAATTGGTTTTGCGATTTACGCAGCTATCCCCGGCGACAATCTTCCCTCGAGCACCACTCCTGGTAACGTGGAAGTTACACGCGACGGGGTTATTATTCCGGTCGTTTTCACTTGCATTCAAAGTTCGGCGTTAGTGTTGATCACGGAACCAAGCCGACTCTCGGAGAAGGAATCGAGGGGCACGGATGAGATCATCGTAATCATCAAGAACCCCACACCGTCTAATCCGGTCAAGATACCGATTATCTACACTGAATCGTGCGGCAGAGCACCGTTTACGTACACGCCACCGGAGGCTGGCTAATGACCATGCCGCCGAGTGCCAAGACCTGGAGCATACTGGAAGATCCACCGGAGTATCCACTGGCCAATGTCTGGCGGCGGTTGCGTGTAGGCGAGCTCATTTACCTTTACTTGCTCCAAGACAAAGCCAAGATCCAAGTCTACATGACCTACAACCTCGATGCGCCACTCACTTGGCCCGAGCAGAGACGCCGTTCTACCGTTCGAGCATCTCCATGACGCAAGAACTGTTGGCGTGAACTTGCCGTAAGAAGGGCTGACGGTGGAGTACGGAACGGGCCTTGGGCCGGTAGCTGACCAGCCGTGCCACCGACCGGGACAAGCCCGGCGGAGGGCTGTTTGCAACTTACGTTCAGCAGTGTTTACCAGCGGTTCCCTCCTTGAGTTGCTGCTCACGGCATCGATTTGCCAATACATTCACGCGGAGTCTTTGGATCATGGAACATCGAACTCTTTTCGGTCGAATACTGACCGTCGTCATGTTGAGCTGTGGTTGGTCAACCGTCCACGCCAAAGACCTCGAACAGATTGAGCGCTGGGGAGTGTACGAAATTGAACTGAAAGGCCCTCAAGAGGGCAATCCGTTTGTCGACGTTCAGCTCCTAGCGACATTTCGCCAGAAAGACCGTTCGATACAGGTGACCGGATTCTACGACGGTCAGGGAATCTACCGGATTCGGTTCATGCCCGACACGCTTGGCCGATGGCAGTATGTGACCAAAAGCAATCGAACCGAACTGAGTGGCAAACAGGGCACCTTCGTGTGCACAAAACCTGGCCCCAAGAACCACGGCCCGGTGCGTGTCTGCAAGAAGTACTATTTCTGCTACAGCGATGGAACACCCTATTACCAGATCGGTACAACGTGTTATGCCTGGGCACATCAGGGAGACGCGCTGGAGAAACAAACGCTCAAGACGCTAGCCGCATCACCTTTCAACAAACTGCGGATGTGCGTGTTCCCCAAGTCGTACACCTATAACCAGAACGAACCGAAGTACTATCCGTATGCTGGCAAGCCGCTCACGCATTGGGATTTCACACGTTTCAACCCGGAGTTCTTTCGTCATTTCGAAAACCGCGTTCTGGATTTGCAGAAACTGGGAATCGAGGCCGACATCATCCTCTTCCACCCCTATGACCGATGGGGTTTTGAAAAAATGGATTCGCAATCGGACGATCGCTACCTGCGTTACGTCGTCGCACGGCTATCGGCCTATCGCAATGTCTGGTGGTCGATGGCCAACGAGTTTGATTTCATGAAGACCAAGAAGCTCGCCGATTGGGATCGGTTCTTCCAAATCGTGCGGGACAACGATCCTTATGGACACTTGCGCGGCATCCACAATGGTCGTGTATGGTACGACCACACCAAGCCATGGGTAACTCACGCGAGTATCCAAAGTGCCGGATTCGATAAAGCCATCGAACTGCGCCAAAAGTACGGCAAGCCGTGCGTCTTTGACGAATGTCGCTACGAAGGTGATGTCCCTCAGGGCTGGGGTAACCTCTCAGGTCGACAGATGGTCGATCATTTCTGGCGTGGCACGATGGCCGGTTGTTACGTCGGTCATGGCGAAACCTACAAGCATCCCAAGGACATTCTCTGGTGGTCCAAGGGAGGCGTGCTGCACGGCAAGAGCCCAGAGCGGATCGCGTTCTTGAAGCGGATCATGACGCGGGTCCCGTTCTACGACATGGTGCCACGGAAGCTCTCGTCAAACGCATCACTCTTGGAATTGCCCGGCAAGGAATACTTGATCTACTTCCGCAACCCAGGTTCAGAGACGATTCAGCTGAAAAGTACGGAACCATTCAAGGTCGACGCTATCGACACTTGGAACATGACAACGATACCCTTGAGCGACGCGCGACCAGGCGAATTCACTTGCACCGCAGACCAACCAGCAATGCTGTTCCACCTTGCCCGCTACGCACCCAACGAGAAGCATCGCCCCGAAGCGGTGGCGGTGGTCAGCCGGCGAGTTGGCCGCGTGCCGTTGAACATCGGCTTCTCAACACAATCCAAAGGGTCAATCCACTGGGATTTCGGCGATGGAACGACCAGTTCCTCCGCCACGACGACCCACCGGTACGACAAGGCTGGCACTTACGTCGCCACGTTGACAGTGACCAGCCAGCAGGGAGTTAGCGCGGTGTCACGTATCACCGTTTCTGCGGCCAGCCCGCCTGGAGCGCCCTTGGTACGTATCGGCTTCCCTGCCGGGCGCAATGACGACGTGATATTGCACGGAGCCATCAAACGGACCAAAGATGGCGGCTTCGATTTCGGTGCGCAGGCGCCCTGGAAATGGTTGACGGTCGGCGACCAACCGCTCAAGTCCCTCGAGGGACTCAAGTCCTTCACAATAGCTGGCTGGATCCGACTCAAAGACTTGAAGACCGGCAATGGTGGGAATCGGATCGTGTTCAACCTGAACCGCGATCGAGCCGGTTTCGATCTGGTCCAATTGGCGGACGGGCGTCTACGGTTAGCCGTGAACCAGTGGCCCGACCAGACGCAGAACGACAGCTCGCCCCACCGAATCGTTGTCGGCAAGTGGATCTTCTTTGCCGTGACTTACGATGCCATCCGGCTGACCAGCAACGTGCATTGGTACTTCGGTGACAAATCGACTACCGCCATGTTGGACCGCGTCACCAGCTTCAACCGTGGCCCCACCGATTCAAACAGCGGTGTGTTAGCCGTTGGCAACTACAACAAGACCCTCCACAGCAACGGCACCGATCGGCAACTACGCGGCCAACTGCGCGCATTGCAAATCTACGGTAGCCAATCCGATTCCGGCGCTGCCCTATCGATCGAAGACATCCGCAAGCTGCAGCACGAGTAGCCTGGTTAGCCGTTGGACGACGTCACGGTGCGTCGCGGCCAGGTTGGTTTTCTCGTCCGGATCGTGGCCAAGATCATACAGCCGCACGGCGGTGGTATCCCATTGATGGACGGTGCGATACCGAGTGGTGTCGCTGCCGTGGCTGCGTAGCAGCAATTTCCAGTTCCCTTCGATACACCAGCGGTACTGGAGCGTGCGTGCCGGATCACCTGGCGTCATGTTGTGGATCGAGTAACTGGCGCCAAAAATTGCCGGGCGATTCTTTCGCTCAGCCGTATCCAGCAGGTCGATTCCAGGCAAGTTGTTCGGCGGCGCGATCTGGCATGCGTGCAATAGCGTCGGCAGAAGATCGATACTACTGGCCAGATCGAGCGAGCGGCCCGGATCGACCCTGCCGGGCCAGGAGATCATGATCGGTGTCCGGATCCCCATTTCGAAGGGCGATCCTTTGGAGCGTGGCGCATAGTCGTTCCACCAACCTTCGGGATTCTCCGCACTCTTATCCACGGCGGCCCAGCCATTATCGCTTAGATAGATAATGATGGTGTTCTGGTCGAGCGAGCGTCGCTCCAGATGACTCATCAACTGGCCGCAAGTTTGATCGAACCAATCGCACATCGCAAAGTACTTGGCCACGTTGTCCGCGCGACCCGTCTTCTGATACTTCGCAAGAATCTCGGCCGGCGGCGTGTGAGGCGTGTGGGGCATGAACGGAGCGTACCAGACAAAAAACGGTTTCTGATTCGCGACCGCGCTATCGATAAACCGAGTGATGGGCTCAATGCCCTTGCGGCCAATCGTCAAGCCAACGTCACCGTGCCTGCCACCGCGAGTGGGATCGCCGTGTGTCATGCCGTCTGTGAAACCGGCCGCCTCCCACGAGCCTTCCCACCACTTGCCTGACTGGAACGCGAGGTAGCCATGATCGACCAACAGGCGGATTAGGTTCGGGTGTTGATAGAACCGTTCTCGAACCGGTCGATCCTCGCGATCGCGCGCCAAACCTCGCACCGGACTGACGTCGTTGCCACACACGCCATGTTGTTGAGGGTAGAGCCCCGTTACGATCGAAGCTAGTGAAGGACGACAAAGAGGGGACACGACATAGCCACGTGGAAAAACGATACTGCGTCGCGCCAACGCATCCAGATTGGGAGTTTCAATGACGCGGTGCCCCATGAAACCGTAGTCGCGCCAACCCTGATCGTCCGAAAGGATCAAGACGATATTCGGACGCGACAAGCTCTCCAACGCGGTGGCAACCGCCGGCTGCGCACACCACAACAACAAAGTTACTAGAACAGCAAGGCAATTGGACGAACAGATCATTTCGGAGACTCGATTGAGATTCTGGTTATTGCACAAGACCTTCTGTCTTCTTCAGTTCCCCATGACGCAGTGTGCCACCGCACTCCGTGCGGTGAGATAAGAAACAAGTGTCACACGGCCCGCAGCTTCCCCCATGCGCACGGCTCACTTAGTGCTACCCTCCGACGTGCCGCTCCTTGGGACCAATTTGACTTGCCGCAGGATCATAAGCGTGCCGTCAAACTGTCCCACCGGTTTGAGCACAACCTGCTGCGCGCCGACGCCGAGCTTCACTTGCCCAATCTTCACGGCCTTACCGGTTTCACTCAAACCGATCTTGTCAACCTTGCCGGTAAGCTGCGTTTTGCCAACCTGCAACGTAAAGCGGTTAGCAGCTTGGCCGTCGGTGGCTGCTCCTTCAATCCACACGTCGTAGTCTCCCGGCTGGTCAACCTGTACTGGCCACGAGACCATTCCCTTGCAGCTGAAGTGACCGATCACGCCGCGGGCCGGCAAGTACATAATCTCGGGTCCCGCCGTCATGGCGTCAGCCGCGCGCAAGTTCAACGCACCATCGGTGGCTGGCTTCACCGGCTTAATGGCGTCGTACAAGAAGCTGCGTGGTGTAATGTCACCCTTTTCAAGTACCGCCAAGTCCTTGAACATCGTGTGGTTCACAACGCCACTATGCATCTGCAATGCGAAGACGCCGGCTCCTTGCCGGATCTTCTCGTCGTTCAAATCGGCCGTCTTGAAACCGTTGACGTGCACCGTCACACGTGGCCCCTTGGCGGCGATGATCATTTCATTCCATCCGCCTTCACGATAACAAAAAGCCTCTTGCTCCTTGGTCGGTTTCTGCAGCCAGCCACGTCCGTAGCTCTCGTAGATACCACCGGTGCCACTGCCACACGGCCCAACTTGGATCTGTAGACCGTTCGTCTTGTCCGGCTCCTCCATTTTCGTACGAATGAAGAACCCACTGTCACCACTAGAGCACTGAAATTTGAAACGCACTACAAAGTCCTGGTATTGCTGATCCGAAACCAAATGGCCATACAGTTTCGCTTTGTTCGAGCGACCAACATAGGCTCCGTCTTCAACCTTCCAATCGCCTTCGCCGTTCTTGTGCCAACCGGCTAGTGTCTTGCCGTCGGCGATCGACTTCCAAACCGGCTCACTTGCCCGCGTCGAAACATCGGACAGGCAAAAGGTCAAACTCAACACCGTCACAAAGAGGAGGGCAGGGTGGGCAAACTTCATGGCATGTTCCTCGGTGATTATTCTGGATGGCCCAAGGGCGGGGATGTCGATTGCGAGCCGAGCTCCGCTCGCCGCTACCACGTATCGTACCGCGACCTGTCGCGCCAACCAAGTAGGTTCCAGCCCCTCGCAGGTATCCGGCAAGTGCGAAGATCACGCCCCGAGGGCGAGCGTCCACGAGACCGCGGCACCAGCAGTTAGAGCCGCGTGCCACAGTATTTGCAGTAAACGGCATCCCGATCGTGCCCTTCGGCAGCACAATTCGGGCAAACCTGCGTGCCAACACCACGATGCGTGGCGGCGACCATTTCGGCCGAGAAGACGCCAATCGGAACGATAATAATGGCATACCCCAGAATCATCACGGCCGCGGCCAGAACCTGGCCCAGGATCGTTTGCGGCGCAATATCGCCGTAACCGACCGTAGTCATCGTCACAATAGCCCAATAGATACTGCGTGGGATACTGGTGAACCCGGTATCGGGCTGGGTCCCTTCGACCAAGTACATCACCGAACCGATAATCACAATCACCGTCAGAATAAAGACCAGGAAGACGGTGATCCGCTCGCGCGTCTCGCGCAGCGCCATCAACAGCGCATGGGCTTCGCGGAGGTAGCGAGTGAGCTTGAAGACTCGGAAGATCCGCACGAGGCGCAAAGCACGGATGACGACCAACGATTGCGAACCAACAATGAAGAGGCTCAGATACGTCGGAATCACCGCCAGCAAATCGACGACCCCGTAGAAACTAAACACGTAACGCATAGGGCGACCGATGCAGGCAAGTCGCGCGATATATTCGATCGTGAACAGGATCGTAATCGCCCACTCGGCGATCATCAGCGGTCGCCGATATGCCTGGTTGATCGACTGCACGCTGTCAAGCATCACAATGATCACGCTCAGCACGATCACGACCAGCAGGATGACATCGAACGCCTTGCCGGCAGCCGTATCGGCCTCGAAAATCACCTCATGCATCCGCCGTTGCCACGGCGCAAGCGTCAGTTCATCTTGTCGTTTTTCAGGTCCCATAACAGGTCGAACGAATCTCCACCCGCCCGCTCTCAACGCTCCGATTCCAAGAACCTGTCACATAACCTGGTTAACGTGCAGGTGTTTGCGGTACTGGGTGACGCTGCCGGTAAGGACGCTGCCGGTAGTATTGTGACAGGTTCTAACTCACTTCAAACCACGACGCTTCAACAGCGGTTCGGTGTTTGGTTCTTTGCCGCGGAACCGTTTATACAGCACCATAGGATCCTCGGTACCGCCACGCGAAAGAATATTATCCCGAAAGGCCTTGGCGACCTCGAGATCGAACACGTCCCCGGTTTCTTTGAACGCTTCGAACGCATCCGCGTCCAGTACTTCGGCCCATAGATACGAATAATACCCAGACGAGTAGCCACCCGCGAAAATGTGTTGGAAGTAGGGGCTACGGTACCGCGAGATAATCTCGGGAATCAAGCCGATCTTGTCGAGACTTGCCTGCTCAAATTCCAGCACATCGACATCCGATTTCGGCTGCCGCATCGTATGCCAGTCCATATCCAGGAACGAGGCGGCCAGGTATTCGGTCGTCGCAAATCCTTGGTTAAAGAAGCGTGCCTTGCGAATCTTTTCGATCAACGCGTCGGGCATCGCTTCGCCCGTTTTATAGTGCTTGGCATACATCTTGAGCACAACCGGCTCGACGGCCCAGTTTTCCATGATCTGCGACGGCAACTCGACAAAATCGCGTGCCACCTCGGTTCCGGCCAGCGACTTGTAGGTGCAGTTCGAGAGTAAGCCATGCAGCCCATGCCCGAACTCATGGAACAGGGTCTGGACTTCTTCCAGCGAGAGCAGCGAAGGTTTATCGCCGGTTGGTTTCGAGAAATTGCCGACGTTATAGATAATCGGGCGAATATCTTTGCCATCGATCTTCTTTTGCTGCCGAAACTCACTCATCCATGCTCCACCCCGCTTGCTTGCACGTGGAAAGTAGTCGACAAACAGAACGCCGATCAGGCTGCCGTCCGCGTCTTTCACTTCGTATGCCGTCACATCCTTGTGATAGACCGGGACATTCGACAGTTTCTCGAACTGCAACCCGTACAGTCGAGTGGCTACTTCAAATGCGCCTTTGAGCACATTATCCAGTTTGAAGTAGGGCCGCAGCATCTCTTCGTCCAGATCGTACTTGGCCTTCTTTACTTTCTCCGCATAGTACCACCAGTCCCAGGAGGCAAGTTTGAAGTCACCTTGTTCGTCGTCGATCATCTGCTGCATGTCAACCACTTCTTGCTTGGCACGCGCGATCGCCGGCTGCCACACTTCGTTGAGCAGTTTGTAGACGTTTTCAGGAACCTCGGCCATATTGTCGTCCAGCACATAGTGGGCGTGCGTCGGGTAGCCCAGCAGATTCGCGCGCTCGACACGCAACGCCGCCATCTCGGCCAGGATCTTCTTGTTGTCCAATTCGTCGTCATGGTTGCCGCGATTGATATAGCCGCGATAGATTCTTTCGCGCAACGCCCGGTTCTCGCAGTACGTCAGAAACGGAATCAAACTTGGCTTGTGTAACGTAAAAACCCACTTGCCCTCATGGCCGCGCTGCTTCGCCGTCTCCGCGGCACCGGCGATCGACGCGTCGGGCAACCCCGCCAAATCGGCCTTGTCATCGATCACCAACTCGAACCGATTGTTTTCCTTGAGCACATTTTCGCCAAAGCGTACGGAGAGGACCGACAATTTCGAATTGATCTCTTTTAGCTGTTTCTTCTTGTCCACGGGCAAGTTCGCACCGCCTCGGACAAAGTCCTTGTAGTATTCCTCCAACAGCCTCTTCTGTTCGCCAGAAAGATCGAGCTGATCTTGTGATTCGTAAACCGCTTCAATGCGTTGAAACAGCAGCTCATTCAAAAAGATCTCGTCGCGGTGTTGCGACAGTTTCGGGGCAATCTCCTTCGCAATTGCTTGCAACGGATCGTTCGTCATCGCAGAGGTCATGGCAAAGAAGACATTACTCACCTGGTCCAACAGCGCACCGCTGCGATCCAGCGCCGCGATCGTGTTATCGAAGGTCGGAGTCGAGCGCTTTACATAGATCGCTCGAACCTCCTGCCGATGCTGTTGCATCGCTGCCTCAAAAGCGGGCTGGTAATGCTCCAGTTTGATGGCCTCGAACGGCGGCACGCCAAAGGGCGTATCCCATTGTTCCAGCAAGGGGCATTTTTCCAGCAGGGGACTGTCGGCACGTGCAGTTCCGGTCATGAGCACTCCAAGAACACAGAAGAGAATGGCAACGCGTTTTCTCATCAAAAGAACTCCGGCTGTGGGTTGTCGAGGGTGAAGCCTGCTATTATAGCGCATGAAATCCAGACGGGATAGTGAAACGCCGTCTCGCGATTGGCGCCGCGAGCGTATGCCAGATTGCCCCCCCATACATCATTGAGGACCCCAGAAATGGTTTTCACGCTCGTGCTCTCCAGCCTGACGCTTTTCGCTCCCAGCGATGCCAAACACCCTACTTTGCCAGCATGACGTCCAGTTCGGCAATCGAAGTGAACGCGTTACCACGCACTTCGGACTCACCCACTAATTTGACGAAGCGTGCGGATGCCGGTTTGTCGAACTGAATGGTTTGCAAGCCTGCCACGTTGGGCCAAGTGCCCGTGGCAATCGGTTCTCCCCACGCTTTGCCATCCTGACTGACATAGATCGCGTATTTGGCGATCCGGCCGTTGGACATATCCTGGCGAGGTAGGTAGGTCAGGCCGGCGATCGACTGCGCGCTCTGCAAATCAATCACCAAGTGATGAGGATGTGGCGAAGCGTCCTCACCCCACGCCGTGTGCCAGATCGTACTGGGATTATTGTCGATGGCGTTGGACGCGGCATAACCCTGTTGCCGATTATCGGCCACAACGGTTGCCTCCAATCGCTGCAACACCGTTGGCTCGCGAAGCAGCTTTTCGAGTGATGCGATTTCAATCGAGACGCTCGGCGCAAACGCCGCGCTAGCCATGTAAGTCAGCAGGCTGTGACGCAGTTGCCGTGCCACGGGACGGGAGCTCAGGTCCTTGACAAGATCGACGCTGCAGACCATCAGTTTGCCCTTGCCGACCTTGGCTTCGAACGCCAGGGCAAGTTTGCGGCACGTATTCCAATCGTCGATCACCTGAATCACCGGCGACAACGATTGTGGCAGATCATCCATCACGATCGGTTTCGAGCGATTGCAAAGATCCCACCACTGCCAGTTACTGTGCGTATCCGTCGGAAACTTGCGCAGCGCAGCGTGTGCAGGGTCGCAAAGAATGCCGAGCGTATGGACCGCCTGAGTTGGAAACCACAGGCGGTTCCAGAAGATTGCCTCAAAAGAACCGTACGTGTCACTTCGGACACTATACGGCGGTGGCAAGAACAGCACCTTACCACCCGTCTCGAGACGGGCTTTCGCCTGCCTGTCGAGCGCGCGCGTTACCAGCACATCATCGCTGGGATCGGTGGACACGGCGCGGGGGTAGACCCAGATGTCCCAATCGTTGCCGTAAGGCGTCCCCGGAAGCGATACGGTCAACTTCAAACGGCAAGCCTTTTTCACCGCCGATAGCGCGCATTGGATATCCCCGACATTTCGCAGGCCGCCGCATGGGAGATCAACATTCTGCCATCGTCCCTCGCCAACCGTTTGGCCATCATCGGTGCGCAACGTCCATTGGACTTCCTGGCCGGGCAAATCGGCCTTACCAAACTGATATACCTGAACCTCGGCCGTCAGCGTCTGGTCGTTGGTCCAGGTGCGGCTTTGCAAGCGAGCCAAGGGAACGACTGGGCCACAGAAACGTTTGAATTGCTTGCCGGTCACGTACGGCTTTGGCTCCCAGAACGGGTCCAGAACACCGATCAGCGCGGTACCTTGCCCTGGAAAATCGTGTAAGTCGAGCAATTGAAAACCACCCAACTGTGGAGTGCGGAGCATCACCTCGATCTCTTCCTTGTAGAGCAAGGTCTGCAGCGCTCCCGACGCCATCAGAAACGCACGTGCCTGACTCAACAAATTGTGCGATTTCAAGAAGTCCTGCACGATTTCAAAATTCTTGGCCTGCAATACTCCCGTGTATTGGCACATCTCGTCAAGGTTGGGAAACACACACCACTGTCCCGTCTCGTGGCTGATCAACGGAACGTTGTGTTTCTGCACGGCTTCGCGATAGTCTTTGACCGTATCGGGTGCCTGACGATTGAACAGACCGTGTTGCCGCAGCGGCCGTGGCATGTCGTGAAACTGGTTCTGTGTGATCTGGGGCCAACCGGCAGCAGAGGTGACCAATTGCCGAGTGGCGATCTGCTTGTAGTGATCCACCCATTCTCCAAGATAATCCTCACCGCGGCGCCGCGGGCCCGGTCCGCGTGGCTCGTTGCCGTATGCCAGTAGGACGAACGACGGGTGGTTGCCGTAAGCCTCGAGGATACGGTCGGCTTCGGCATACAGCCATTGGTCCAACGGCTTGCCATCACCCACCGACGCGCCGCTATTGGCCCACGAAGCACACTCGACCTGATAGTAGAACCCTAGCTGGTCCGCCGCCACAAAAGCCGCCTCGGGCGGACACCAGGAATGAAACCGAATATGGTTCAGCCCAAACTCTTTACAGCGTCGGACAATCCGCTTCCACGAATCGACGTCGGTCGGCGGGAACCCGGTCAGGGGAAAGATGCAACACTCCAATGTCCCTCGAAAGAACAGCGGACGACCGTTCAACAAGAACTGCCGTCCTTCAGTCTCGATCCGCCGCATGCCAAACGTAATCGATCGATGATCAACAACGTGCACGCTGGCCAGATCGTCCAATAACGACACCTCCAGCTTGCAGAGGTTCGGTTCATGCTCGCTCCACAACTTGATGTCGTCACCCAACTGCAGGGTCACTACTTTTTGACTGGACGCTCCATCCACATAAAAAGCGCCACTGGCAACCGCCACCGGTCGCCCCGCCTGCAACGCCGCCACGCTCAGCTGCATATCGGCCGGTTTGCCCGTCTGATTACTCACACGCACTTGGACGTACGCCACATGGTTGGCCACATCGGGGTAGACCTGCACATCGGCAATCGCAACCGGTGCGCCGGCGCGCAGCTCAATAGCACCAATAATCCCATTCCAATTCGTTTGCGTATGGTCGGTCACGCTGTGTGAATTAGGCCCCACGTTGATATTCAAGCGATTATCCACACGGATCGTAAGACGATGCCGACCAGGCGTCAGCTGCTTGGTCACATCGTACTGGTGCGGCACACTCAGGCTGTCAGCACTGCCAAGCAGCTTGTCATCCACCCAAACTTGCGTGGACCAATGGCAACGTTCCAGAAACAGAGTGATTTGCTGCCCCGACCATCCGGAAGCGATCGTCACGGAACGTTGATACCAGGCAGGGCCGACGTAACAACGCTTCGGCTGGAGCCAGAACGGCATCTTGAAGTTGGCCGGATCTCGATAGGGCGCATAGCGCGGCATCTGGATCACTTCTTCGCGAATCGTACCGGTCCAGGAGGTATCCAATTGCGGAAGAGCTCCAAATCCCTGGCTTTGGAGCGAACCGGGCAATTCCGCCGATTCGGCCAGTGATTTCGTAAACCAACGTTGCGCAATTCCCTGATCCTCCGGATCGAGTTGCAACGACCAGGCTCCGGCCAGATCGATGCACCGAGGTGGCTGGGCACCAGAGGCCAACCCAAGAGAAACCGTCAGGAAGAAAGCAAGAACTGACGCGATGGAACATCGTCCGTTAAGCATGGTTATCCTCGTTTTCCCATAGCTATCCGGGCCGTTTCGTTCCCGATGGAACAACAATTGGCCCATTTGAGTCATCTTTTCGGCACCCAGTACGGTTTGCGACTGCGTGTCCGCAACACTTGGCTCCGAGAGAATCGCACATTACACTTGACGCTGAAGTACGAAAAACAGTTCGCCAATCGCTGCCACTGCGAACGTTGATTCGTGACGATTAGCAAAAATCGCATGTTCCAAGTCATTCTGCCGCTCGCGCAAGACAGCCGGACATAAATCCCTTGGCTACTGATCGCATTTGAACATTTGTCGATCGACGACACAACAGCCACCCAATCTGACGCAATCTTGTGAAGCTAAGAACGTGTAACACAACTACCGGTGAGCCACGCTATTGCCAACCAATGCTGAGGTCCGTACAGGATACTGAACTCGCTCGAAGACAGCTTCCAAAACAACGAGGAACCTAGATGAACACCTACGAGCACCCACAGTATTCAGCCGTGGAACTCAAGGCCATTGATCGCTCGCCACTCGACCCGCTATACGCTCCCGAAGAGCGTATCCCGGTGATTACGGTCAGCAATTTCCCCGCATTGGGCCAACTGGTCGCGATGCGATTCATCGAGTGGGTTCAGGGAAACCCGGGCGGCGTCATTTCTTTGCCAACGGGCAAGACACCCGAGCATTTCATCAAGTGGGTCATTCGACTGGTGAACTCGTGGGACGACACCGACACACGCGAATTACTGGAACTAAACGGCATCGATCCGGGCCATAAGCCGGACATGGCCAGTCTTCACTTCGTGCAGATCGACGAGTTCTATCCGATCCAGCCAACTCAAAAGAACAGTTTCCATCACTACGTGAAGAAGTACTACATCGAAGGAATGGGGCTCGATCCACAAAAAGCCCTCTTGATGAATTGCAACCAGATCGGGCTCAAGAAAGGCGAAGACTTGGAAACCGTCTGGCCCGATTCGACGGTTGACCTGTCGCTGCGCACACGCCAAGGGGTCACTGACCTGGAACGTCACCAACAGGACGTTATTTCGCGGATCGACGATTGGTGTCAAGGCCGCGAAGACCAGATCCGCAAACTCGGTGGGCTGGGCTTCTTCCTGGGTGGCATCGGCCCCGATGGTCATATTGGTTTCAATATTCGCGGTTCTGACCATCACTCGACGACCCGACTGATGGCCACGAACTACGAGACCCAAGCGGCTGCCGCCGGCGACCTGGGCGGTATCGAGGTTTCGCGTCAACGCCTGGTCATTACCATTGGGCTGGGCACGATCACCTGCAATCGCGACTGCACCGCGATTATTATCGCTGCGGGCGAGGCCAAAGCTGGCGTGATCGCTGATGCGGTGCAAGGGGATGCGAGCGTAACCATTCCAGCCAGCGCGCTGCGAATTCTGCCCAACGCTCGCTTCTACATCACGATGGGCGCAGCCAAGCAGCTGCGTCAGCGACAAGTTGCGCTGATGGTTCAATCGAAGGAGTTTTCCGACGAACAGGTTGTGCGCGCCATGGTCGACCTGTCACTGGCCCAACAGAAGCCACTGCTGGAACTGACCGAGCAGCAGGCGGTGGCCGATCCAATGCTCCACGAAGTCCTCAAAGAGCGCCCCGAGTCGTTTGGCGATTTGGTGCAACTGGTTCGCAATACACTTATCCAAAACATCGAGCGGGGCAGTAGTGCCTGTGCCAGTACTCGGTTCCTGCATACCGAACCGCATCACGACGACTTGATGCTCGGCTACTTGCCCTACATCGTCCGCAACATGCGTGATCCCTCCAACAACCATTACTTTGTCACGTTAACCAGCGGCTTCACAGCGGTCACGAACCAGTTCATGTTGGCGCAACTCGAAGGGCTGCAACGTTGGATCAACTCGACCGAGTTTCTGGCCCTGTATCGCGAGGAGTATTTTGAAGAGGACAACCAGCAAGGGCGCAACCGCGACATTTGGCAATACCTGGACGGCATCGCAGCGCGCAACGACGAGATGCGTGCCGAGGGTGCCGCACGACGCCTATTGCGCAATCTAATGGAAGTCTATGACGAAAGCAGCCTCAGCGCCATCGGCGACCGGATGACCGAATTGAAGCATTATTTTGGTAGCGTTTATCCAGGTCAGAAAGATCCCGAAGCGATCCAGCGACTCAAAGGCATGTGTCGCGAATGGGAGGCCGAAACGCTGTGGGGTTACTTCGGCTGGCAGTGTTCGAATATCCGCCACCTTCGGTTGGGATTTTACACCGGTGATATTTTCGTTCCCGAGCCAACCGTCGACCGCGATGTCGCACCGGTAGTCAACCTGCTGGACGAAGTCCAACCTGACGTTATTTCCTGTGCACTCGACCCCGAAGCGAGTGGTCCCGACACACATTACAAGGTATTGCAAGCCATCAGCGATGCGACCGATCGCTACGTCGAGAAGTACGACCGCGAGGACGTGCGTGTCTGGGGTTATCGCAATGTCTGGTTCCGCTTCCATCCCAGCGAAGCGAACGTCTTCGTCCCCGTCTCGCTGAACATGCTGTCGATCATGGAGAGTGCGTTTCTCAATACGTTCGTCTCGCAGCGCGAAGCATCTTTCCCCAGCTATGCACACGATGGGCCGTTTTGCGAACTGGCTCAACATGTCCAGGTCGATCAGTATCACATCTTGAAGACTTGCTTGGGACGGGCTTGGTTTGCCGAACACCATAGCCCTTTGATTCGTGGCGCGCGCGGGTTTGTCTATCTGAAGGAGATGAACATCGCCGAGTTCCGTCAAACCGCGCGCACGCTGCGCAAGTCAACTGAAGACATCTAGCGTAACCTGGGATTCCATCCCAGGCATGGAAACCGTGGATCTCTTCAAGCAGGTTGCTATTGCCGTTTCGTCAAACCGAACGGCAGTAGAAATCTTCGCGCAGACGGAACGCCGCTCACACTCGCGTCGGATACCCGAGCCACGCGCCAATACACCACGGAAGCTATCACGTAGAGCGACAAGGCAATGACCACCGTCCAAGTGTAGCCGATGCGGATGCCGAGATAGAACGACCAGACAGTGGCCAGCGAACCCGCGACCGAATTAACTGCGAACAGATGCGGGATTCGTCCGCGCAGCGACCAACGCCGCGCTAGCATCAAACCGTTGGGAAAATAGATCCCCATATTTATCCCAACAATGAACACGGCGCTCGAGGCAACAACATTCGACGCAACCGTCCCCAGGCCCAACGGCAGGACCCAAGCCGGTACCCACAACGCCATCAGCAATACCGGAAACAACACAATCGTCGCAAACAAAGGAGGCACGTGTTTCGCAGCGAGTCCGCCGATTCCCGACCCCATCAGCAACACACCAAGGACCAGTACCAGCGACGTCGAGGGAGACAGGAAGACTCCCTGATAGGCTTGGATCAACATGATTTCGACGAAGAAATAGGCGCCGCCAATGGCACCATTATAGACCACCAGCAGCGAGACCTGTCGGCGCCGACGCGCGCCCCGCACGGCCCCGATCGTGATGAACGACCCGAGCAGCAGACAGACTCCCGAGGTCACCCATACCAACCGCTCGATATCTGGCATCGAGTGCGTCGAACATGATGGGAAGGGCCGATCGTTGGTAACCAACGATGCGTCGAAATCGGGATCAAGCTGCGTGAAGTCACCAGACTCGATCATGTCGAAGAACGGGCCAAATCGTTTGCCCTGGAACTTGCCGTTCAAGTATGCGGCGTGAGGCCGTTGTGTTCTGAGAAAATGAACCGGCTGCTGATGCTCATCCCATTGAACCACCCAATCGAGATCGTACCACTCCGAAAGGTCTCGCCGGCGTTGTCCTTGGAACGGCTTGAGCGACACGACCATGCCGACATAGTACATATCAGAGCCCGTCTTGATACCGGTTCCACCCTTGGCGAAAAACCGATTTGACATGAACTCCCAAATAAAGAAATGCTCTGCCGGATTTTCGATCCCCCGACGTCTCAAGCAGTCGCACAGCGTGAGGATCATTCGCTTCACACCCAACTCTCCTCTCCACGTGTCGGGCCGTTCCTCGAACAGCAAGTAGCCGTCATCGGTCAGGCGGTCGAAGTAGAGGTCGTAGTTCTCGCGCGTGTGCAGAAAATCGGGTGGCCCCAACGCACCAATCCACCGTGACGAGTGAGTGTTAACGAGCGTAATGATGTCGTATCTCTTCTCCGTGCGTTGCAGGATTGACAGGGCATTGCCTCGGCGCACACCCAACCCTTCGTAGACACGGCCGCTCCGCTCAAGAAAATCGTGTTGCATCATTTGCAAAATGCCGGGATTCACTTCGACCGCGTCAATATGATCGAGTGGTGTAATTTCACGCAAGGTCTTGAGGATCCCATCAGCAGCCGCGCCAATCACGAAGACGCGAGGTTCAGGCACCAGGCCATAGACAACTCGACGATCGGCCGAGGGGAAACGCAACTGGTGCGGCTTGGCATATTCCAGATAGTCCAAAGGCGGATTGTCGAAGAAGTTGTCATTGAAGAAACCATCGTAGGTCACATAAGTGCGATTCCCCTTCGGCATAGCATCGATTCGGCCCAGGAGGCTGTCGTAGGTCTTTGTGATCGACATTCGACTCGGGCGGCGCAACACACTTTGAGCAGGAACGTTCGGTGCATTTGGGTTCACGACACGCACAATGTTCAACGCGTCCGTGGTGATTTGCTGGTACAACAGCGCACCCCCAACGGCACTCAGGAGCAACAACCAGACACAATCCGAAAACCGCCGCCACGGCCCAAAGCAGGGCACGAGTCCTGTCCAGAGAGCACCTGCCAGCGGAACCGTGGTTACCAACGCCAAAAAGATCCCCTCCGACCCCAAGTGCGAGTAGACGAAAACACTCAGGCCAACTGCGGCACCCGCTCCCAACATGTCGAAAAAATAGATCCCTGACGATTCGTTGCGTGCAAAAGCGCGCGCGATAAACGTGCTGGGGAAGACAAAAACCGCGGCAACCGCCGGCAGCAGCAACAGCAGGTGTGGTTGCCGCAACAACACGAATGCAGCCACATACAGACAAATCGCCGTACCGCCACAACACCAACCGAAGATATCCGCTTCCCGGCACCGCAAACGACTGGCCAATAACGCTCCCAAACCGATCCCGGCAACGGCACAACCGATGATCGTCACGGCGAGCACATAGTCGACCACAAACCGAGTTACATGGAACAGCACGGTCTCGGCAAGCAATACGACGCCGGCAAGAAAGAAAACAGCTATATGATTGGGCTTTGGCGTGAACCGTGTCAAATCCATTTCCCGCTTCCTCACATCCATTTCCCCGCAGCCCAACCGACCTACTCGCGACCGCCGATCGACAGCAGCTTTTTGATCACGTAGCCCACACCCAATCCGGGCAAGCTGGCCAGCATCTGGACCACCGTAAGCTCAACTGTATAGACCACCTCGCGCGGCAACGTGTAGTAGTAGACGGCCAACAACCCCAAGGGACCGGCCACCACACCACCAATGATCCCCGCAGCAATCGGGCGAGGGCAGATGAGCGCCCCGCCAATCATCCCGCCAACCACCGAACATGCCAGCGCGATCGGAAAACCGATGGACAACCCCAACCCGAACCCGCTCATCTCCAGACCCGGCACTCCACAGAGAACCGCAAAGACGACATAGCCGATGCCATTGCCATCTTCCCGGTCCGCCGAACCACGGACTTTGCTCGACAACCGGCCGCGAGCGTGTGCCTTACGGCCTTGGGGTTCGAGTGCCGCCGTCTCCACGCGCTCGCTTCCCTCATCCGACACGGTCGGTTCGAGCGGCTGCAACCTGACGTTTTCACCCAGATCGTCATCGGTCAGTCCATCGAACAACGACGATGCGCCGTCCGAGCCCGGGGCTGCCTGCCGCGTGCTTGGCGCCTGCGGAGCGGGCGAAGCAGCTGCTGGCGTTTGAGATACTGGCTCGGTCGCCGACGTTACTCCGTCCTGTTGCGCCGCCATAGCCTGCCTGCGTCCGACTTGAAACGTCTTGCCGCACGGACAGCGCACGGTCTTGCCGCGATAGGCCAACGGCACGATTCGACGTACTCCACAAGAAGGACAACCGATCAGGATTCTTGTCTCGTCAAGTGAACTGGCAGCCGGCTGCGACGAGAGTTCGGAGAGCTTTTCTGGCATAGCATCAGCCGCAAGTCGCGGGTCGGCCGGAATCGCCATCAACACTCCGCATTTGCAGTGTACCTGCCGGCCAGCCATTTTCCCCAACACCGTGTGCTGAACACCACAGCTTGGACAACGAAACGATATAGGCATAGTCTGCAAGCTCCTCCGTCCCCTGAGCTCGTGCCGTTGCACGAGCCACCAAAGCCTGAACGTATGGTATCATGGTCGTCCAGAACGCAAAAGAAGAAATCAGACAAACCGTGGCTTGAGTGCGAGTGGCCGCTTCCACTTTGTTATCGGCACACCGAGCAAGCGGGCACCGGTATTCCGGAGTGGTTAAATGAACAAAACACGCGAAATAGCACGTCTTTTCGCCCTGCTTACCACCTACCTGCTGATCAACATCCCAGGAAATACGACCCTGCCCGCACTGGGCCAAACACTGGGCCAAACACTGGGCCAAACACGGTACCAGGAACAGTGGCTCCAATTGAAGTACGATGCACGCCACAGTGGAAACGTGCCAGACCGACAGGTGGCAACACCGCTGGGCCTTGTCGCCGCTGTGCCATTGGGAGACGCGATCTTCACTTCTCCCGTGGTCAGCCAGGAACACGTCTACGCCGTCGACGGATCGGGAGAAGTCTTTTGCCTTGACAAGGAATCACTGACCGTGGTCTGGCGTAGGAAGACCGCGGGTGGGGCAGCCAACTGCAACAACGTCAGCTCGCCAGCGATTGCCGGCCCCTACCTGCACTTCGGCACGGCGGCCGGCTATTACTACGTGTTAGACCGAATGACGGGCGACACCATCAAGCGAATCGACTGTGGTGACCCGATCTTCAGCGCTCCCGTGGTCGTAGAGGACCGCGTCTATTTCGCCACGCTAGGGTCGCAAGTCTATGCGTTAGAGGCCAACGGCAAAGTGGCCTGGACGTGGGACTTCGTCAAGGAAGTGATTGGCTTTGATGGGGATCGGTGGAGCGGCGCGCAATGGTACCGCTTTCGCACGGGGCGCGTGAACTGGCGCGACCATTTCTGCTGCTCTCGTAACCTGGCTGCGTTTGGCAAGACGATCGTCGTTCCCAGCGGCGGGCGTACTCTGTTTCTCGAAGACACGGGCTCGGCACCACGCGTGCGTGCGGTTGCGACAATCCCCGAATACGTTGGCAAGGAATACCCGGCAGCGTTTGGGCAGAGCATTGGCGAGGATGGCGCGGTCTACGTCCAATGGCATCGGCGCGACAATGCGGGACGCGTGGAAATCTTACGAATCAACGAGGATGACATCGTGGCATCGTCGTTCGTACCAGGAACGGAAACGGCAATCAACTTGCACGGTCTGTTAAGCTTCGCCTCGGTGAGCGTTCGTGGCGAGGATGTCTACCGAGTACGGCCTGAAGAAGGTTGTGGTTTGATTCGCCACAAGGCGAATCGTGATGACGCAGTGTCGCTGCCCGTATTCCCCTCTATTTGCGCGCCAATATTATTGCGTAACCAGGTTGTGCATGGCGGACTTGACGGCAAGCTGTATGTTGCTGCATTGCCTAATGCCACCGCACCGGCAGAACATACCGCATCCTGGTCTTTTGCAACGGCCTTTGGCAGTCCTATCACCGCACCGGCCGCCATTTGCGATGGACGGATCTATTTTGGTTGCGAAGACGGCTACCTTTACGTGCTAGGGCCTGACGGAAAAGCGCCGTTGCCAACACGTGACCTGGGACTCGCGAAGATCCGTTCGCCACTGGCCGGCGAGTACGCCGCTCCGAAGTACGACTGGTACACGAACTATGGCGACATGGGTTGCACCAATGCCAACGAGCAGGGGATCGAACCGCCGGTTAAGATCAAGTGGATTCGGCGCGTGGAGGGAACGGTCAAGCACTTGCCGGTCTGCGGTGGCGGAAGGATGTACACGCATACAGCCGAAGGGCAAATCATCGCCGTCGAACAAGAGACGGGTCGGCTGTTATGGCGCCGGTATTGGCCCGGCGTATATCTCTCGTTCACGTCGCCACTCTACTACAAGGAAAAACTGCTGGTGCCGCAAGCAGGACTCACGCGATCGCGCATGCGCTGCCTGGACGCGGCAACCGGCAAGCTACTGTGGGAACGCCCCTTCACAGGCTCACCCAGCTGGAGCCGGCAATTTCCGCCGGTCGTGTACGGGAACCCAGGGCACGATAATCTGGCAATCTATGCCTCCGGATCGGGGCGCTACGCTGCACAGGGTTCCGAGCGTGCTTACATATTCCGTGGCAAGCCTAACAAGACGCCTGACGGTTCGGAAGTGATGAGCTTCCAATACACGCACGACAATCCATACTATCCCCACGACAACTTGCCCTATCTCTGGGCTTGGGATCTCGACACCGGGAAACTCGTTTGGAAGAAGGATTTCGCCAAGTACGGCTCAGGTGGTAACGATTGTGGCATCGCCATGATGGATGGCAAGCTCTATTACTCGACCTTCTTCGGCTATGATGCCGAACGCCGCCGCCGGCGCGGCGTGCCACCAGGAACCAACGGGCTGACGGCCTGCATCGACCCGACCAACGGCGAGGTCGAATGGCTTACCACCGACTTCTACGTCACGGCTGGCTGTACCTTGACTGCCAAAGAGGGGCGACTCTACCTGGGCGGCTACAACGCCACACACAGCGCGGCCGGCGACCGGCACATAGTCTGCCTAGACGCCCGCGACGGTTCGCTCATATGGCGTTCCGATCCGGTCAAGTCGGCAGTGAACGTAGTGACCGTGGGCAAGGACTTTGTCTTTTCGAATGCGATTCGCGCCGAGTGCCACATTTTCGATAAAGAAACCGGTAAGATTACCTACGATTTCGATCTCGACTATGCCTGCTGTCGCTTTACATTGTCCGGCCATTACCTGCTCGGCGCGAACATGGACTTGCTCGACTTGAGCAACGGGCACAAACTGGTCGCCACCGGGCCGGCAATCGATTCGCGCGAATGCCTCGGGTCGAGCGTTTCAAACGGCCGCATGTTCTACACGTCGCAGGCGAGTGGCCTGCAAGCCAGCGCAGTGACGGGCACGGCCGCCAAGCAACTTCGGGCGCCCTGGGAAAGAAAGTAAACAAGGCTTGTCGTAACTTGAAGTAGCGTTTGATGTGGATAGGCTCATATAAGGTCGTCCCTTCGGGACTGGAAAAAAAGCAGACACGGGGCAACTCCTGAAATGGCGCTGTAACCGTTTACCCAAATGGAGTTGAACGCGCATTGAGGTTTGGTTGGCTGTGGATCGCCCCCCACCGCCTTGTGCGGTGGGTGAAGAAGTTTATTGGGCTAGAATCGACGCCACCCCCTCTCTCTTCCACCGCCTTCGGCGGTGGAAGAGAGAGGGGAGTTATTGGGATCGGCGTCTTAGCTGGAAAAACTCGTTCACGTACGGGGCAAGCCCGTAGGGGTCCCTGACTTAGTCAAACGCTGCAATCGGCTAAACAGATACCTGCGTTGATTAGCGGTCCCCTTCCAGAATGTGCCGCAGTTCGCTCACAATCGAAGCAGCAGTGTCACGTTACCGCGAATATCCAAATCCTTCTTGACCTCAGCGTCCCCGGTGCCTCATAATTAGTGCAACGCTGTGTTTGGTGCTCACGGCGACCCGCCCACGAGATCGCGCACGCGGGAGTGCGTGATCCTTCCTTCCTTTTTTAATCGTGTCGAGCGACCGATGGGAGCGAGCCATTCGCATCCGAACGGTAGCTCGCTTTGGCTGGCGGTCCTGCCGCCTTATGCAAAATGCGGAGTTGAATCATGGCCGAGAATCGAGTTACACGGCGCGTCTTTGTAAAAACGGGCATGGCTGCCGCCACCGCAGTTTCGGTGGGAGCCGCTGCGACCAGCTCGTTCGCCATGAAGGAGATTCCAGACGAAGTGAAGCGCACACGCAGCTTCAATCCGGAGATGGAGTACCGACGGCTGGGCAAGACCGGTCTGTGGGTTTCCGCGGTCTGCTTGGGTGGACACTGGAAACGCGTTGACAAGGTGATTGGCGCCGCTGCAGAGATTAACCCCTACGAAGGCCCCGACAAGAAAGAGGATTTGGGAGCGTTTTTGAAGAACCGCAGCGAAGTGGTCAATCGATGCATCGAAGTCGGCATCAACTGCATTGACTTCGCTGGCAATGCAGAACCTGAAACCTACTGCCGAGTGCTGCGTGGAAAACGGGACCAAGTCTACATATGTTATTCACATCCGGCTAGTGAACTGCGTGTACCGGAAAACCGCAGTGCCAAACGGTTGCTTGAGCTGTTCGAGGCAGGGCTTAAACGATGCGGTATCGAATACGCCGATGTCTGGCGACTGATGGCGCTTGAACGCGGTGGGCGACACAGCCAGGCGGATGTGGACGCGATGATCGAAGCGCTGGCCACTGCCAAGAAAAAGGGACTCTGCCGATTCACCGGCTTCTCCACTCACGATCGACGTTGGGCCAAGAAACTGATCGAAACCTACCCCGATCAGCTCCAGGTGCTCTGCACGCCTTACACCGCCAAGACCAAGGAATTGCCCCAGGGAAGCATCTTCGAAGCGATTCGCAAGTATGACGTCGGCGTGTTTGGGATCAAACCGTTTTCAAGCAATGCACTCTTCGAAGGCGATGGGTCCCCCGACCACCCCAGCGCCGAACAAGACGATCGCCGCGCTCGACAGACGCTTCGCTACATCTTGGCCAACTCAGCGATCACCGCCCCTATCCCCGGCTTGATCAGCACCCACCAGGTCGACAATGTGGCCGCAGCTATCAAAGAACCACGTGCACTTCGGCCCGATGAACAGGCTGAATTGAGCCAAGTGACCGAAGACATGTGGTCGCGACTGCCGGCCGACTATCAATGGCTCAAAGAGTGGGAGTACGTTTAACCCTGGCCGCAACGAGCCACTCCTTGCCATGCATTGGGCGTGCGTGGCAAAAGATAGATAGCCCCAATTTGAAACCGCGTTCCGCGCCGGTCGAACCCGGATTCGCCGCCACATTGCTTATTGCTCTCTTGATGCACGCACCTGAACGGTGCTCTTCTAAATGGCCCCCAGTTTGATTGACACCTTATTGATCTGCCACACCACGACATGAGAGTCCCATGAATTTCCAACGCTTCCTGGCAACTCTGCTGACACTGTTCTTGATAGCGAATGTGATCGGCATATGTTTCGAGCGAAGAGCCGCGGGCGGCGACGCGAAGAAATCCGTAACGCCCGCAGCGGCTTCCAAAGCACCCGAATTATCGCAAGCTCAACGTGCCAAACTGGAAAAAGAACAACGCAACGCTTGGCGCAAGAATATCGCCGAGTGGAAAGAATGGGAGCCGGGTGAACCGGCCGACAATTCTTTCTGTAGCGTCTGTCATTCGAATCTGGATGACGAGAAACTCGTAACGACTCACATGCCCGAAGGAGTCGGGTGCGAGACATGCCACGGCATCTCCGACAAGCATAGTGAAGATGAAGATAGCCTGGTCCCTCCCGACGTGATCTTCGCCAAATCACGAATCGTATTGTTTTGCACGCAGTGCCACAAGAAGGACGACCTGATCGAAGCCGACAGCGATCACAAGAAGCTGTTTGATGCGATGAAGGCGTCGCTCGCCCCGGCAACGCAGCCCAAGGCGGACGAAAAGCCCACGAAGATTTGCACCGACTGTCATGACTTCAAGCACGTGATCAAGAACCGCACCCGGCGCTGGAACAAGGAAACTCGCAAGCTTCAGTGGTACGACGGCGTCCGGATGATGCAGTCGCGCGACAAAGATAAATGACGCAGAGTGGAACGCCGCTCCGCGTCGTTCGCGCAACCGAAAACGCCACTACTCGTATCGCCTGATGAAAACGGGCTACCGTTCACGAGAATGAAGACACACACAGCGCATCGCTGAGGCGAATCGCTTATCAACACCTAGGAGACGTAAACACAAATGCTCTCCGCCGGGCTTGTCCCGGTCGGGAGCACGACTGGTCGGCTACAGCAGCGCGCCTCTTATCGCTCGTCGGTCGAACAAGAGATTTTCCATCGAGTGCCGCGTTGAGACCGAATCCATAGGTGGTTTCTCTAGTAGCCATTCACGGCACGGAGTGTCGTGCCACACTATTTAGCTTGGCCTCAAGTGCTTCAAGTAGCCCCTCTTGCTGGCTCTCCGCATCGGCGCGAAACAACTGCTTACCGGCGGTGTCATAGATGAAGAGAGTGGGAGTGAGCGTCACTTCCTGTTGCTCCGCAAACCATGGGGCGCAATAGAGTGGAAAGCGGATGCGACGACCGGTCTGCTGATAGAATGCCTGCACGCTCTCTGGGGAATCGTCCATCCCCAACCCGACTACGGCAATACCACGCGCGCGCCATGCATCCAGTCGATCGTTCAATTCGATCGCTTCGGTCATGCAAGGTCCACATGCTTCGGCAAAGACCTGAACGACGACGTGGTTGCCGCCACGCTTGGCAAGCAGCTCGGCGAAATCGCCCGCGGCCATAACCGTGCCGGGAGGCACCCGCTCTTGAGACACTGCAGCTGAAGAGTCCGTTTCCACGCCGTTGCCACCACTCGCTGGCGCGATCGTTGTATTGGCTGTTGGCACGGCCGATCGCTCGCACCCAAACATGGCCACGACAACCACCGCAACAAAAGGTACAGCCAGACGCTGAATACTGGACACAGCCATTCTCGCTTTATGTCTGGACAAATCCCGCCGAACAGGTAGCCCGCCCGACGGGCTGAAGATGCTTTCCGGACCCTGCAACAACAGCTTCCATCACTTAGCAAACTCGCGGACCTTCAAGAGCGTTTCGGACGCACTTGGCCGGTCCGCGTAGTTGCGCCGTCCTTGGCCAATATGCGACCAGCGCAACACACCTTGCTTGTCAATGACAAACGTACCTGGTGTGTTCGACGTGTCGGTATGAATGCGCATTTGAAACGCGACACCATACATCGAACTGACCAGAAAACCGGGATCGGCCAGGACGATCAAGTCGCCTTTGGAGCGATCTGCCCACCACTTGGTACGACAACGTTCGTGGGGGACGATCAGGAACGTTTGTGCATTGGCATCGGCGAAATTAGACAAGCTGGAACTCAGCTTGCGGGCTTGGCCCAAGCAGACCGGTCACCCGTCGCCGTAGATAAAGACGAGCACGACCGATTTCTTGCCGCGCAGATCCGACAGCTTCCAAGGTCTTCCCGTTGGATCTTTGAGCGTGAAATCGGGCGCAAGCGCGCCGATCTTTGCCGCGTCGATTGAACTCGGGTCGATCCCCAAGATCTGCTCGACCACATCGTCCTCAAGTGGTCCCGTTCGCGCGAGTGATTTGGCAATGTGTAGCAATACGTCGCCACGCTTGTCCGAGGTCTGAGCTGCGCGCAAGGCCGCAAGCCCTCGCGGATCACCAATTTGTCCAAGCGAATCGGCCGCGTGCAAGGCGACCGGTGCTTGCGGGTCCTTGAGCAACTCGATCAACTTCGGCACTGCTGCCTTCGCCTGCAAATACCCAAGCACACGTGCCGCCATGGCGCGCACCTGATAGTTGGAATCGTCGCAGGCCACGATTAACTCTGGCACCGCCTTGTCACCGAGCGCCACCAGCGTCTTCATCGTCAGGGCGTATACCTTCCAGGTCGTGGTATCTTCTGCGGTTCGGTACGGTGTTCGGTTTTCAGGCCAGCCTTTGGCGAACGTGGCAAGAACGCCTGCCACGTCGTCGTTACGGATCAACACCGGCTCGGCCTGAGTCACGTCGACACCGATGGCCAAGCTCAAAGCCACAACACCCCAAGCTGCGACGGAGGCGCAACGCCCCCCCAGCCTGCATCTTTCTCCAGCCATTTTCACCTCGCATAGAGTGAGAACGTGGAACAAAACTGGCGGCAAGTCATCCCGTTCTTTGGCCATAGTCAGACGCCGCAGGAATTTGCCACACGTTCCAAGACAATAAACGGTCGCGCACCAAGACATGAGCTGAGTCGTGCCCACTCCATCAGCTCACCAAACCTCCAACTCGGCCAGCATCTCATCCGGCGAGACGCACTCGCGCAAGATGCCAGACAGAGTATCAACTATGATCGTAGCCCCGACCACTTGGGTCAAGCGTCTGAAGCCAAAACGTGTCATCCGTCGGCTTCCGCGACGCCATGGAGAAACCGGTCGGCAACGAGCGCTGACAGCAATGGCGTAATATCCGCAAACCGGAAACGCGTCACCGATTTTCGTAAGACGTTTCTGGCCTGTACTTTACGGTGTTTTCGGCGCAAACATTCGCCAAAGGGGTGGTAACGCCGGAAAACTGGCATTTGCGTAGAGACTGCGTGATGTTCTACTGCGGAGCATGATGAGTGCTTCGCTTATGGAACGGAATTCAGTTGACGAACAGCTCCGAACGCTGACGACGCTTGTCCAGCAGTTGCAGCAGGAAGTCCGCGAGCTGCGACGAGAGAACGCAGAGCTGCGTGCCGACGTGGGTTATTGGAAAAGCATGCATGCTCGCGCGGTCGAGCGCAACACAAAGTTGCAAGCCGAACTCGATCAGTCCAAGGCAGAGATTCGTCAGCTCAAAGCGGAGCGGTTCGGAAAACAATCTGAGAAACAATCATCTACCGATCGTTCCAATGATCTCGACGATCCGCAGGAGCAGGCGACTCCGAAGAAACGCGGACAACAGCCGGGGCGTCCTGCTCCGAAGCGACGAGACTATACGCACTTGTCGGCACGCGAGGAGCAGATCGACTTGCCGGACGACGAGAAGGTCTGTGCTTGCTGTGGCAAACCGCTGGCGGGTCTTGGCGAAAGCGACGCCGTCGAACAGATCGAAATTGAAACCATTGTCTATCGCCGAGTTGTTCGTCGCAAGCGTTACCGCCGCACTTGTGACTGTCGAGATCAGCAACGAACCGTCGCGGCGCCGCTGCCGCCGAAGGTCCTGCCCACGAGTATCCATGGCGACAGCTTGTGGATCCATCTACTGCTGGAAAAGTTTCACTTGCAGCGGCCGGCCCATCGCACCATCGAGCAGCTTCGGCTGTTGGGTGTGAGGTCTTGCACCGGGAACGATCGTTGATGGCCTGAGGCGAATCGAGCCGCTGTTCACGCCGATCTACGATGCGATTCGCGGTCGCCATGTGCAATCAGCGTACTTTCATGCAGACGAGACGCGATGGAAAGTTTTCGTGGAAAAAGCTGAAAAAACGGGGCGTCTTTGGTGGTTATGGTTGTTCGCCGGTGAAGACACCGTCGTTTACGTGCTCGATCCGAGTCGCAGCCATGACGTTCCACAGTCGCACTTTCCCGACGACGTGCAAGGCGTGTTGTTTGTCGATGAGCCACGCATTCCGCTGGACAACAACTACGGCGCGCGATTGATCCGCAACCCGGCGGTTGGCCGCAAGAACTACTATGGCAGCGGTGCCGAGTGGTCCGGTCGTCTGGCGGTGATGTTGTTTTCAATTTTTGCCACGTTAGTTCTCTGCAAGATCAACCCACGAAAGTGGCTGAGTTGGTATTTCGAAGCGTGCGCGGCCAGCGGCGGTAAACCTCCGGACAATCCTGCATCCTTCTTACCTTGGAACCTATC
>JAJRVM010000084.1 GCA_024277285.1 Planctomycetota bacterium
CGCGACTTGATGTAGGTCAATTTATCGCCGTCACGGTTCCTTACCGTGCCCCGGTGCGCCACCGTGATTGGCCATGGTCGCCGCCGAATTGTGTTTGGCCATCGACCTGCCGCGACGGTGGCGGCGAGTGCCCCCACTGGTGGTGATTCACCAACGGCGTGGACGACCACTTTGCTCCCCGCAGAGGATGGCTCGACCGCGGCCGCAACGTCGTCTCCATCGTCTTGTCGCAAGCAGGAGAGACTGCGGACGAAGGTGGCGTGCGCCGCTGACCGTCGGCGCTGGTGGTCTGAAGCAGGCAGTTCGGTTGTGTTGGATTCGCGCGTTGTATCGATCGAGTGTAAACACACTCATGCACGGATGTGTTGAATCGAGGGAGCGGTGCGCTGCGTTCAACTGGAGCGGCACGCTGCCACCCGGTCGCTGGTCTGCGCCGGTCTGCTCCCCACGACACTGATATTGAGATATTGTTTGGTATTGGCTTGTTTTTACGAGTAAACAGTTTTATGTTGACGACATTGAATTGGTGATGCACTTGATCGAATGTTTGGGAACGGATTTCACGGCTCGTTTTGGTCGCTTGCCGATTGCTTGGTGGCTCGCCGATTGCACCGTGTGGCCGGGCGAGTGGGCGTGAGATGGTCGGCTTGCCGCACGAAACTGCGGTGCCTATACCCTCGGGCCAGACTCATCCTCGGGCCAAGCCGATTATGGATGGAAAGCGGCGTTTATTCGGCGCGGACATGAGTGACGGAATCGCGTCACCGCATCGCGCAGGTTCGATAGTTCTTCTTGTACGATAGTATCAATATCTGAGGCGTCGAAACATATGGCACTGATTGGCGTACTGGCTCGCGTGGACGTTGCTCGACGCACAGAAGTGTCTGACGAACTCGCTCGTTTGAGCGGTGTTTCGCTCTTTTCGGTGGACGAAGATGAACGTATTGGAATCCTCGTACAACGCGATTCGCTCGACGAGGTTCACGCGGCGTTGAAAGACGAAGTGGAGAGGATCCCCGGCGTTCTGGGGGCATGGCCGGTATACACGTATGCCGGTGATCTTACGGACGATGAATGCGTATTGGACGAGTTGGTTGCGGATAACACTCAATCAGTGGAGGCGGACGTCGATGGATAACACGCGTCGCGATTTCATCAAGTCGGCAGCAGTGGCTTCAGTCTGTGCGGTCGCGGGCTGCTCACGCGAAGACGCGCAAGTTGATCTGGACATGGAGCAGCAGGGGTTAACCTGGTTCAAGTCGGTATGCCGATTCTGTGGCACCGGGTGCGGTGTGCAGTTAGGGGTGCGGAACAACGAGCTCGTGGCGTTGCGTGGTGATCCTGAGCATCCCACGACCAAAGGGTTGGTATGTGCCAAAGCCTTGTTCCTGCCCAAGATCGTCTACGCCAAAGACCGGCTCGCCAAGCCACAGATTCGCAAAAACGGTACGCTGCAAGATGCCTCGTGGGAAGAAGCGATGGCATTGATAACCGAAAAGTTCGCGGCCACGATCAAGAAGAATGGGCCCGATAGCGTTGCTTATTACGGGTCGGGCCAGTGTCTGTCCGAGGAGAGCTACCTGGCCAACCGGCTGTTCAAGGGTGGGATTGGCACGAACAACGTCGAGGGCAACCCGCGTCTGTGCATGGCCAGTGCCGTGGGAGGCTATGTTTCGACCTTTGGCAAAGACGAGCCGATGGGTTGTTACGACGACATAGCCGCTGCGAAGTGTTTCTTTCTCGTCGGCTCGAATACGGCTGAATCGCATCCGGTGATCTTCGATCAGATCCTGATGAACCGCCAGAAGGGCAACCGGGCCAAGGTGATCGTGCTGGATCCGCGCCGCACCCCGGTTCGCGACGTGGCTGACTTGCATCTGGCCCCCATACCAGGTTATGACCTGGCTGTATTCCATAGCATGGCGCACGTGATCATTCGGGACGATTTGCACGACAAGGAATTTGTCGCGAAGAACGCCGCGTTTGGGAAGGTTGTCGACGGCAATACGGAAATGGTCGCGTTCGACGACTATGTCAAGTTCCTCGATGACTTCACGCCCGAGAAGGCTGCAGAAATCTCAGGTGTACCGGCCGAGGATATTGTCGAGGCGGCGCATCTGTTTGTGCAGGGCCCGACGATGTCATTGTGGACGATGGGTTTGAACCAGCGGACCACCGGTGTGTGGGCCAATAACCTGATGCACAATCTGCATCTGTTGACCGGCCAGATCGGCAAGCCGGGCGCGACGCCATTTTCGTTGACCGGCCAGCCGAATGCGTGTGGAGGCGTGCGCGATACCGGATCGCTTTGCCACATCCTGCCCTATGGTCGAGTGGTCAAGAAGCCGGAACATCGTGCACAGATTGAAAAACTGTGGGGTTGCGAGCCAGGCAAGATCCAGCCCAAGCCAGGGCTCAATACGATCGAAATGTTCAAGGCGCTGGGCGCTGACAAGATCCAGGCGATACTGATCTTGACGACCAATCCAGGGCACACGCTTCCGAACGTAACTCCCTACCGGGAGGCGATGGGAAAACCACGTAAGAACAAGCCGTTCGTGGTCGTGGTCGATGCCTATCCCACGCTCACGACCGAGCTGGCGGATGTCGTCCTGCCGGCTGCAATGTGGTCGGAAAAGGAAGGGGTGTTCGGCATGTCGGAACGCCGCTACCAGTTCCTGCCGAAGATTATCAAACCGTTCGGTGAAGGACGGAGCGACTTCGATATCCTGTTGGATCTTGCCGCCCGGCTGGAAAAAGCGGGCGTCGTGCCGGAAGGTTACATCAGTTCGAAATTCAAGACGCCGGCTGAGATCTGGGACGAGATGCGTGAAGCGTCGCGCGATACTCCCTATGACTTTACCGGGATCACACGCGAACGCCTGAAAGTGGAGCGTGGCATTCGGTGGCCGTGTCCCAATGATAAACACCCCGGCACCGCACGACGGTTCGTCAAAGGCGAGGATCCGTTGCTTGACGAAGGCCCCTTCGCCAATCCCGATTTGGAAAAGGGACAAATCAGCTTCTACGCACGGCCCGACAAACGTGCGGTGATCTGGTTGCGACCGGCCAAGGGGCCGGCCGAACCGGTTGATGATCAGTACCCGATGGTTCTCTCGACCGGCCGCGTGCTCGAACACTGGCATTCCGGTTCGATGACGCTGAGGGCCGAGGAGTTGCGCCGTGCCCAACCGGTGTCGTTCATGGAAATCCACCCGCAAGATGCGGCCGCGCAAGGGATTCAGACGGGCGACCGCGTAAAAATCATCTCGCGACGCGGAACGGCGGTTGTGAAGGCGCGGGTGATCGAGACGCCGCGCGTGGGCATGGTCTTTGTCCCGATGCATCGGCCCGATATGGAAGGGCTGATCAATAAGGTGACGATTGATGCCTACGATCCCGGCTCGAAACAGCCGGAGTTCAAGATCTGCGCCGTAAAGTTGGAGAAGGCTTGATGTGAGTTGCAGGTCGCTTCGTAACGCTTTCTTTAGCAATGATTTGAAGAAACGATGGTTGACGAAAACGTAGTAAAATGGCTCCAAATAATGACTCGTAGGAGGAGGTCGCTGACCATGAGAGCACGGTTTGTTGCCGTATTTCCGATGATGCTCCTGATTGGCGCGCTGGCCTTGTCCGGTTGCGATTCTTCGCAGTCTTCGACTGATTCCAACCTCAATGCGCGTGCCGACTTTGTGGCCGGGGCGTTTCCGCCGACGTTGTCGGGCGAAGATTATCATTTGCAGCCGTGGACCAGAACCGACTGCTTGATTTGCCACGAGCAAGGGGTCGATAAGGCTCCGCCAATGCGGCACACGAGTGTTCCTGAAATTGCCGCGAGTGCCAAATGTCGTACGTGCCATGTGTTAATCGTCGAGGATAAGGCGCCCAAGTAGCCGCAGCGATCCATGGCGTCGCGTTGGTGTCGCTTGGTCGATTCGGCGTGACTGTCGCCGAGTGCGAGGTGGTTGGGCCCAGCGGCATGATCTGGCGGGTATGACCAATGGGCTCGGAACGCCGCGTTGCTTGGCTGGGAATGTGCTGTGTTGCACTATTTCTTGCGACACGGAGTGTTGTGCCATACTTTTTTTTCTACGACACGGAGTGTCGTACCACGCTCATTTCTACGACACGGAGTGTCGTACCACATTCATGGCAACATCAAGAAGAGCTTTTCTAAAGGCCGGGAGCGCCGTGGCGGCGTCGATCGCCGCCGGGTTTTCTGTGCGACGGGCCGTCTATGGATCGCCCGCTTTGTTGCGGCCCCCCGGTGCGCCAGGTGTGCGTGCGTTTCTGGCACGCTGCATTCGCTGTAGCCAGTGTATTCAGGTATGCCCGACCGACGTGCTGCAGCTTGCGTCACTTGGCACCGGTGCGAGCGTCGGAACTCCGTTGGTGGTCCCACGCGAGCAGCCCTGTGATCTTTGCCAAGGTCGCGGACAAATGGAGTGTATTGCCGCCTGCCCGACCGGAGCGCTGCAGGAGCTGCCGAATCGGGAAGCGGTGCGCATGGGAATCGCCGTGGTCGATACCGAAACCTGTTTTCCCTATCGAGGCGTCTCGTGCCGTGCCTGTTGGCATGCCTGTCCGTTTCCCGACGATGCCATTGCCGTCGATGGTTTGGGCCGTCCCATCGTGCACGAACAAGCCTGCGTCGGCTGCGGACTCTGCGAATACGTCTGCCTGACGGAGGAACCCGCAATACGCGTTGTGCCGAAAGAGAGCTGAGCGTTTAGGTTCCGGATTAGCGTTTATTATCAGTTGGCTGCTAGGCTTTGTCTCAAAACGTCTTTTCGCGCGGCAAAACCATGCTATTTTCAGCAGATTACGCGAAACGCAAGGTGGTAAATACGAGTTTTGAGACGAAGCCTAGTGCGACCGTGAACGGCGGCGTTCGTGATCCGTTCCAATCACGCGCCGTATGCGCGGCAGGGGAAAGAGTAACATCCGTGAGTGGCCGACGAAGATGGGCGATTCGATTGCGGTGGTGGACCTGGGCTCACCGAGCGGTCGCGGCAGGGTTCTTGACGTTGATGGTGCTCTCCTGGTGGCTGCGGCAGGACTGGCTGCGCGGTTCACCGACCGGTACGCGCTTGCTGGACTGTGTTGCGTTCGTCGACCCACTTGCCGCTGCCGAGGTGCTGGTTGCGGCACATCAAGTGACCGGGACGATGGTGTTGGGAGCTGCCGTTCCGCTGGTCTTGACGTTGCTGCTTGGCAGGTTCTTTTGCGGTTGGCTCTGTCCGTTGGGGTTGATCTTGGAATTGGCGGGAGAGCTGCGCGAGCGGTTGCGGCGGCTGTTGATTCGGTGTGGCGTTTGCTTGCCACGGCAGCGTCGAGTGGCACTGGCCGAGCGAGCGACTCGTGCCGGTGGATCGGCAGACAAGGCAACCGCGAGTGGAGCCAGTGTTCGCGGCCATAGCAGCACGCGTCCAGTACGGTCGCTTCCCCGCAGCTTCAAGTATTGGTTGCTGAGTGTATGCATCGGCATGTCGGCGGTGGCGTCCGTGCCGGTCTTCACGGCCTTTTCGCCCATCAACATGGTGGTGCTGGGGATCATGGGCCTTTCGACGACCGCCGTGGTCGTGGTCGCGGTGATCTGTCTGGTCGAGTTGTTCGTTCCACGCATCTTCTGTCGAGCGGTCTGCCCGCTGGGGGCGTTGTACAGCTTGTTGGGGCGGGCAGCGCCGTTGCGAGTTCGAGTGCGAGCGGGCGGTGAGAAGCTGTCGTGCGCTCAGTGTACGATGCGCTGCCCCATGGGGATCCGAGTGATGGAGGATTATGTCCTTGCTGGGCGGGATTCCGTCACCGATCCCGAGTGCACGCGTTGCGGCACCTGTGCCGACGTTTGCCAGGGCCGCGTGCTCGGTCTAGGGGTGCGCCGACGAAAATGTTCTTAGCATGTTCTTCCTGCCAAACGTGCATCGGCGTTGGTTGGCATTTGCTTCGAGAAGCTGCGCGGGGTCAGACCCGAATGGCACTACCGGTTTGCAGGCAAGGACTTACGTCGACACATGTGACACCATGTTGGCACATGTCACTCGCCGGCGAACGGCTTTCTGACTGCGGTGTGAAAGGCGCAGCGTAGCGA
>JAJRVM010000085.1 GCA_024277285.1 Planctomycetota bacterium
TATCGCTTGAGGATTATCTGAAACTACTCAAGTGGACCGCGAAGATGATCCGTTCAGGCGCGCGGACAACGATCCCGAAAGACTTGCAGTCGATCTTGGATCATATGGAAGTGAACCACGACGAGTGGGTCGACACGGTGCAGGACTTCGAGAGCGTCTTTGGCAATGCCGTCGGCAAGCCCGAGTCGATTGCCAAGGTGGTTGAGCGTAGGGAAATACGCTGCATGCGTGGCGCACCCGCCGCGCGGCGCATCTTCGGCCAGTGTGACGAATAGTCTGCAAGACGTCCGCCCCGCGCACTGAAGCTCGGTCCAGCTCATCACCAAAAACAACACGCCACAAGGCATCGCGCTCCGCGTCCGCGCTCACCACAGAATTCCCACCTTCCTCTCTGTGCAAATCTCTCCAAACCGCGGCCGCCGCTCTATCTCTCGTCAAATTCGGCGCCGATTCGCGTCACGAACTCAAGAAATCGCCGCCCTCAGCCCCCGCAGGGCCCTTCGGAACCAGACTGTCTGGTCCCAAGGGGCCTCGCCGGTGGCTGGGGGGCAGACAGTCTGCCACCGAGGTCGTCTGCCACCGAGGTCTACCACCGGTGTTTTCGATTCCTGCCGACACTTGTTTGGCGGATTGGATTTGGCCGGCGTGCCGTCATTCATGTTCACTAGGCAAGAGGTGCCGTTTCACGCATAATCAAAATCTCCGTAGAAGTGTTACGTCCTGACGCGACCGGTAAGGAGAATCTGGACCACCGCACCTGATGAATTTGTTTGCCGACCTTTCCAACGATCTGATTCTCTATATCCCGGATGCCATGCGAGTCTTTCTGGCCGTCTGGTTGTTTGCCGTTGGCGCGTGTGCAGGCAGTTTTCTCAATGTGGTCGTTCTAAGGCTGCCAGAGGACATTGGAATCGCACGTAGCGGATCGCGTTGCCCGATCTGCCTGCACTCGATTCGTTGGTTCGACAACATTCCCATTTTCAGCTGGCTGATCCTGCGCGGGCGGTGTCGCGACTGCCAAACACCAATATCCAAACGGTACCCACTGATCGAGTTATTGGTCGCCTGCATCTTCTTGGCACTCGGCCTCGCCAGTGGACTTGGCAACGGGACCAACTTACCCCTGCCAACCGGCGCGCCACGCTACTTCACATACCCCGCAGCGCAATCCTGGTCGATCTATGCATTTCACATCATGGCGATCGTCACTATCGTCGGCGCAGCACTGATCGAACGCGATCGCAATGAGGTCCCCCGACGATTGTTTTACTCGGCTCTGCTAATTGGCCTATTAGCACCGATAAGTTTCCCGTTTCTGCACCCGGTGCCAGTCGTAGTGGACCTGCCCAATCTGCACTGGACACGTGGTTTGACTGATATGGTCTGGGGCCTGCTCGCCGGCCTGCTGCTGGGAGTCGCGACTTGGCCAGCCACGACTCGCCAACCATGGCGGCCGTCGGGGAGCCGAACGTCAATCCTGACATGCATCATCATCGGCCTATGTGTTGGCTGGCAGGGAACGGGCCCGATCGTCGCTTTGGCCAGCGTTGCATTCTTGATGGGTTCAGCCACTGCTTGTCTCAATTCTCGCATGGACCGCAGGTCGTGGTGTGGATACCTAGCGCCCAGCTTGCTGGCATTTATCTTGATGTGGCGTTTGTTGGTGGTTTGGTTCCCGTGGCTGGGAGTCGAGGGACCATGGTTCGTATTGGCTTATTCCGCGCTGATCGTATGGTTGAGTTCGCTGGCCACCGCATGGCTTCCGCCCGCTCGAGAATTCGTTCAGCACACTCGCAACGAAAGGGTGACAATGGCACCGGTTGATCGAGAGAAGAACTTGCAAGCGATTCTTGATTCACAGAGCTATTTGCCGGTTGAGTACGACGCCGAGTTCATGCAACAGCCCGAGATTCGCTCGGTACGCGTGCAACTTGAATTGCTCAAGACGGAGATGGGCTTGCTACGAGAAGGAGTCGAATCAACGGTAGTGGTGTTTGGTGGCACGCAAGTCTTGGAAGCTCAGGACGCCGAGGAAAAGCTGAGTACCGCGCGTGACGCCTTACAACAATCGCCAGACGATCCGCAACGCAAGCGTGCGGTGGACCGACTAATCCGTATTGTCGCCAAGAGCCGCTACTACGATGCAGCACGCGAATTCGGTAAACTGGTATCTTCCAACTGCCAGATCGACGGTAAGTGCGACTATGTTGTCGTCACGGGCGGTGGCCCAGGTATCATGGAGGCTGCAAACCGCGGTGCTTACGATGTTGGCGCGAAATCGATCGGATTGAATATCACCTTACCCGCCGAACAGGCGCCCAACCCCTACATCACGCCAGAGCTCTGCTTCCAGTTCCACTATTTCGCTCTGCGTAAAATGCATTTTCTGTTGCGCGCCAAGGCGATGGTCGTCTTCCCTGGCGGATTCGGCACGCTCGACGAGCTTTTCGATGCTTTGACGCTCCGCCAAACGGAACGGATGCAGGAAATTCCGGTGATCCTGTTCGGCCGTGACTATTGGAACAACGTGGTTGATTTCCAGTTTCTAGCCGACGAAGGCGTTATCGCGGACCAAGATCTCAAACTGATAGATTTTGCCGATACGCCCACCGAGGCCTGGAAGATCATCGCCCAGTTTCACCATCACAACGAGGGGGACACGGACAACTGCTGAGGCAAACCCATGAGGTACAAGGAACAAGATAATACTGTTCTCGCCTGTCACGAGCGCATGGCCTAGAATACGCAAAGGTCCCCCCGAAGACCGCGAGTGATCGCATCGGGGGTAGTGCTTCCTGGCGTTCTGCCGGAGGCGAACGAGCAATTTATCCTCCCCACGAAAATCGCATAATTCTGTGCCGGCAAATTACGGAGAAACACAATGGCAACCGCTGGTCCTCATCGAATCTGGACAACGTTCGCGTGGCTGAGCTTCTCGACCGTATGCCTGACCTGTCTGTCAGCCGGTTGCGGCAAATCGGACAAAAGCGGCGAAAATACGGCTAAGGCCAAGTACGAAGTCGCCGACAATAACACCGATTCCGTGTCATCAGCGCCGGCCACAGAAGCCTCACCTCAAGCGAGTGACATGCCGGCAGGCAACAGGGGCGTGTCCACCGATGCCACGACGCCGAATCCTGGCAACGCTCCCGGCGAACCTGTTCAGCCACCGGCCATCTCAGCCAATCAACTGGAGGCGATCACGGTTCCCGACGGCACGGCCCAGGAACTACTCGCTTTTACCAACCAGATCGGTGACAAGATCCTGACCCTACGGGCGGAAATGGGTGGGGCAGGACATCCCGCAGCCAAGACACGTGAAGTCGAGCTTTTTCGGGCCCTGATCACGGCATCCGAGAAGATCCTCGCACTCGACAGCGCCACTAGCAATCAGCGGAAAGCGGCTGTTGAAAACAAGGCCGGAGCGATGTCCATGTTAAGTCGCTTGGAGCCGGAAGCGGACTGGGCCGGAAAGATCCGGAGTTTTGCCGCCCTGCTGGCCACGGACAAGGACCCGGAGGTTGCGGTCGAAGGTAAATCGATTCTATTCGGTATACACCTGGGCGAATTTGCCCAAGGTCGCACCAAGGACGCCAAGGCCGTAGTCAATCAACTCCGGCCGCTGCTGCAAGACGAAGCGCGTTCTAACGTTGTGATGGGTGTTTCGATTCAAGCGATGAACACGCTGCTGAGCCTCGGGTTCGACGAACAGGCGCGGGAAGTCTTGGACATGGTCGTCGAGGCGTACAAGGACAGTGACGACCCCGGGCTGGCGGGAGAGGCCGCAAGGCTAACGGAACGAGCCTTGTTCATGGATGCGGAAATCGAACCGAAGTTCAATGCCGTCCTGGCAAAGCGCAGTGGTGCCGACAACTTGTTCATGACCGAGTTAACGAAGCTCCTCGAGGCGTCGCCTCCTGGCTCTCTAACGCTGGAAAAGGGAGCTCGCTACATCGGTATGATGCAACAAACAGGGCAGTACGAACTGGCGCGCAAGCTCTGCCACCTCTTTCAAAATGCCTTCGCCAACAGCGCCGATCAAGACCTCAAGAAACAACTGGACCAATTATCGCAAGCCACACTCCGACGACTCGACCTGCTCGGCAAGCCGCTGATGGTCGAAGCGCGGCGACTTGACGGTGCCGCGTTGGACTTCAGCCTCTATCAGGACAAAGTCGTTCTGGTCGTTTTCTTTGCGGCATTCGACCCGCGTTGCCAGCAAGAGATGTTGAATATCAAGGACATCTACAAGAAATACCACGAACACGGTTTTGAAGTGGTCGCGGTCAGCATCGATCCCAACCGGGAGCAACTCAAACAGTTCCTGGATCAAGCGAAATTCCCTTGGGTTACCGCGACCAACAACAAGTTCGCTGAGCAATGTGGCGCGGACATGTTGCCTTTCGGCATCTTGCTTGACCGCGGCGGCAAAGTCACCGACATCTTCGTGCAAGGCCCCGCACTTGAAACGAAACTGAAGACGCTACTCGGCCCATCTTCGGCGCAACCTCCGTCCACGCAGCCACCTGCAGGCCTGGTCCCGAAGCCCCAAAACACGCAGTCACGTTTCGTGCCGCCGCGTAATTTGGGCTCACCAGCGACCGCGCTAGTCACTCGCTCGTTGACGGCAGCCAGTTGCGCCGCGATCGCCACGATCATGGCTACCGTCAATGACGAACCAGTAGCTCATGACGTGCAGCACGACCCAGCGCAACAAGGCAGCGTGGTCCAAGAAAACGCCGATGCTGAAGTCACGCCAGACGAGACGGTGAACCCTTACCTGGCTGGCGCTGGCCTTACGTCTGCTGAGCTGGTTAATTTCCTATTCGACATGCAGGACAAGCCGAAGAGCATTCGGCGTCGCGAGGGGTTTTCCGAAGCGATGGTGAACGCAGCCGACCGCATCCTACAGAGTAACGCAAAGGCCAAGTACCAGCTAATCGCTGCCGAGACCAAACTTACAACCTTACACGAAGTGGCTTGCTTGGGAGATGACGACGCGGACCAGCAACTCACTCAATTCGTTAGCACACTGGCGACCGACCAACGTCCCACGATCATGCGACAAGTCAAGTTTTACCATCTGGAGCGTCGTTGCCTCGATTCTGACAAGGTGGATGCGACGGCCGTTCCCAGCCTACTCGACGAGTTGCAAGAGTACTTCAAGACCCAAGACAAGCTAACTCATCAACATTTGCGAATCGCATCGGCCACCGTGCATGTGATTAATCGACTCGAAGATGCCGAAGAACGAGAAAAGAAATTCTCCAAATTCGGCGAGTTGTTCGCCAAGAGCAACGACCGTCAATTGGCACGGTACGGTAAGAAACTAGCGAAGGGCGGCAAGGGCCGCGCCAGCGACTTGGTCGGTAAACCACTCGAACTGGAAGGTATTACTGATCTTGGCACGCCACTGGACTGGAGCAGTTACCGAGGGAGTGTCGTGGTCGTCGATTTCTGGGCCACCTGGTGCGGTCCGTGCTTGCGGGAAATGTCGCATCTTCAGGCACTTTACGAAGAGTTGTCCGACAGTGGCTTCGACGTGGTCGCGATCAGCCTGGATGAAGACCTCGAAGCATTAGCCAAGTTCCTGAAAGAGAAAAAACTACCCTGGCCCAATCTGGTTGGCGAGAAGGCGCGCCAGTCGGCCACGAAATACGACGTGCGCGGCATTCCAACGATGATGCTCATCGACCGGAAAGGGAATGTCGTCGCGGTCGACCATAAAGTCGAAGCGTTACGTCCACAGATCAAGAAGCTGCTGAGCGGTGGCGGCGAATAGCGACGAGGGACGTCACCGCCGGAGGAAGGCACGATAGCCGACGATGGTTCAACTCCTGCAAGCAAGAAACGAACCAGGCCGCGTTCGAGAACGCGGCCTGGTCTATTGCAGCGATACGGAAAGTCATTTTCTATGGTTAGCGACGGCGATGTACCGTCGTTGGCAACGACACTTCACACCTCAATTGCGGAGATGAGAAGTAAGCAAAAAATAACGCGGATCTCCACGTGGGTACTCAATTGGAATCACTTGTAGTCACTCTCGTTCGCCTGGCCTTGCTTGCCAACGGCAGTTCAGCCAGACGCTGGATCATGGCGTCCTGCCGTTTCTTCCGCATCCGCTTGATGCGTCATGGGAGAATCCACGACCTGAAGGAAACGGCCTCCGTTTTCGTACCACCCGTGTCGGTTCGATCGACACCATCTCAGATCCAATACCATTGCCAACCAGCGACCATTGGGACATTCCCAGGACGCGATGACACGCCGGTACGGAAGAGGTGCCTGATAATAAAAGTCTAGCCCGCGTTCCGAGAGATGTTTTCCCAAAACGACGATTGTTTCGTTTGTTTGCACAGTACCATCTTCGGCGATGGGTGTAATGTGAATCGGATAGGGGAATGGTTCACGTCGATCGCCGCGGCGATCCACTCCCTGCGCTCGATGTCGAAACAGCTGGATAACGTTTTGCACTTGAAGTCGGATCTGCCGATCCGCTCCGGAATCTCGAGTTGGCCCCAAGGGGCACGGCGGAATGGCAAACACTGCGCTCGCCACGGGCGACACAATTGCCCCGGTTGTCATGGTTTGAAGACCTCGCGCCCAGTAAACTCAGGCTTTGCCAGTAAACTCAGGCTTTGATTGACTGCTTGCGTTACGTCACGTCCAAAGAAACAGTTCTTGGGGCGACGCAGTGTTTTGGAGCGACGTAGCGGCCAAGTGCATTCACAAGGCGGCTGCCCCAGGATCGGTTTTCTGATTGCCCCTTCCGCCAATGCGGTACGACCGTCTATCGTCCGGTACGTTCGCCCAACGCAACCGTTTGCTGCAACGATGCGCGGCAAGACGTCCAGCCGGGATACTGTCTACAATCGGGCGCAGCGGTAAAACGCATTCGAGCGAGCCTTTTCCGGTACAGCCCACCCACGCTTCCAAGGTCGGAGAAGCCAAAGGGGGAAAGAGCTACCATCCCGGAAATTCGACTCGGCAATAGCAAACGGAACCACATGCGCCGCAAAGAATATTTACGTCACAAATCGTGCCGAGTCAAAAGAAAACCGGCCGTCAAAAGAAAACGACGACTTGGAAAGAAACGCGTCTCCCAGCCCCTATATCCGACCCGCTATCACCTAGCCCCCCAACGGCACTGCCAGGGTGGCTCAGAAGCAAGATTCAATCGAGGGGTAGCTGGTGCCCCATCTTATCGCGTTTGGTTGCCAGATAATGAGCGTTGTATTTATTGGGTGGCGGGAGAATGGGCACCTGATCCACAACCACCAGATCGTAACTCCGCAAACCGAACGCTTCCGTTTTCTTTGGGTTATTGGTTAGCAGCCGGACCTGAGAGAGCCCAAGATCTTTAAGCACTTGGATGCCGATACCATAGTCGCGCATATCTGCCTTGAAGCCCAACGCATGATTGGCCTCGACGGTGTCGAGTCCTTGGTCTTGCAGGGCGTAGGCCTTGATCTTTTCGGCCAAACCGATGCCACGCCCCTCTTGGGGCAGATAGACCAGTACGCCCAGGCCATCACGGCCGATCATATCGAGGGCCATATGCAACTGAGCCCCACAGTCGCAGCGCAACGAACTGATCAAGTCGCCCGTAAAGCAACTTGAGTGCATGCGTACCAGCGGAACCCGTTCGGTGTCGGACACGTCACCCAGGACGAGTGCAATGGGCACTTGATCCTCGTATTTGACCGCGTAAGTAACGATACGAAACTTGCCATATTGCGTTGGCAAATCCGCTTCGCTGACACGTGAAACCAGCTTTTCACTCAACCGGCGATGCGCAATCAACTGCTCAATCGAGATAATCTCCAAATCATGCCGCTCGGCAATATCCATCAGTTCGTCGCGACTCGCACGGTCCCCACTCTCGGACAAGATCTCGCAGAGCACACCAGCGGGGGTGAGCCCCGCCATACGCGCCAAATCGACCGCCGCCTCGGTATGCCCGGCGCGGCGCAAAACGCCCCCCTCCTTGGCGAGCAGCAGGTGGACATGCCCAGGGCGGACAAAGTCGTCGGGACTCGACTTAGGATCGGCGATCGCGCGCGCAGTCAACGAACGTTCCTCGGCAGTGATACCGGTTCGAACTGAAGCATGATCCAACGGTGTCATGAACGCGGTGCGTAACGGCGCGTTATTCATTTCGACCAAGGGGAGGACCTCAAGGCGCCGGCAAACCTCGGGCAACACGGGCATACAGAATTCGCCCCGACCGCTAATAACAAAATTGACCGTCTCCGGGGTGGCCTTCTCCGCGGCACAGATGAAGTCCCCTTCATTTTCACGGTCCTCGTCATCAATCACAATGATGACTTCTCCGCGTGCAATAGCGTCTACCGCTGCCTGAACCGACGAAAACTTACGTGGCACAATTGACCTTTCCTGCTCAGCAAGCGAGCCCAAAGCTATCGGTGCAAGGGCACCTAACCAAATGGAATGCGCGTCCCTGCTCCCCAAAACACTCTCTGTGCAAAACAAGAACCAAGCGGTTGACGAGCCTTCTTTTCAGCCACGCGGACCGATGGTGAGTCGTCGCAATGACGGGCTGGAGACGCGCGTGGTCCAAACCAACCCGGTATCCGACGGCCGGAAAACCGGAGCATCCCTACCGATCGAGCACGTACCGTTCTATTATAGTGCGAGAGGGCCGGGGTTTACCAGGGACGGCAACGGTCCCAATCGTTCACCCACGCGAAGCCGCCACACTCGTCCGTGTGGCCAGGAAGACGCACCTAGCTGCGAGCGTCTATTGGACTGGCGTCTCATGTTCGCCCGTCTGCCGATCGGCACGCGCGATGCACAACCACGCAATAGAGTGATGCCGCCACCATGCCACTGCTTGATCGCGAAGAATACGTCGAACAGACCCATTTCTTTCGAACGCTGGGGGAGCGACTCCCCGAAAACCAGCCCTTACAGGAAGTGCTAGTGCAGGTGCGTGAGGAGGTCCTGGCCACGACCAAGTTGCCAATGGCGCTCGATTTCCTCCTCGGCGAACTCCGCCATTGCGGCGAAATGGCGTCTGCCATGCGCAAGCTGCCACACTATTTCACACCATTCCAGACGTATGTCATCGCCGAAGCGGAGAACGAGCGGGGGCGGTTCGACATGCGCGTTGCGGTCAAGATACTGCGATTTGAAGCCGAATACCGCAGCACGAACGGGTCGCGGGCGGGCGCTTTCCTATACCAATTCGAGGCATTGTGCCGAAATCGACTCCGCTACGAATCAGGACTCGACGCCATGGCTCTCGATCCCATCTACGACCAATCGTGGCATGATTGGATTCAGACCGTTCGTCGTCAGATCGGGATTGTCGACTTTGCCGACCTGCTCTACGTACGCAGTGAGCACTATCTCAACGAACGCACGCGACGAAAGCAGGACATTGATCCAAGCTCTCCTGTACTCTTCGGGGAAAAAGAGGGGAGAATTGCCTTGGCCAACCGCCGCAAAGACCCACTCTACCTATTCGCCGCACTGCAGCGTCACCTCGGATACCCAAAAGTACCGCGTCTCAAACCGCTCGACAACACACCCCAGCTCATTCCACAACTGATGCGCCGCATGGAACGCTTGGAAACGCGACTGAAGCTACTCGAAGACGAGCAACGAGGCGGTATCGATATCACCAAATTCTATGGCGCGCCCAACGTGCTCTCCAAAGGCGCACCCGAACCGACTCAATACCCCCAATCGAATGACCCCTGAGCATACCACCGCGAGCACGCCGACACGGTTCGTGACATTTGTCACGCAGCTGAAGGTCACACGAGACGTCGCCGTTTTGCGAATTCGGACGAATTCTGTCGGTTTTGCGGTTCAACTCGAGTGTGACGCGTGGTACATTTTCGATTAGACTATGCATGATTCAAACAGATGGAGGTTTGAAGCGATTTAACAGGCTGGCACGAGACGACTGGCACGAGACGACTGGCACGAGACGACTGGCCAGAATATCTGCAGATAGTTTCTCTTAGCCGGTTGACATCGTGGTTAGGTCTGTGACAAGATCTCAGGTGATTTCACGATCGGTTCCAACTGTACCCCCTGCCCCGCCGCGGTGACGGACAGACCCCGCTGGATCGATCGAATTCTATCAGGAAACGTGCGGTGGACTTTCAGCTGAATCTGGCTTCGGAAACCGTCGCTCAGGCTCTCCCTAAAGAACCATTGGTTGTCGCGCCGACACTCTCTTTGCGCGCCGTGCTCGAGCAGATGCAAGCTCGAAACCGTGGTTCCGTACTGGTTTGCTCTGCGGATGGCGTCCTCCAAGGAATCTTCACAGAACGCGATGTTGTCAAATTATTGGCAGCTAACGTCGAACTGGACACGCCGATCGAAAAGGTAATGGTCTCCGGTCCGGAGACGATCCAGCCCGGCGACACGGTCGGCAAAGCGATCTCGACGATGGCCCAACGCGGATTTCGACGCATGCCCGTGGTGGACGAGACGGGGCGTCCCATCGGAGTACTGGGCGTTTCACGCGTCCTGGAATACATAGTAGATCATTTTCCTAAAGTGGTTTACACGCTGCCTCCGAAGCCTCACCAATCGTCACAGGAACGCGAGGGGGCGTAGGTACCCGGCAACCCTCTTTTTATTTCGTCCAACATTCTCGGGCGGACTCAGACCTCCCTTAAGATTACTTTGATCTTGGAGCTACTACGAGCGGATTATGTCAACGACAACTGATGGACAGCCGAAGCCCTCGTCTAACAAGAAGACCATTCAACTCGAAGGCGCTACCGTGCGCCTGGCCGGTGATTCTGGCGATGGCATGCAGTTACTGGGCACTCAGCTGACCAACACGTCAGCGCTCTTGGGAAACGATGTAGCCACATTTCCCGATTACCCCGCCGAAATTCGGGCGCCGCGTGGAACGCGCGCTGGCGTAAGCGGGTTTCAAGTCCAGTTTTCGTCTCACGACATCTTCACGCCGGGCGATCGACTCGACGCTTTAGTGGCCATGAACCCGGCGGCGTTGGTGACCAATATCAATGACCTGCTGCCGGGCGGCATGCTGGTGGTCAACGAGAGCGGGTTTATTGATCGTGAGTTCCGACTGGCGAACATTGAAACCAACCCGCTCGAGGACGGCTCGCTGGACGAGTACAATCTGGTTCGCGTCCCCATGACGATGCTCACGCGCAAGGCGGTCGAAGAGTTGGGCCTCAGTTCAAAGATTGCCGAACGCTGCAAGAACTTTTTTGCCATGGGGCTGGTCTATTGGCTGTTTGGCCGTGATCCGAGTGCAACGTTGCGATTCATTCGGGACAAATTCGGCAACAAGCCGGACATTGCTCAAGCCAACGAGAAAGCGCTCTGGGCCGGCTGGAATTACGGTGAGACGACCGAAGCTTTCGCCAGCAGCTACCGCGTCGCTGCGGCGAAATTGCCGCCTGGCACTTACCGAAATATCATGGGTAATCAAGCGATGGCGTTGGGGTTACAGGCCGCGGCGGAGCGAAGCGGCAAGGAATTGTTCCTTGGCAGCTACCCGATTACACCAGCCAGCGACATCTTGCACGAACTCTGCAAATTCAAGAACTTTGGTACGCGTACGTTCCAGGCGGAGGACGAGATTGCCGCTATCTGCGCGACGATCGGTGCGGCGTTCGGCGGCGCCATGGCGTTAACCACGACCAGTGGACCCGGGATCGCACTCAAGGGCGAGGCGATGGGTTTGGGTGTCATGCTCGAACTGCCTTTCGTCATTGTCAATGTGCAGCGCGGCGGACCGAGCACGGGCCTGCCTACCAAAACGGAACAGTCTGATCTATTTCAAGCAATGTTTGGCCGCAACGGCGAGTGCCCGATACCGATCATCGCCGCAGCGAGTCCTGCGGATTGCTTCGATGTGGCGATCGAGGCATGGCGCATCGCCACGCGTTTCATGACCCCGGTGCTCATTCTGTCGGACGGTTATGTCGCCAACGGCTCCGAGCCATGGAGGATTCCCAACGTAGAGGACCTGCCGTGGATCGAGATCCAACACCCCGAAGCGATCGAAGACGGCGACCATTTCGAGCCATATGCACGTGACGAACGGCTGGCCCGCCCCTGGGCGCTGCCGGGAACGCCAGGCTTGATGCATCGCATCGGCGGGCTCGAGAAACAAAACGGCAGCGGCAATGTCTGCCATGACCCGGACAATCACGAAGAGATGGTCCGCTTGCGTGCGCGTAAGGTCGAGAACATTGCGGATGATATCCCGTTGCAGACAGTCAGCGGCCCCGAAAAGGGCGATCTGCTCGTGCTCAGCTGGGGCGGTACGTTCGGCGCATGCACTACCGCCGTCCAGCAGTGCCAGCCGGAAGGACTCTCCGTAGCCCACGCGCACTTGCGGTATCTGAATCCGTTCCCCAAGAATTTGAAGGACGTTTTGAATAACTACAAAACCGTGCTGGTACCCGAACTGAACCTCGGGCAACTGCGCATGCTTTTGGCAAGTACATACCTGATCGATACGGTCGGATTGAATAAGATCAAGGGCAAGCCATTTGCCGTGTCGGAAATTGTCGACAAAATCAAATCGCTAATGAAAGCCCCTTAAACAAGCACCACCATTAGCCAAGTCCGAGCCAGAGATTCGCCGCATGTTTGGCGCTCTCTCGGAACGCAACAGCGTGACTCAAAGATATCAGACCCGAGTATCAGACCCGAGTATCAGACTCGGTGTAACAAGAAGATTCATACAGCTTCACAATGCGGTTGCTTTCCCTCGTGTTGGCACCCCCCAAACGCACGACTACGTTTCGTATTGCCGATAACTTCGTTTTGCAGATCCTATTCGACGAATAAGCCCATGACTACTGAACTGCCTGTCCTTAAGCCGGCTGACTACGCAAGTGACCAAGATGTCCGATGGTGCCCAGGTTGTGGCGACTATTCGATTCTGGCACAAATGAAAAAAGTGATGGCCAACCTGCAGATTCCGCGCGAGAAGCTCGTCTTCATCTCGGGAATTGGTTGTTCGAGCCGTTTTCCGTATTACATGGATTCGTACGGAATGCACAGTATCCACGGTCGCGCACCGGGGTTTGCGACTGGCTTGAAAGCAGTTTGCCCCGATCTGCAGGTCTGGATCATCACCGGCGATGGCGATGGGCTGAGCATCGGTGGCAATCACTTCATGCACTGCATCCGGCGCAACATGGACGTGAATGTCGTGCTCTTCAACAACCGTATCTACGGCTTGACCAAAGGGCAGTACTCGCCCACTTCGCGATTGGGTGCCGTTACCAAAAGTTCACCGATGGGCGCGATCGACAACCCCTTACATCCCCTCTCGATCGCAATCGGCTGCGAGGGCACGTTTGTCGCGCGCTCGGTCGACACGCATATCAAGCACCTTGGTTACGTGCTGCAACGTGCTGCCGAACACAAAGGAACTTCTTTCATCGAGGTCTATCAGAACTGCGTCGTCTTCAACGATGGTGCCTTCGATTACGCAACGAATCGCAATGAGAAGGCCGAGACGACCATCGAACTAGAGCACGGCAAGCCGTTGATCTTCGGCAAGGATCGGGACAAAGGGATTCGGCTCAACGGCATGGAACCCGAAATCGTACAACTCGGGAAGGGGATCACCGAAGATGATCTGCTGTTCCATGACGAGCAATCCCCCGAGCCGAGTCTGGCCTACTTGTTAAGTCGCATGCGTTACCCCGACTTCCCAGAACCGATCGGCGTATTTCGTGCTGTCGAACGACCTCGTTACGATCTGGAACTGAATCGGCAGATCGAAGTCGCGCGCGAAACGAAGGGCGAGGGAAATCTGAAGGAACTGCTAAACTCTGGTGATACGTGGACCGTCGAATGATAATCTGCCCGTATTGTGACAGCGAAAATATTACCGGCGCCGACTCGTGCGAACACTGCGGACAACCGCTCAGTGACTTGCACCTGCCAACTCCGGCCACCCATGTGGAACGCTGCCTGCTCCGTGATCGACTCGGCAAGCTCTTGCCCCACCGCCCGGTCACGACCGTTGCGCCCAAGACGACGATCAGCGACGTGATCAAACTGATGGCGGAAGAGTCGATTGGCTGTGTCGTTGTGACAGAAGGCGATGAGATAATTGGCATCCTCAGCGAACGTGATGTGTTAATCAAGCTGAGCACGCAGATTGCCGAAATGGCGAACCGGCCCGTTTCCGAATTCATGACGCCCAGTCCCCAGACGCTCGATGGTGAAGCCAAAGTCGCGTTCGCGCTTCATCGCATGGCCTTGGGACATTATCGCCATGTGCCGATCACCGACGCACAGGGCAAACCGGTCGCGATCATTTCAGTACGCGATGTACTGCGCTATCTCACCGACAAAATGGTCGAAGCGGACGCAACCGATCTCGCCTGAACGGGGCTTGTGCTGCCAGATCGGTCGCAAAAGCGGTGTTAGCAAAAGGGGTGTTAGCAGAATTCCTGCACCGTTGGCTTGAGCGTTATCTCAGGCACATGGGCACGTGGGTGCAAACATGCGATCGCGACCACTAAATCGGCGAAGTCTTCCGGTTGTACCATGGCCGTTTTCCGTTGGTCACTGACCGGAGCGGGGCGGTTTTCGAGAATCGGCGTATTGACTTCGCCCGGGTAGATATTGGTCACGCGAACTCCCTCCGGCGCCACCTCGTTGCCAACCGCTGTCCCCAACGCCGTCAGTGCGAACTTGGAAGCACAGTAGGCGATCCCACCGAGCGTCAACGCGCGTCTGCCGGCGACCGACGATATGTTGATCACCAGTCCACTCCCACGCGCTCGCATTGCGGGCAAGGCCGCGTGCATACAGTTGTAGGCCCCCGTGACGTTGATCGCCAATACCTGGTCCCACTGTTCGGGATCCATCTCGGCCATGGTCCGCCGCGCAATGTTGATTCCTGCCGAATTGACTAAAATGTCGATTGTGCCAAGCTCCTGATGTGCCCAGGCAAAATAGTCGTTCACGCATTGTCGATCACTCACATCAACACGACGGTAAACGGGCAACGGGTCGCTCCGCAACGCTTCAGCCACCTCGCGCAGCTTCTGCTCGCGACGCCCTCCCAACGCTACCTGGCACCCTTCGCTGGCAAGTGCCTGGACGATTCCCCGCCCTATCCCGGTACCGCCTCCAATCACCACCGCTGTTTTTCCATCGAGTCGCATCGGTCATGTCCCTTCTGAAAGTCACGTCTGCCGGCGCCGGCGAAAAAGGGCCTGTTCCGTTCTGGTACGGGCCGTGAACCACGTCAGCCGCTGCCTCACGCCGTTCAATCTAGTGCTTCTCCTGGCGAAGTTCCAGGTTGCGTAGTTCCAACGCGAGCCGCCCCAGTGCCATTGACCCAGTGCCATTGACCCAGTGCCATTCATTCGGCGCGCCAATGCGACCAAGCGGCCGATACCGGGACCGGAGCAGACGCGTGTTGGTGACGCGGTCGACGTTGCGTGAAGTGGGGCCGTCACGCGCCGATCGGATTAGGGCGAGTGGAACTCCGTTGAGGCGGCCTCCGTCAGGCGACTTGGGTGGCAGATACGCGTTGGCCGACGCTCCATCGAAAGCGGTTCGTCGTCTGACCGAGTCGTTGGCGGTCTCTTTTCGGTGAACGGTTGCCAAATACGGTCGGCATGGCACCAGCCCGCGGGCCAATATGTTGGCCACGCGCTTGCGATCGCGCTGTCGGTCGGGGATAATTGGCAACGACACTTCGAGATTCTGGTATCGCGATCACTTGGAGAGGCTTGTCTCGAGTGGAATGGTCGCGACCATTGAATTTTGAACGACCAACGGGCAAGAACATCGACCCTTTTCACCGCATCGGCCATTGGGTTCACATTCCGGTGCTGATAGTCTCTTCACATGCCATCGACAACTGAACAGATTGATACGACGATCGAGGTCATTGCTCCCGAGAACATCGCGTTCACTTACCGCATCGCGGGACCTTTTCGTCGCTTTCCCGCCTACTTGCTCGACCTGTTCTTTCGGGTTGTGATCATGTTCGCACTCGGGGTGGTCATGATGCTATCATCGATTGCAATTGGCGCCGTCGGATTCGCGTTCTTGATGGTCATTTTTTTCCTGCAGAGTTGGTTCTACGGAGGGTTTTTCGAAGTCTATTGGAACGGGCAGACGCCTGGGAAACGGATCATGGGACTGCGTGTATTGAGCACGAACGGACATCCGATCAATGGTTACCAGGCGATCATGCGAAATCTGCTCCGGACCGTCGACTCGATGCTGGGCATCGGGCTGATCGTCATGGCCTGCAATCCACGGTTCCAACGCCTGGGAGACTTGGTCTGCCGGACGATGGTCGTGATCGAAGAGCGGCCGTGGTTGGTGGGAGTGGCCAAGATTGATGATCCACGTGTCTACCAACTCGCCTCATACCTGCCGAGCGACTTGCAAGCGAGTCGCAGCATGGCTTTAGCATTGGCTCATTACGCCGAACGGCGCCGTTTTTTCTCACAAGCCCGCCGCCGCGAATTGGCGGCACACTTAGCCGAGCCCTTGTTGACGCAATATGGATTGCCCTCAAACACCAGCTATGACCTGCTACTCTGTACTCTGTACTACCGATTGTTCATTGCCGACCGTGGCGACGACGAGTCCCACGCCGCGCGCGCAGAAGCTGCAACGGGTGCGCAGCATCGTTCTTTCCTGCGTGTGCCGAACCGCGAGACGGGGGTCGGAGAGGTGAGAGGAACATGACGGCGACAGGGGCGAACAAGCACCTTCAATGCGGATTCGCTTTTTCCGTATTGAAGACGACGATCAAGAAAACGACTGTGCCACTAGCGAGCAAGTTGCCATGAAGGTTGCGGTACTCCTTGAACAACGTCGCGTGAAATGGACGGAGCTGGATCAGCTCTGCCTGGAGATCAATTCCAAACGCAAAGACGCCAAGACCGTTGCGCGATTCACCTCACTTTATCGGGCGGCATGTGCGGACTTGGCACTTGCTGACGCTTATCAGCTTCCACCGAGCACGGTTCAGTATTTGCACCAACTCGTGGGCCGCGCCCACAATCAACTTTATCGAAGCCGCCGGTTTGACTATCAGGGCTGGGCACACACATTGTTAGTGGAGGTCCCTCAGCGGTTGTTCAACGATCGCTGCGTGCAGCTTGCATTCGTGTTGTTCTGGGCGACGTTTCTCGGTTCCGCGCTCATGGCATATAGTAACCCCGATTGGGGGCCGCAGGTGATGCCCGACACGATGGTCGAGCAGTTGGAGAGCAACTTCAGCAGTCCGCTCCGAGGGCGGTCATCCGAAGTGAATTACACGATGGCGGCGTTCTACATCTGGCACAACACAACGATCGGCCTGCGCTGTTTTGTCTTTGGAGTGCTCATCGTTCCGGGGCTCTACGAAACACTCAGTAACGCCCTGATATTAGGCGCGGCATTCGGCTACATGGGACGGCCCGACGTTCCGGAAGGAGTCAACTTCTTCAACTTCGTCACGGCTCACGGCCCATTCGAGCTTACGGCCATCGTGTTGTCAGCGGGGGCTGGCTTGCGACTTGGCTGGGGGTGGATCCACACTCACGGCCTGGCACGTCTTGCCTCACTGCAAAAGACGGCGGTCGAGGCGATGCCGCTGATGGGCACGGCCATGCTACTGTTCTTTCTAGCCGCTATGATCGAGGCGTTCATTTCCCCGACCGGTCTGCCCTATCCCATCAAAGCTGGTGTGGGGATTTTGAGTAGTGGCGTACTCATGTTCTATTTCATCGTACTTGGATTCCCGCGTCGGAGCTGATAGGTGCAACTGGACAAGACACGAATCGTGGTTCGCGAACGGGGTGTGTTTGACACACTCGATCTCGGTCTGCGCGTGTTTCGCATCTACTTCGTGCCGATCAGCGTCACGCTTTTCATCGGAGCATTACCGTGGATCGCGCTCAACTACTTCCTGACCGGGTGGATGCTTGCAACCGATTTCGACTCGCCTGATTCCCCCGAGTATGTCGCAACCCTCATCCGTTTTGCCTGGACAATGTTGGTCTTGGTCGGAATCGAGGCGCCCATGGCATCCGTTTTCTCAACCGTCTATCTCGGCCAGGCCCTTTTTGTCGAGCAGCCGCGGATTCGCAACGCTTTTCGCGATGTGTTTTCAATGCTCCCCCGTTTGATCTGGTTTCATTGCTTCCTTCGCGGGATCGTGCCGGCAATCTGGCTGGTGTTGGTCATTGACTCCACGGCGTCGTTCTCGGATATGGAAGTGTTTCTGATTTTCCTTTTCATCGCCGTCATGGTGCGTCAAGCGATGGCACCTTTCTTGAACGAAATCATCTTGCTGGAACGCAACCCCATATCGTCAAAGGACGCGAGAGTCATGACGATTCGCCGCCGGAGTTCCATGCTGCACGGTCCCGCAAGTGGCAACGTGATCTTCTCGGCGATGATCGTGGGTGCCTATGCGATATTGTTGGCGGCTGGGCTGGCATGCGTCCTATACTTCGCGCAGATGATCCTCTTCGACGACATGCAATTACACCGAGGCATGGTGTTGATTGGCTGGCCGCTCGCGTTGTGGATGACGGTTGCCTTCGTCACGGTCGTGCGTTTCCTCTTTTACCTTGACCTTCGAATCCGCCAAGAGGGCTGGGAAGTGGAATTGCGAATTCGAGCCGAGGCAAGTCGACTTGCGGAGACCCTACAATGAGCATGCTGAGCATGAGTCTCTTTGTCATTCTCTGCCCCGTTTTCGTGCTGCTGCCGAACGCGCTGAACGAGCCATTGTCCAACCCCATCGAAGCGGGGCGTCACGCTCTCGAATCGCGCCGCCAACTTCCCTGGTACGACGCCGACGAGGACACGCTGCGCCGAATCAACGTGGCACCCTACGAAGACGATCCAAAACGCATGTCGAAGTGGGCCATCACGCCGGGCCCACGAACAAGCCGCACGCGCAACTGGAAGTTCCCGGGAACTCTCTTGCGCGTCCTTGCATGGATCGCCCTTGGACTCTTGCTCACCGCACTGGTTTGGGCACTCGTCTGGGCAATCCGAAGTCACGTGCCCGGGGGCGGCGTTGGGAGCGGTCACGTGGCACAAGAAGTTGAAGTGACTCGAGCCCGGATTGAAGACCTGCCGGTACCTGTATCACCTCACCACACCGACCTGCTGGCCGCGGCGCGCAGCTTTTTCGAAGCAGGTGATCTTGGCAAGGCCATTATCTATGCGTTTGCCCATCAGCTGGTCGAATTAGACAGGCACCACCTGATACGACTCACTCGCGGTAAGACAAACCGTGAATATCTGCGCGAATTGCGAACGCATCCGCGCTTCGTCGACCTGCTGAAACCAACGATGTTTGCTTTTGAAGACGTCTTTTTTGGTCATCATGAAGTCACCCGGCAGCGATTTGAAGCGTGTTGGGCAGATCTGGATCGGTTTCATCGCCAATTGGAGCAGGTTAAGTCATGAACTTGAGGTTGCAACAGCGCGACAGCAGGTCACTCGTCCGCACGGGAACGCGGCTTCGGCGAGGGTTCCGCGTACGGTATCTGCCGCACCAGGTATTTAACGTCGCATTTGCCGCGTTTGCGCTGGCCGTTGTTGCCTCGGGTTGTGGACAGAAGAGCGAACTGAACAGCGAATATGGCGGACGGCGCGGCCGAGCTGCGACCAGTGTGAATGGTATCAGCATATTGGCAGACATGTTTCGAGAAACCGGCGCGCGGTCCACCACGGTCCTAAACCTATCCTCAAGACTCGATAAGTACGATGTCGTCATCTTGGCTCCTGCCAACTTCACGCCACCAAGCGAAGACGTACGCGAATTCATCGACGATTGGCTGGCGGCGAAATCGGGCAGAACTTTTGTCTTCATTGGCCGCGACTACGATGCCGCCGGCGATTATTGGCAAGCGATGTTCGCGCAGACGCCCGCTCAGCTGCGCGTCGACATCATGCGTCGCGAGGCGCAGGCACGCGCCGCCCATGGTCAGGCACGGATCGACATGCCCGAGGATGATTGTTGCGAATGGTTCGTCATGCGACGCGATCTTCCAGGCCGGCGCGTGCGCACGTTGAGTGGCCCTTGGAGCAAAGGGGTAAAGGCTGCAGAGACGCATATATGGAGCCAAGGGCGGCTGGATATCCCCACGTCCAAGGAATTAAAGAAGCTTTGGAAAAACGACGCTCCGACCGCCTATCTGACTCCCGACTACACGCCGGTGCTGGTGAGCGGTAAGGAGACGCTGGCGTTCAAAGTGACCAAGCCGGCTTGGGGATCAAGTCGGATCATCGTGATCGCCAATGGGTCCTTCCTGTTGAACCTGCCATTGGTCAACCACCAACATCGCAAGTTGGCCGGAACGTTGATCGACCAGTGCCAGCCTTTTTCGGGAGTGGCTTTTGTCGAGGCCAGCCCCTGGGGACTCTCGGTGCTTGGCAAGGCCACGGAAGAGGATAAAACATCACTCCGCGGCCGAGTCCTACTGGCCGCGCACTGGTTCCTGTTGGGCGTTGTGTGCTGCCTTTTCGCCTTTCCGATATTCGGGCGACCGAAGACGGTTGTGACGGAATCGGTCGCGGACTTCGGACAGCACGCAGATGCCATGGCAGCTTTGCTGGAACGGACCGGAGATGTCGGCTACGCTCAACGACAGCTCGCCATCTTCCGCAAGGGGCAGCATTTAACCACTTTGCCACGGCGCGATGACGCCGGTGAGGCGACCTCGAAGCCGGCCGCCCCTGGCAATTCCGATTCAACATCGTTTTCTCAACGGTAACCGTTAATTTCGTCTTGTAATGGGATAGATTATTTATGGATTCCGACATTCATGACGGCACCAACCCACACATGCCCAGTCCACACGTATGCAGCGCATGTGGGCATACCTTTCGCCCCACCCATCAAGGAACTCCGTTCCAGCCGCGCTGCCCCAACTGCGGTGTCGAATCGAAGCCGTCAGATACTGCGGGCCTCTCAGTTGATATCCCCCCCATCGCGAGCGCGGACAGCGCGCGAACCGGCGACGTACAAAAAACGCCTGACCTGTTCATCTTGGATGGCGACGGGGCGCCGAGCACTCCGCCTCAACAGGACACACCTCAACGTCCCGAGAGTCAGTCTGCCGACAGTACGATCGCCAAGTCCCCCAACGAACCCCACGGTCGCATGTCGGTGAAAAACAGTCTCGCTTCCACCACCACCGATACGCCGGCACGCCGCTTGTTCGCCCGCATGCTCGGTGAAATCAGCAAGATTTTTGTGGGGCAAGACGAACTGGTTTTGGGTTCGCTCGTCGCCCTTTTTTCGAGTGGCCATATCCTGGTCGAGAGCGTGCCCGGATTGGGCAAGACGCTATTCGTCCGAACGTTGGGGCGCGCGTTGGGATGCCAATTCAGCCGCATCCAATTCACGGCCGATCTGATGCCATCTGACGTCACCGGGGCGCCCATTTTCGATATGAAAACACAGGAGTTTCGCTTTCGGTCCGGTCCCGTCTTCACGCAAATCCTGTTGGCGGACGAAATCAATCGCTCCCCCGCCAAAACCCACGCCGCACTACTCGAGATCATGCAAGAATACCGCGTGACCGTGGACGGCATCAGCCACCCGATTTCACGCCCTTTCCTGGTGATGGCCACCCAGAACCCCATCGAATCGGAGGGAACTTACAACCTTCCCGAAGCTCAATTGGACCGGTTCATGTTCAAGCTGCTTGCCGACTATCCGGAAGAACAAGAAGAGGCACAGATTCTGCAAATGCACAGCCGGCAAGTCGACATCAACCAGCGGCTCGAACAAGAAGTCGAAACGGTTACCTCTCCCGAGGAGATCATGGCCATCACGCGTGAGAACAGCAACGTACGTGTCGATGACCGCCTACTCGACTACATCAACCAGATCGTGCGTCTCACACGAAAATGGCCCCAGTTCCATATGGGGGCGTCACCTCGAGCGGGTATTTCGATCATGCAGGCGATTCGCACTTTGGCGGCATTTGAAGGACGCGACTATGCAATTCCCGACGATGTTGCGCAAGTGGCGTTGCCTGCGCTGCGACATCGCGTGATCCTGACTGCGGAAGCAGAGGTCGAGGGACACCGTGTTGACACTGTGCTCCGTGAACTGATTCGATCGGTGGAGGTACCACGACTTTGACGCCAACACTCTTTTCCGCATGGTATGACTCGGTCTGGGATCTGACATACCAGTTACTCAGCGAGGTGTCCTTGCATCTTGTGCTGGTCGCTTTGCTGGCGGCCATTCCACTCGTGCTGTTGGCGCGCCGGCGCACCTATCCGCATACGGCGCTGGTATTGATCGTACTGATACCTTGCTTCGTTTCGCCACTGCTACTATTCGCACCCGAATCAGTACGACTGTTGCTGCTGATCGATCTGACGATCTTGGTGATCGCGGCCATCGATTTCGCATCGCTGCCGCGACAAGAAGACTTTTCTGCCCAACGCAAACTGGAGCGAGTGGCATCGCTAAACAAGCCGCATGAAATTGATCTGACCGTCGTCCACAGCCGCGTCAATCGCCGCCGCATCCTTCTGGCGATTCGTGATGATTTGCCACAACCGTTTGAGGCAATGCCAGCTGAGATGGATGCGACGATCGCGGGCCGTTGTCGCATCTACGTGTCATACAAGTTCACCGCCCGGTCCCGTGGTGCTTTCACGTTGCATGGCGTGCACTCGCGCGCCACCAGCCGCTGGCAACTATGGAAGCGTCAATACTGGTGCCCGGTAGAATCGGTTGTGCATGTATACCCTGACATGGTCCAGCTGGCCGAATATGCCATTCTGGCGCGCACAAACCGCCTCAGCCTGATGGGCGTCCGGCAAAGTCGGAAAATTGGGCAAGACCACGATTTTGAACGCCTTCGTGACTATACGCTCGACGACAACTACAAGCATATCGACTGGCGTGCCACAGCGCGGCGCAATCGGCTGACAGTCAAAGAGTACCAAACCAGCCAAAGTCAGCGAATTGTCTTTCTATTGGACTGTGGACGTATGATGAACAACACGGCGAACGGTCTGAGCTTACTCGATCATGCGTTGAACGCTACGTTGATGCTCAGCTACGTCGCGTTGCGGCAAGGTGATTCGGTAGGGCTGGTCTGCTTCTCCGACCGTATCCACAACTATGTACCGGCGCGTGGTGGGATGAGTCAGATGAATCATATGCTGCACGCTTCGTTCGATCGCTTTCCCCAGTTGGTGGAATCCCGCTACGACCTGGCGTTCCGGCACTTGGCGATGCATTTTCGCAAACGTGCCTTGGTTGTGTTGGTCAGTAACGTCATTGATGAAGTAAACAGCTTCCAGATCAAACGCTACTTACGCGCTCAGGTGGGGCGGCATTTGCCATTGGGCGTGTTGCTGCGGGATCACCAGCTGTTTGATGCGGCCGAACAGCCGCGTCCCACGGGCCGAGATTTCTACCGCGCTGCGGCCGCTGCCGAGATCTTGAATTGGCGTCGCGAAGTCCTGACCGATCTGCAACACTCCGGTGTGTTCACGCTCGATGTGTTCCCCGAAAACATGACCGCCCCGTTGGTCAACCGATACCTCGACATCAAAGCGCGACATCTGCTGTGACCGATGTACTGGAGCCGCCAGGATTCAGCCGTGCGCCGTCACGATGACGCTTCTGCCGAGGCTTTTGGCGGGCTCAGCTGCGATCGCGGGCCCAGCTACGGCGCGTCTCGGCGAAGCAACACCTAGTCGTCGCGGCCTCGGAGATAGCCGGCGCTGGAGTCGAAATACTTCTTGCGTCGAACGACGATCATTTCATCTGATTCGGCCTGCCGTTGGCGCAGGTCTTCCAGGTTGGCGTGGCAGAGCCGGCAGGCAATCACGTCAAGGTGGAACTGAATATAGTCCGCTTGCTGTTCGTCCAACACGCCCAACAAGAAGCTACCCATCTGTTCTCGTGTCGGACAGCTCACGCGATGCCGTCTCCAGATTTCGCCCAGCGAGTGGACGCCGGCATCACGACGGCTATTGATACTGGCCAACAGCTTCAGCAATTCGGGCGACTGGCGCAGTTGCGTTTCCACGTCGGCCATTTCTGGCGGCGTGAGTGCCTCGTCAAGATAGGCTTCAAGCTCAGACTCGGTGAGTTGGCGCGCCATGTTTGCGTTTCTATTTCATCTTGGGGAGCGGTTATTGTGGTCAACCAGTCCGCGCGGCAACCGCCAAGGACAACTACCGATACAACTCGGGAAAGATATCTTCGGACAAACCCTGTCGGCGGATCATGGACCGGAGTCGGGCGAGGAAATCGAATTTAAAATTCGCCACTTGCTGTTCGGTGATTTCGAGTGCCGTCGCCACATCTTTATTGGCCCAGCCACGTACGAATAGCAGCTCAGTACACTTCAGCTTGGTCCAATCGCCGCGTTTGTGCCAACGAGAGACCTGTTCGCGCAGCGCCGCGACAATCGCGCGCTCTTCGAGCCCATGACGCTCGCCACTTCGTGCAATGCTGCTAGCGCCACGGGCACTGCCCGGCAATTGCCAATCGCCGCCTGAATCGGAACTGGCGAAGAGCGGAATGCTCGGTCGGCGTCCTTCCCGTCGCAGATGGTCGGTCAGCTTGTAGGCGCATATCGAAAAGAGGTAACTCTCTAAAGGCCGACGTCCATCGAAATTGGGTAGGCTATTCAGGAAACCGATAAATGCTTCCTGAACAACATCCTCGCTGGCACCTCGATGGCCGATCCGACTCTCAACAAACGCCAGCAACCGCCCTTCATAACGCGAAATCAGGTCACTCCAGGCATCCGAATCTCCATCACGGATTCGTTGGATTAACAGGCGATCAGGATCAGATGCTCCAGACATGGGATCAGCAGACATGGCTCGGCAGACACAGACCGGTGAAGAGAGATGCAACATGCATTGGAATCAACGCTCACGGGCGAAGCAGCCCCCACGCAGGGGTTTTTCCGTTTTTGTCGCGTCGGGGCTACGGTCGCTCGGCGGGCCTAACCCTCAGAGGACACTCGGAAGACAATTCCCCGGCCAAGTGCCGGTCGCCAAACGAACTCAGGTCAGAGCCACAGCCATGGTATTGATTTTGCGATCAAGACCCCGGTTGCGATTACTGCTAGTATCGCTACTGCCGTGGCAAACTTCAAGCGGCCGCTGTAAAAGCCTCGAGTCGCCGTGTCTGCGTTGAAATACCCGAACAGCAGAACGAGCATCCCCAAAACGGCGCCGCCCGCCAACGCCACTTTGACCAACTGGGCACGAGCCATCACCTGGTGCCATGCGTTTTCCACTTCATTATGGAAAACCGGTCCGAATTCAAGCAAGGCATGCGATTGGTGCATAACGCCAAACGAAGGCGAAATCACCTTCTCGTCAAAAATATGGTCGGGACCAACAAAGCGACTGTGAACGTCGTTGGCATCATAGCCGATCCAGCGTGCGGCATGGGGATGCCGCACCACTTCGTTGATGTACTCGTCCGTGGCAATTTTCAACTGTTTGTACAATTCCTTGCGAGCGTTACGCTGGTGCAAATAGGGCCCCGAGGAGATCGACATCCGATGGGTTTCACCCACGTCGGAATCAGGTTGCTCAACCCATTCCGGACGGGCGTCATAATCAATCTCGACCGACGAGCGTCTGTTGGGAGCCAGGCCAAGATCTGGGCGATCGCCTTGCGGCTGATCGACTGCTTCCAATTCGACGTCGTCCAGTGCAATCGCCAGGTCGTCGCGAGCTCCGCGGACCGCGTCGTCAGACGTCACTTCCGCCTTCTCAGCCGACTCAGCTTCTGCCACAAGCTCGCTTGATGGGATACCTGTCGGATACTGGAGTTGCCCGTCTTCACCAACGACTAGCCGCACGACCGTAGCGCGCTCATCATCCTGCTGGCACGCAGCCGCCAGTTGCAGGCCCTGTACCACGCCGTGCCGGCTCCAGGAAAAGACCGCAGCCAACCCCAAGACCAGGCAACCGATCCCTATCAGATTCAGGACAATAGCCCGAAGCGGACGCTGTGCGCGTGCCGACCGATCGGCCGCAACCGCAGCAACAACGATCAACAACCCGAACAAGATAGTCAAGATGGACAGCATGATACACTCCCTTTCCTGCACCCTAGGCGGCTCGAGCTTCGTGACGAATCCGTGCCCGTTCCGAAGAGTTCATCCAAGGAGCGGAAAGCTGAATCGACACGGAAACCGTAGCGGCTAGCAGAAATCCCCATGGCAACTGCCAAGGAATCAACATGGCAACGAGTACACACAATACGGTGGCGAAAAGGCTGAATCGAGTCTTGCGCAATGGATCGACTTGGCGCCACCAGCGCAGTGCCACAAACAGCGTGGCGAAGAACGCGAGGAACGCCGTCAATCCGGGCGTCCCGTCCGCGGCATACATGCCACCGGGAATCACTTCGGCCGGTAGCCCCAACACATTAAACATCTCCGTTGGACTAAGCCGGATCATCAACATGTTGCTTGCCGCAAACGCGGTGGCACCGATCGCCAAGCCGGCAACCATCATAATAAACCGGCGGAGCACTTCGTCCCCTTCGGTTCCTTCCCAGAATTTCGTCAGCCCCAGCATCACCCAGGACGCCGAGACACTGGTCACGGTCAACCACGCATAGAAAGTCCAAGTATGGACCGACGTATCCAGGTTATGCCCACCAGCGACCAGGATTATCAACGAAAGCACTGAGCAGACGATCGCCGCCATCAGCAGCGCTCCGGTCAGTTCCGTCATGCGTTGGCTAGCCGGCTTGCGTGCCAGGCTGGTACGTGCCAACTCACGCCATGCAACTTGAAGGTTACGACCTTGTCGCCGCCGCTGCCGCCGTCCCGTTCGCGGTTGCCGAGCCGTCGTGGTCTCGCCCGAGAGGCCGCGCACGCTTTGTGTCTGTGCGCCATTGGAATTCGCCACGATCGCGCGGATACCAAAGTAGAACATGTAGGCGGTCCCGAGAACGATCGCAACGGGAATGATCCATTCCGAGTTGAGGACAATCATCAGAATGGCACCGACGATCAATACGACTTTGATTGGCGTGCTCATGTTCGCGGTCGTCCACCAATGTGCCAGACGACCGTACCCGGCCCCAATCGCCGCAGCGATCGGCTCTTGTTCCGTCGCCGTGGGACGCACCACCGGTGGCTTCTCAACACGCGTGGCAACCACTTCCACAACCGGCCCGAAAACGATCTCGTCCGTCGCAATACCTTCGTCGTCGATATAGAGCGTCTCAGGAGCGTTTGCAGCTGCAGGTCGTTGCGCGCTCTGAGCCGCCACTTCGACCTCCGCCGCTCCGTCTGGACGTGCGTCGAATTGCAGTGCTTGCAGCATCTCGCTCACGCTGCGAAATCGTTTGGCCGGGTCCTTGAACAGCGCTCGCTCGATGACGCGGCGAAACCGAACCGGGACGCGATGCAAGTCGGGGTCGGCCGTCAGGTGTTTCATGATGATCTCCTGGCTGGTCTCGCCTTCAAAAGGCACATGACCCGTCAGCATCTCGCACAACATGATTCCCAACGCATAAATATCGATCTCTTTGCCGTAAACTCCCTTGCCGATCTCGGGTGCCATATAGTGAAATGTGCCAACACTCTCGGTCTGCCCACTGCGCCGACTGCAGGAGATGAACTTTGAAAGCCCATAGTCACCGATCTTGACGACGCCTTCGTCACTGAAAATATTACCCGGCTTGAGATCGCGGTGGACGATACCGTGGTCATGCAAGTAGGCCACGCCAGCGGCAATTCCGGTAAACCAAAACTTTGTTTCATCCAGTGGCATGCCATTGGGATTACGATCGATCACGTCCTTCAGGCTCGCGCCCGAGACGAATTCCATCACAATCCAACCTTCGCCGATGTCGTCGTAGCGGATGTCGTAAATGGCGATCAGATTCGAGTGCTTCAGGTTCAAACACTGCGTCACGCCGCGAATCTCGACGTCCAAGTTGCGCTGAATGCGTTTTATCGCGACTTCCTTGCCGGCATCGCTCGTGGCGAAATAGACCTCGCCAAACCCACCGATGCCAACACCACGCTTAATCGTGTAGCCGTCCAGTGGACGCGCACCAGTGGTGTAGACAAACTTCATCGGACCGGTTCCCGGTAGCTGATTGGGTTGCTTGGCGGCCGTAGCCTTCAAGTGATGGCCGCCTTGATCTAGGGTAGCGGCTGGCTCATGCATTTGTCCAGTTTCTCCCGGCTTTCGCCTGCAATCGTCTGCGATCACGACAGTTCCTCGAGTGATAGAGAAAAATCGCTGCCGCTGACATGCGAGTTCGAGGCCAACTGCCCACGACCGTCACACAAGCGACCATCAATCTCGATCGAGTCCATCGCTCGACAGTAAAGCTCGCCATCGCGACGGTACAGTACGACATCCGCCTGCCAGTCGCGACAAATCACGTGGTTTTGCCATTTCGGGCCCAACACACATGATTCCGCCATCAACAAGACACCGTCGGCCTTCGGTTGCGGCCGGTGATGACTAATGAAATCGAGCCGCGCCGAGGCACTCAACGCATGCGGTTGGCGAAATCGCAACCGCACAGCCCCCGCCATCTCGATCTCGTCGCCGTCGCTCAAGAGTGTCTTGCCACGCGCCAATTGACCATTGACCCAGGTCTTATGAAGCGGTTCGATCACATATCCGTCACCGAGACGGTGGATTTTGGCGTGCTTCCGGGACAAATCGGCCTGAATCGGTATCGCGATCGGGTTATCCGGGATCGCTTGGCCTATCACGACTTCGTCCGCCAAACAAACCAAGTAGCCACCGACACCATCAATCCATAGCAGAAACCGTGGTCCCGCCGCCCGTTCGGCCAGCGTTGCTCCGCCACGCTGCAAATCACAGCCATCTACTACTGCGGCACCGCCTGCCGGTCCCACGCGCTGCAGCCCACGCGAATCGGCCAACGGAGCTCCGACTTTGGCCCACGCCCGACGGCGGACGTCGCGCGCCAATCGGCTCTCCGGCGCCAACTCCATAACCTCGTCGGCCAGGCTCACGGCCTCGGTCCAACACGACTCGGCCATCGCTCGATGCAACGCCTCGATCTGCTTGCGAAATGGCTCGATCTGGGCATGGTACTGTGCCGCTTGTTGAGCGGCGAAGCCATACTTCGGGTGGATCCGGTCGGCAGCTCGCGCCTGTGCTTCGGCCTCGGCAAATTTTCCACATCGAGCCAGATTGCGTGCCGATTCCAGACGCCGCGCCACGTCCTTCATCCACCGCAAGAGTTCGTCTTGAACCTGGAACCGCTCCAAATTCTCGATCACTCGCAACGCCCGAGCTGGATCGCCCTGCTCAATGTGACTCTCCGCCTCACCGACCACCAGCGCAACGATCTCCTGCCGAGCTGACAGGACCGCATCAATCTCACCCGCCAATCCGCGCGCGGATTGCAAATCGTGCCAGCCAGCCGACAGGTCACCCTGAATGACGCGTCGACGAGCTCGTTGCGCTAGCAAGGCGGCCACTTTCGTACCGAGCCGTTTCCCCGGCAGATACTGACGCAAGTTGCCTCCGGTGAGCAGCTCGCAAGCCTCGTCAAGTTGGCCTTGCTCCGCCGCTTCTTCAGCTTCGCGCAATTGGAATCGCCAGCTGTGAAACATGACAAACGCTCACACCAGTCCAAGAGGTACCGTAGAAACACGCGCCAAGCACAAACAGATGTCGTCGCCTGCGTGGAGCGTTTTGGCACACACCAAGACGCGGCACCATGCATGCGTTCATGCAACGAACGACGACTCGCGCCAGGCAGAAAAAAAGGGCTCAGACTCGACGTCTGAGCCCCGGCCTTGATCATACGCTCAGTGCGTATCGGAGTTCGCTAATGCCTCGTGCTCAGGCTGATCGCTGAAGTGACGCGTGACCGCATCCAAAACGTCCTCGTCCACCACGCCATCTTCTTCCAGTGGAATTCGGTCAGCCAGCTGCACTTGCTGGTCCATCATCCGCTCCGTCACGTCGAGCCGCGTTCCAATCTCGCTGATCAGATCGCGAGTGCGGGCCAGTTGACTGTCATCAAAATTGAACTGACTCGTCGTCTGGGCAACTTCGATCATCTTCAACCGAGCTTCCAGGTTCTCGATGTCAACTGCCAACTGGCGTTTGGCGGACAACATGCCTTCCAATTTCTCGCGGGCAGCACGCAAACCGTTCTCACGAGCCCGCAATACCTGCTTCAGCTGGTCAACCGTTGCCTCAGCGGTCTTGAAGTGCGAGAAACGATTCGCCAAGTCAGTCTTTACCTCGAATGACGAATAGCTACGCCCGGCATACACAAAATGGCTGTTCCCCGATTCCAAATCACCTTTGAGCCGCAGGATCTCACCGCGCGATTTCGCCAACTGCTTCTCGTTCTTTTCCAATGCGCGCTCAAGCTTCGCAATCTCAACCTCTTCCCGAGCGATCAAGTGCATGTTGCGTTCGATCTCAGGCGCAAGATCCTTGATCATGCGGTGCGCCCGCTCAATCTCGAATTTCACCGGCACGTTGCTCTTGAATTGGTCACCAACCCTGTCAACCGCCGTGGTAACGTAACTCACCATCCCTCCACCAGCAAACAGTGCGCCCAACAGTAGGACCGCAGCCCCCACAAACAGCGTCTTCTTAATCATCTTCCTATCCTCCTCGATATTGTGGTCTACTTGCCGCATCTGGTTCGTTTGAGTTTCCATACAATTTTTGAGCGACGCTGCCCGTGCGTTGCTTCCACGCCTTCTAATTCGCCTGCGCCCTGGGTTTATTTGTCTTAGGAGAAATTATTTGTCGAATTCGCAACTCCCTGACAGCACTCGACATAAACGGCGCAAACCTTGACAGCCAAAACAGAAAGGCCAAGCCACCGGGGTATGGCAAGCCGATCAATAAGTGATAAGGACGCGAAGCGCCATTTTGCGACGCGTGCGCCGTAAAAACGCAACACATTTCACCGTAAGACGTCATCGGAACGGAATCCAACATGGCGACTTAAGGTGTATACACCACACTGCTTACGTCTCTAAAGACGGCGTTCCGCAAGCGTTTGGCATGCGGAATGCACCTGATGCCTCCCGAAGCAACAGCAACGGCCCCATAACGGCAACTTCCAGTTGCGGAGGCACTTCTACCATGAAAACACCGCAAAACCCTTCCGCTCTCTCCACCCCCGCATTGGTCCGCGAATTGGACGATGCCACGCTTCGCAGCGGGCACGCGTTGCTCGATGCCAATCGAGCCGAGAATTTTGCCGATTGGCTCGATTCCCGCCTCAACCAGCTGGAATCAATGTTTGACGCGTATGTCACCCCCCAGTCGGTGCGGCGGGCAATCGGCAGATAGTCCTTTCGATTCAATTCGTTCGCCCGCCAATTGGCAAACGGGGACCCGACAAGTGGTCTCCCTTTCATTTGCCATCGGCATCGTTTCCCGCCACGGGAGGTTCTGCCAGCTTGGGCACCTGTGCGGCCTTCGGTTTGGCTGCGTTCGCGTTCCCACCCTTTGCGCGCTGAGCCTCATTGCCCCGCTGGGGCCGGGCCTTCCACTTGGCAAACGCCGCCTCGCGTTGCGAATCCTTCAGGAATCCCATGGTGTAGACCTTGTAGATCATCTGTTCGTCGGCTTGCAAGAGCTTGAACCCATAGGCCGACGGATCTTCGCCATGCAAGCGGATCAACATCGCCAAGACCACGTCGCGCACCTGGATGCGAATCGGTTCCTTCTTGAGCTGAGTGTTGCTCCAAGTGTGAAACACCTGCGTGTTCGCCAAATGCGATTCCAATCGCGCTGCATCCTTCACCGTCCCAAACCGTCCTAGCAAGATGGCTGCATACGGCACGGCACTGGAGCTGTTACCTGGATTATCGAGCACCTTCTTCGCAATGCGTGGGCCCTGTTCGCGCAGATCATATTTCAAGACCAATTGCATGGCGTAAGACCATCCGTATTGCTGCTGCGAGTCTCCAATTTCGTCAATCCAACCGGCCAGTAGTTTTCGGATCAACGGCGAATACGCCCCTTGCTGGATCGTCGATCGTGTGGTCGATGAGTTCAAGAGGGCGGCAATGCGGCTGGTCACGGTGCTCGGCGAACGTTTTGCGGACTCGGCCGCCGGTGTCTTGAGCGTTTGAGTGCCAATCAAGAGAACGGTGGCGAGAGTTGGCCCCGTCACCGAGATACGTCGTCCATTGAATACCATGTTTGACGATGTCAAAAACTGAGCCCGATCAATCAGCATCCGCTCCAACGCGACGTCTTTTCGGGCGAGTGCCTCAATCAGGTCTTGTTCGGTACGCAACATATCGGCGTACAGGTGGCGGGTGATGGGCGTGTCCCCCACTTGGTCCCGAAACAGGTGCCAGCCCGGAAGGTCATGAGCGCCGTCACCGCCCCGGGCATCAAGAAAGGCGGCAATTCGCCCATCAAAATCACTCTGCAAGACCTGCACCAGAATCCGATGTGCTCCAAGTCGGATTTCGAGATCCTCCTGGTGCATTCCCTGGACCAACGCCGGTTTCGCCGTGACGCCAATCGCCAGCAATTTCCTGGCCGCACTCTGACGCTGCGCAAATGACGTCGCTCCCAACTGACGAACCAGCGACATATGGGTTGGCAGCTCCGGTTCGGCCGCAACCGCCCAGTGCGCATTGGCTCCCCACTCCCAAAAGATCACACTTGCCATCACGGCCAACAGTATTTTGCTTTTTTGCTGCACCGCTAGAACTCCAAAGCTGTGTGTGCCGGTTCGCGTCTGCCCAGTCGTGTCTCTGCCCAGTCGTGTCGCAGGTCTCAACGTCGCAGCTCTCAACAAAGTCACTCGGCACGCGCGAGGACACTGCCGCGCGCCGAAGACGGCCACGCAATGAAAACGGCTGCAGCCAGACACCGAACGACTTAGGTGGCCATCTTTCGCCGCCGCCGAGACATGGCTTTCCCGACCTTCACGTTGCTTCGATTATAGGCTTGCGACGGCCATAGAAACGCCCCTGCTCGTGGGGGTTTACTGATTATTTTGCTCCCCGACTGGGGACGAGTGCCAATTGATGCAAATCGGCCGAAAGTCTATACTGGCACTGGTTTTAATTCTCGCCTTCTTTACGTTTAGGTCGACTGCATGCAACCGATTACCCCGATCGAGAAATCTCAACTACCCTATTTCATAGGCATTGATGTTGGCGGCACCAACACAAAGATCGGGATCGTTGACAATTCTGGTCAGACGTTGGGATACATGTCGATACCGACGATCGAAGAGCAAGGACCGCAGGGGTTGATTTCTCGAGCCGGCGAGGCGATCCGGGCAGAGATGGCCGAACTGGGCATCGCTGCGGATGACTTTGAAGCGGCCGGACTGGGTACTCCCGGACCGATGGATATCCCCAACGGTTTGATCCTGGACCCCACCAATCTCCCCCATTGGCGTCATTTTCTGATCCGCGACGCGTTGGCCAAGGAACTTGACCTACCGGTGGCGTTTACGAACGACGCAAATGCAGCTGCCTACGGCGAGTACTGGATCGGCAGTGGCAAACAATCGAAAAGTATGATCATGCTGACCCTCGGGACGGGGGTGGGGGGTGGGATCATCGTCAACGACATGGCCATCGAGGGAGTCAACAGTTTTGGTGCCGAATGCGGCCACATCATCGTCGATTCGCGTCCCGATGCGCGGCTCTGTGTCTGGGGGGGAGGGCGCGGCGAGCTTGAGGCCTACGCCAGTGCCAGCGCGGTGTCTAGACGGGCCGAACAACTCCTCAAGGAAGGGCGCGAAAGCGCGTTGACAAAGCGGCTCGAAACAGGCGAAGAACTGACCACACTGATGCTGTGCGAAGAAGCCGAGCGCGATGACGCACTGTCGCTTGAAGTCATCTTGGAATCTGCCACCTACTTGGGCATTGGAATTGTGACACTTGTCCACACAATCGACCCGGGGGCCGTAATCCTTGGCGGTGCCATGAATTTTGGCGGCCGCGATCACGTTGTGGGAAAAAAGTTCCTGCAGCGAGTCGACGAGGAATTCAGGAGCCGAGCATTCGACGTGGTGGCCAAGAACACGTTGATCGACTACGCCAGTCTTGGCGGCGACGCCGGATACATAGGAGCGGCCGGCATTTCCCGCGCTGCGCTGCGAAACGGAGGTTAGTTCAACCGCGTCACTTTGTAATCGCGCTTGGCCGCAAATGCCGAATTACCAATGACGAGAGATGCCCGAACGACGCATGTCGAAGGCTCTTCCATCAGACGATCTGTGCAGTGACACATCGCAAATGGCACTGGTGCTTTGGATTTCGTCCTTTTTTGGTCATTGGGTATTTCGTCATTCGTCATCGGTCGGCCACCGTTGGACGGGTTCATGGTGCTGTCCAGCCAAGGTTTGCCTACTGGCTCGGTCCGCACTGCGTTCGTCTGCACTGCACTGTGGGACAACACTGGGGCACTGCACCTTGGCATCGGGGCCACCGGCCTCTACCATCAAGCCGCTCATGGCGCGCGCTGGCGTCGGCCTGAGTTTTGCGGCCAGGAACGCCATTTTTTCGCTTGCTTGACGCATCGTTCCGCAGGCCGCTCAACAACGGTGTCAACGATTTTCCAAAGTTCTTCGTATGAATCAGATAGATTGCCAACACATCCGAAATTTCTGCATTATCGCCCACATTGACCACGGTAAGAGCACACTGGCGGACCGCTTGCTGGAAGTGACCGGCACGGTCAAGCTGCGAGA
>JAJRVM010000086.1 GCA_024277285.1 Planctomycetota bacterium
CGCAACTGTATGTAATTCAACGACTTGCACAAACACCAGTTTCTTTTTCGTGTAACGGTTTCTGCATTTCGAATCAGGGCTAAGTTCAATCAGGGCAACGGCGAAGAGAGTTTTTGGCCATTCAAGTTAGGATTAGCGCCCTTCCGCACGGGACGCGCGACCAAGATACGAAGCGGGAAAGAGGTCGTTATCACGCGTCGCGACGCATCGTCAATTCGATCAGCGTACCTTGTTCGATACTGTGCACGTCCCAGTTGCCGGCACAGTCCACGGTATCGGCCAGTTGCCACATCGCGGCTTCATCGCGGTAGGTCAGGTACCAATTGCCTATCCACTCCATGTAAGCACGGCTCGGATTGGCTGGCCCGAAATTGAACACCGTCATCTCGCCACCAGGAGCCAAGCTGCGCGAAAACAGGTCTAACATCGTCGCTGCGGCGTCGGTGTCCAGATAGTCAAAGAAGCCTGGGCAAAACAGATAGTCGGCCGGAGCAAGTTCAGCGGCAATACTGGCGTTGCCGGACAATCGGGCAAGGTTGACACGAAGCACCTTCAACTGCTCAGCGCAGTCCAACATCGGCAGTAGTGTTTCGCGGGCGTAGTCGAGAGCCTGTTGGTCCAGGTCAAGCAACGTAATGCGTACTCGGTGGCGCTCCTCGCGTCCCAGAGCTTGCAAAGCCTGCTGCAATTCGATGGCCGGCCCGCTGCCGACACTGACGATCCGCAACGGCGCGTTGGGGAATCGGCCACAACGTTGCACCAAACGCTCAGCGACCAGGTTTGTCCGTTGTCTGACAGCACGGGGAGCGGCTTCGTTCAGGAAGTACTGGTCCATCGCGCCGCCCAACGGGTGATCGCAACGCGTCAGCTCGCAAATGCTGCGCAACATGACGAAGTCGCCAGCATAGCCACGCGGTTTCGTGCGTGCGCGCACCTGTAAAGCGCCATGGCGCAACCATGATTCGGCTTCCTGCCAAAACTCATTCGAAGCCATGCGGTTGCCGGGACCCCAAAGGTCCGTTTGCCGTAAGGCGTTCATGGCTTCGTCAAGCGCCTCGGCAACCGCCAGGTCAAGTCGTCCCTGAGAGGCGACTTGCTGCCATTGTTGATCGGCAGTGCGAAGACGCTGTTTCAGCCGTTTGCCGGCAGCCATCGCGATCTGACGTATCTCCGGATCCACGCGTGGTATTTCCTTTCGAGCCCGTTCGGTACGGGGTTGTTCGGTACGGGGCCGGAGCCACTCAGGTTGGCGTAATGAAACGGTGGTGTTTGGTGAAACTGGAGGGAAGTCGTGCTCAGGGCTTGCTGCGCCCCTCTGCACTTGATGAGTCTCGCAGCAAATAGCAGGTGTCGCACCGCACTTCTCCGGCGCCAATGCCACAGATCATCGACCGTTTTTTGGCCCGGACGGCCTCAACAATCGAAGCCCCATTCCCATGCCCCCCCCGTGCCGATGCGTTCGGTTAGCAGAAAGAGCCCGCCAAGAGCATTTTCGTCAGCCCACGCCCAGGGGGCAGCGAAATTGTTCGTGCAGCACCGATTCCCAGCACCGATTCCCAGCACCGATTCCGCTGTGCCCTTGTCAGGCTCATTTACTGACCGTTCGAAGTCTTGCGGATGCAGTACACTCGCGCGGACGTCCGAATCAACAACCGGTCACCGGCCAGTGCCGGCGTTGCCATGGCCATGTCATCTTCGGCCAGTGTGTTCTTGTAGAGCACCTCGAATTCGTCACCGGCGCGGAGCACAAACGTCACACCATCCTCGTTCAAGCAGAATAGCTTGCCATTGGCCGCCCACGGCGATGCCGTGAAAGCGCGTCCACGTGGTATCCGCGTCCGATCATAGATGATGGTACCATCGCGTGAGTTCATGCACGCCAACAGACCAAAGTCGTATAACACGTAGAGTCGATCGTGATACGTCAACGTCGATGGGTTATAGGGTCCCATCTTGGGTAGCGACCAGGCGATGAACTCGTTGCTCGTCTCTTTTCCGGTCAGCGAAATGTCGCCCTCGGCACCTGGGCGAATCGCGTAGATCGGCTTCGTCCGATCGCCAACATACCCCGAACTGATATAGAGCAAACCACTCGCTTCGTATGGCGTGGCGATCGTGATGCTCGACATTCCCTCAAGCGACCACAATAAATTGCCTTTCAGGTCGTACGAACGGACTTTGTCGCTTCCCAACGTAACAATCTCCGTGCGTTGGTCGTTTGTCCAAATGTAAGGTGTCGACCAATTGCTCTTCTCGTCCCGAGCAACACGCCACACCTCTTTTCCGCTATTCTTGTCCAATGCCAGCAGGAACGAATCTTCATCGTTGTCGTCGACGACGTAGATGCGATCGTTATGCAAGACGGGCGAAGCCGCAGTTCCCCAACCGAATCGTGTCTTGCGTGGCTTGAATCGTTTTTCCCAAAGGAGATCGCCTTGCATGTCGAAACAGAAGAGACCCACGTTGCCGAAATAGCAATAGACGTGATGACCGTCCGTGACGGGGGTTTCCGAAGCGTAACTGTTCTTCAAGTGAATTGACGTCGTCGGTTTGCCTTGGTGCACTTGGCGCTCCCACTCAATGACGCCGGTCTGCAGGTTCAGGCAGAACACCTTCCATTGATGTACCGCGTCGGGAGGATCGGGCCGGTTGCCGCCAAAATAGAGTCCCTTCTTGGGAGCTTCGGACGTGCCCGTGTTGATCACGGTCGTCAAGAACAGGTGCTCGCCCCAAACCACCGGTGACGACCATCCACGTCCCGGAATATCCGTTTTCCAAGCGACGTTTTCCGTGGCCGACCAGTGGTCGGGCAAGGCCGGGTTATCCGATATACCGCGCGACTGTGGGCCACGGAATTGAGGCCAATTGTCGTCAGCTCCTGCCGACGAAAAGGCGAGCGACACTGCGAGCAGGATCCCCACGGTACTCGACCACATTTTCGATCGACCGTTCATCTCGTTGTTCCCTTTCTGAGAGTTGACAGACCTGAAACATGGTGCCCTGAAACATGGTGCCCTGAAACATGGCGCGTTGCTACCGCCACAGGATACCAGAGCGAGGGGCCCCAGAGCGAGGGGCCAGAGCCACTGAAATATGGCCCGAGAAAAACGCTGCCGTTCAGGGAAAGGAGGACGCGATCGGCACATTCAGAAAGGGGACCGCTGATAAACACAAATGGACGCTGATGAAGAGGCGATCCCGCAGGAATGTCGCCTCACGGAAGGCACAATGGGTCGGCGATTGAAGAACAACGCTTTCACAGGGCTCGCTCCCACTCCGGGGGCACGACTGGCCACGGCCAGACCAATCCGCTACCGTATTACGCAAGCATGTCGGAACGCACCCCTTGCAACGGAGACGTTGCGAGGCCGATCTACAGAAACTTTGGCATATCGGGGAAGCATTCGTCCACATGCGAAAAAGCGAATCGTTGGCAGCTGGTGCTGATGTCGGATACGACTCTGGGCACAAGAATGACGGTGCGGGAGAGCCGCCTCTGCGTAGCCACATCAAGCGGCCCTCTGGAGTCGGGGACCGCTTGATCCTCACCTACCTTATCCCCTTTATTCTGTTCCATGCCGCCGCGCCGTTGCTGTTGGTGCCATGGTTCTTCAGTTGGAGTGGTTTGGCACTGATACCGATCCTACATTTCATCTTCGATTGGTTCGGCATCGGGCTCTGCTATCATCGCACATTGACCCATCGGGGGCTGACGTTGCCCAAGTGGCTCGAGCGAACGTTCGTCGTGCTTGGTATTTGCACACTGATGGATTCGCCTGCACGCTGGGTGGCCGTTCATCGGCGACATCATCAGTTTACCGACGAGCGACCGGATCCCCATAGTCCGTGGGTCACGTTCTGGTGGGGACACATGGGATGGTTGATCCATGAAAACGAAGACTTCAGTAAAGTCGATTTCTATCATCGTTATGCGCCCGATATCCTCAAAGACCGTTTCTACTTGAACATCGAGCGTTACCGGTTGTGGGTCGTGTTCTATTTCGTGCACGTTGCCCTCTTGGTCGGAATCGGGTTGATCGTCGGCTGGGTGCAAACGGACAATTATTTCGGCGCGGTACAGCTGGGACTCAGCTGGTTCGTTTGGGGAGTCGTTGGTCGCACGTTGTTCTCCTGGCATACGACTTGGGCCGTGAATTCCGTCTGTCACATCTGGGGATATCGGAACTACGACACGCGCGAAAACAGTACGAACCAGTGGCTGGTCGCATTGCTGACCGGTGGCGAAGGCTGGCACAATAATCATCATGCTTATCCCGTCTCCGCCGCGCATGGACACCGTTGGTGGGAGTGCGATCCGACCTACATGAACATCCGGTTGCTGAAAGCGATCGGATTGGCGCGCGACGTGCGAACTTATTCAAAACCGAAGACTACCGACGATCCGCCTGAACGTGACGCTTCGGACAGTGACGCTTCGGACAGTGACTAGCCGTGTGCCAATAGAGAGTCTCTTGACGTTTAACCGCTGCGCCAGAGCCGCGGCGCGTTGAACGCGCGTGTGGCATCTCGGGGTGGTTCGCGTCGGTGTGACGGCTTCCTTACGCGCCCGTTAGCGGCGGCGGCGTGCGCGCTGAAGGTCGGCGAGTTGAGGCAGTATCCACATCCGAATCCGAAGACACGAATCCGAAGACACACTCTTACTCCACGCCACGTGAGGTCCTACGTGTAGCAAGCAACGTCCAGCAACGTGCCAACCGGGGCGGGGGCCGGTACCGTTGGCAAGCGGGGACGAGTCATGTGAACGCCTCCTGCCAGTGCGCATCCCGGCAGAGCATCCTGAAAAAGTTCACTGCACCCACAATGCGCCACGCAAGCGTATTATCCCTACACACCATGTCCGGTATGCAAACTCGCTTTTTCAGGATGCTCCTCTGGGATTGCGGTTAAACTCACCTGCACGCCCTCCCTTGGATGAGCCGAGCATTTGACCATGGCGATGCGCGGAGCTAGACTTTCCTGCCAAGACGGGCGGCTCCTCCCCCGCGTAGGGTGGGTGTCGTCCATCGGTTTGCCGAGCAAGGGACGTGTAATCGTCCTGTCTGGAATCAGCTGTGGATCAGTCCATGCAAGAGAAACGCGCCACCATCCGGCACTCGTTTGGTGTTGAACAGCGAATCGCGGAATCGCAGGACGGTCAAATGCCCGCGTCCGACGCGTTTTGCACTGTCCGCTGTGTCGATATCTCGCCAGCCGGTTTCGCCTTCTACATCGAAAACCGCCCCACTTGCAACAGCCTGGTAGTCGAGCTCGGTATTGTGCCGAACGTCGTATACCTTACGGCGAACGTCAAACATTTTGAAATGATCGAGTTCTGCGGCAATCTGGTGTTTCGTGTCGGCTGCGAGTTTACCGGTCGAGCGCAATGGAGCGAACGCCCGGAGAATGTCCTACGTCAGTGCGACGAGGACTCTGCTTTTCGATTCCTGGAAGAGCACATGCCACAGCAGGTGTGATCGCGTTACGCATCACTCGCATCGCTTCGTCGGGCGAAGTGGACGATAATCACCAGAGCGATGAATGCGAAGACGGCTGCCATTCCATACCAGCCCGCCTTGGACCAGACCGCATACATGCTGCCGAAACCGGTCCATGCGATCGCCAACACCATCAGCACATTCCAGATCACGCGGTTCCTGCCGCGAGGCATGTTTTTGCCGAGCAGTTTTTCCTGGTTCATCACTAACAGGAATGTGCAATAGGCAATTGGGATCAGCGTCATGCCGAAAATGGAAGTCGGCACAGCCAGCCAGAATTGCGCTTTGCCTCCGGTCCAAATGAATGGGGCGAACACCGCGATGGCTGGCAACATGGTACCCAGACGATACGGTACTCCTTTCGATTCCAGTCCGAAAATCTCGCACACGACGAAACCACTCGTAAGCATCATGATGATGATACTCGACACCGCCATACAAACGACACCGATACCGAAGATGTACTGAGCAAACACATCACCGGTCAGCGGTGCAAGTGAATTCGCGAGATCAAACGCGTCTCGCTTGACTAACATCGCGGCCATGCGCCGATCGGCCTCGGGTAGCGCGTCAACCGCCTGCTTTTTTTGTTCGGCCGTAAACTGCTTGAACGCCTCGTCACCGACTTCTTGCTGGACTCGTTGTTCGGCGATCCTCTCGTACTTCGTCACCAATGCGGCCGAAGGCACGATCAGATTCCCCGACGCGTCTTTCTCGCCAAGGAACCCGGCCGGTGCTTTTGCATGGAACTGGTTGGCCGAGGCGATCACGACGCAGCTGGTGGCTAGGATAAAAGGAATGAACAGTCCGGTCGAAAGATCGAAGATGGCCAAACCACGGAAGTCCTTGTCCCAGCCTCGTTTCAACATGGAATAGGGGAGCAAGAACGTCATGTTGATACCAACCGCGGTCGCGGTCACCGTAATCATGACGTCACGTTGCTGACCGACGATGATATCGGTCCAGAAACTCTGGAACTCAGGCGTGACGGTGGCGATATACGTTTCGAACGCACTCGCGGGGGAATTGAACATCTTGAAGTCGGGAATAAAGCCGCTGGCGATTTGCGACCAATGTAACCCCTCGCCGGTCAGTCCCATTTTGACAACGACCCCGAAGAAACAAGCAACAATGACCGCGACCACGATCTTCAGCAGGAACTCGAATAGCAGAATCCCCTTGCGGCCACTGTCGTAGAACCAGACCACGATCATGCTGACCACCAGAATGCCGCCGCAGGCAAGCAGCTTGCCCATCACGTCGGGCAGCGCTTCCGAACCCAGAATGTTGGGCATCAAGTTCTGTTGCAGTGCCGCAGCACCAAGACTGAACTGCGGCAGCGACCAGACGAGATTGGCCAGCAGTGTTGCGATTGCCCATCCCCACCCGAGGACCGGATTCACGTGACGGTTGATCGCGTCAAATGGACGCTCGCCCGTGGAAAGTGCAACATAGGCAATGGCGCTCAGCATGATGACGCCCAGAATCATCGCGACTGGTTGGGCCCAGAGCAGAGTAGTACCGCCAAGCACGCCCAGGTAGAGGCTTCCGGCGAGTGAACCGCCGCCGAGGGTGATCGCACTCTGCAACCATCCGGGGCCCGACAGCCGCCCGTAAGCGCCGAGTGTCGCCAAACGCCCTTTGGCTTTGGAATCGAGAATCAGCTGCCGTTCTCGTTCCACATCCTTCGCGCTCGCACCCGAGTTACTATTCGTGTCCTGTACCATGCGTCAAACCTCTTGGCGAGTCTTTCAATGCGTTTGGTTGCGTTGCGCTGTCACTTGCCGCCGGCAGCGGCTTCTACGAATGCTTCGATATTTTCGGTTGTCACGCCCGGCGGCATACCGCCACCGCACGAAAGAATGACGCGACGGCGGTCTGTTAATTCGTCCAATACGTCCCGCACCGATTGACGCACGTCATCCGGAGTCCCGCGTGCCAAAACATCACGTGGTGGGATATTGCCAAACAATGTCACTTCATCGCCGACCCACTGCCGCATATCCGTCATGGAGTGTTCGTACGAGAAATTGAACAAGTTGATCCCAATGTCCGCCAAATGCGGCGCGCATATACGTCCTTGCGCGTCGTTGTGAAAAAACCGCACGCTCGTTTCGACTGCATCAAAGACACGTTTCAAGTAGGGCTTGGCAAACTCTTGAAAATCCTCGTCGCCCAGGAAGCCAACCAGATCGTCCAGGATCAGAACTCCGTCGATGCTGGGAATACTAGCCGCTTGGTGCTGAATCCAATCGACTAGAAACGTGGTCACTTTGTCGATCACCGCGTGCGCAAGATCGGGTTCGACCTTCATGCCGACCAGCAGTTCGGTGTTTCCAGAGAGGAATCCCGCGATATTCAAGGGCCCCCGAGCGACTGCGAAGCGGATTGCGTGCCCCGACTGCTCGATCTGCGCTTGGCCATGCAAGAGTCGCTTGAGCACAAACGGTGTCAAACCATCTTTGCGCGGGTCAGGAGTTTCCAACGCGGCCAGCTTGCTCAAGTCGGTTGAGACAGGTTCCGCGAAGGGAAAGTCGTCCTCGTGAAAAACAGCCTTGGCGCCGAAGCTGACCGGCTCGGTGCACATACCGAACTCAGACCAGAATCCGGGCAGAAACATCACCTCGGGGAACTGTCGGATCACTTGCAGGTTCGAATCCATCCAACAGGTCTCACTGGCGTAGTAGTCCATGATGGTTCTGCCCGCCCAACCGGGCAGCCAGGGGCTGTCAATGATCAGTCCCACGGGCAGCGGAGCGACCTCCGCGCCACGAATGACTTCCAGCAACAATTCCCATTGCTCGTTTGTCATATTGTCTACTCCAGAATGCGACCGCATTGCTCGCGAGACGGCTGGGCCGCCCACCCACCATGAGCTACCGCTCGCACCGCAATGACCCGCTCCCGTTGGTCACTGATCGATGCGCAACAGACCGAGCTTGGTGCCGCTAGTAGCACGGAAGGTGCCCTCCGCCAAACAGGCGGCGGACGAATAACGTTACGAATAGGTCCTTACGTCCACTTCCGCCCCTTTCCGCTCGGCGGAAAGATACGCGCTGTAGATCGTCGAAATCGAATCGGCGGCAAGAAAACTGTCACTTTCCACATCGTCGCCGTAAGCGATGGTTCGGTAGAACGCCTCGATTTCTTGCGGATACCCCGTAAACCAGTCCTCGTCGGGCGGCATGTTGGTCCAGCCCTGTTTTGTTTCTGTCTTCTCAACCGTGTAGATGTCTTTGAAATTCGCTTCCGCCGGATTATAGACTTGCATTGCCGTATTTGGATTGATATTGCAAATCGTGCGGTGATTGTTCGTCGCAACTTCCAGCCAGTTATGGATCCCGCCGAGAATAATGTCGGAGGCGAATACGGTAGCAATCGTATTGTCTTGAAAAACCACGTGCATCATCGAGAAGTCGTCAATATCGTAATAGTCGCGTCGAATGTGCCCTTCGTCGCGAAAGTTAGACATGCGTGTCAGTGCATGAGTACGTGCCGACACGGCGCGCGGCCGGATTGGATTGCCGTCCCGGGCACGCCCTTCCACGCGTTTCAAATAGAGTGCCGCAGCCAAGGGATGACACCCCTTGCCGATCATCACGCCACCACCGGAATGTTTCCAGTAGGCATAGGTGGGGTTATGCGAGCCTGAATGAGCCTCTTCGCCATGGATCCACAAGATCTGGGCGCCGGTCTTTTCAAGTACCTCGCGTTCCTTCTGAATCGACGGAGCATAAACCCAGTTTTCGGCGTAAAGGATTCGCCCTTTGCTGTTCTTCTCGGCCTCCAGCATTCGCTCGACACTCGCCAGACCATGATCCAACGCGTCTTGTTTCGGGAATGTGTCACCATGGAACGCATCGCTGCCGTCACCCAAGTACCCGGTCAGCGGCTTTTCGACAATGGCAAACTTGTCGCGTTGCAGCGCCGCCACCGCCACTTCCTCGTGCCCGGCAACCAGTACACAACAGTGGATCACGTCGACATCGTCAAGCAACGCGTCAAGCGATTCATATGCGCGGATCCCTCGCTGCGCCGCGAACTCGGCCGTCTGCCGCGGATCGAGCGCGTAAACTCCCATCACTTCGACATTCGTGCCGTAAACGCGGCGCATCGCCTCGAAGTGGAAATTCGCCGAAAACCCGGCACCTACGATGCCAGCTCGTACCGTTTTCTTTGTCATTGAACACGCTCAGTTTGCGCCAGGGTACCGGAACTCCAAGTCGCCCAAGCTATGCCAGTGGAATCGGCAAGTCAAGTCGGCTCCTGAAATGGCGAGTGAAGGCTAACCTTGCTTCGCACGTTTGAGATAACCCCTGGCCCGTTCCATCAGCTTGGCACCGACCTTGGCGTCCAACACTTTCTGCATCGCGTCGGCGACCGGTTTCGGCTCCTCCTCGATCAAACGCTGCGAGATCGACAACGCAACCTTGGCCGCCCGGTTCTTGAGATTGGGATTGTCGAGCATCGTGACCGCCAAGCCGAGCGAAGTCGCCGAGGGGTTTCGCTCCAGTACGGTCAAGACCAACTGGCGTTCGTCGTCACGCTGGGCAACGTCGAGTGCATTCTGGCACATGGCCATCTTGTCCTCGTGCGGAAGCCCAAATTGACTGGCAATACGGATATAGCCACGCAGCGCACGGATCTTGTACTTGTTGTTTTCGATCGTCTTGGCAAGTTCAAGCAGAACGGGGCCCACATCCGAACCAATCCACGTTCCCAAGATCCGCGTAGCAGCATCTTGCGTGTCGGGACTCGAGTCCTTGGCACAATCAGCCAGGCATTGCAGTGCATCGGGCCCACCCATGGCGCCAAGTTGCTCCAGCAGTGTCGTTTTCGCCGCATCCGTTGCGGAAGCCAAGCTGCCGGTCAACTGGCTGGCACAGGCATCGCGGTCCGGCAAACGCGCACAAGCGGCTTGCAGCGCGCGTGCTGTGATCGCCTTCTCGTTGTCGTCACGTGCGGCAATGACCCACTTGACGAGTGTCGACAACTCGCCCTGCGGTGCCGTTTCGCCCAGCGCGTGAATGGCCAATAGCCGCATGTCACTGTCGTTCTCTTGGGCGATTTGCAACAGTTGTGGAACCGCCGACGTGATACGTCGCTGGGCAATCACGTTCAACGCCAGTTCACGTTCCGCGACGTTCTTCGATTTCAGGCCGTCGACAATGGCCGCATCCGCTTTTGCGCCCGGGATCGCGACCAAAGCGGCGATGGCTTCTGTCGTGATACGAGGGTCGGGGCTTAACGCGGCTTTCCAAAGTGTAGCGACGGCGGCAACGTCACCGATCTTGCGCAAGCTGCGGATGGCAGCGAGTCGAGTGCCATTTGATTCCGCACTGGCAGCCTTCACCAGCAGTGGAACCACTGACGAATTTCCGATATCGCCCAAAGCAAGCAATACCAGAGCCACACTCTTGTCCTGCAACTTGTCGAGGTTTGCGACGATCGCTTGCAATACTTTGGGGTCGTCCGATTCTCGTGCCACTCGCAGAGCAACATTGACGGCGTCGAGATCATCCGATGCCAGTTGCTCAACCAGTAGCTCAACTCCCGCAGCTTGCCGTGCGAGTATCGCGCCACGGAGGCCGGCCATGTTGAGATTATTCGGTATATCCGCTGCGCGAACCAGGTCGTAGATCGCAACCGCCGCGTCCGTTTGATTCGTCTTCGCCATGTTCTCGGCACAAACAAGGCAGCCGCGCGCAATACCATATCGCGACGCGTCGCCAGCACTCGTCAGTGCCGTTTGCAATATGTCGGAAGCTTCACCCGTAGCAATCGCGCCAATCGCCGTCGCAGTGGCTTCGATCACTTTGGGAGAATCGTTCGACAGCAAGTCTTGTAAGGCCTTGAGTGAATCGGCGTTCTTGCGGACACCGATCGAATTGATCACGCCAATCAGCAGGTCACCCTTGAGTGTCTTAAGCGCTTCACGAAAGAGTTCGTCTACTGCCGGATCGGGGTTGGCTTGCAGGGCATAGCGAGCGTAGTGGGCAAGCTGTTTGTCGGCCAACATCGGCGCCAGGATGGGAATCACTTTATTGGTGCCGTAAACGGCCAGTTCCTCAAACGCGGCGGCTTTCTCGGCCGTCAAGTTGCCAGTTTGCACGAGTTTCAAAAGCTGTTCCGTCTTTGCTTGTGACGCCTGCTTCGTTTGCGTCGATTGCGCCAACGCAGCCGTCGCAAACAGCTGCAGGCAAAAACCGAACAGAATAACCAGAAGAAGTGTTCTTGTAGCACGCATTACGTCATCTCCACCGGATGGATTATCAATATTTACTTCGCAAGGCCAGCGCACAGTACGGCCAGCGCACAGCAGGGGCCACCGTGGCTCACGCGTGCCACGGTTGTCGCAGTGCTCGCGTGCGCATGCGGTTCGCTTCTTCATCGCCGAGGAACGCATCCTTCATCGGGTCGAATTTCACGGGTCGCCCCAGCTGCCAGGCAACGTAGGCGGCGTGGCATGCGATATGCGATTGGCAAGCCGTCGCCGCGTCACCGGCCGGTTTGCGACGCGATTTGACGCAGCGCAGAAATTCCTGAATGTGCGCGGTTGGCGTTGTGCCAACCACCGAGAAGATGCGTTTTTCGGAACGCAGTTTGGCCGGTGACATTTCAATCCGTCCGCTGTCGCCCGTTTCGACCCATCCTTCGTCTCCCTCGAACCGCACCGAGCAGGTGCCAAGCCCGAGCCAACCTTTCTCGCGCATCACCAGTTTAACCCCGTTGGCGTAATGAGCGATCACGTCAGACCCATCCGGTTCGTACTCGACCGGAGCCGTGCCGTCTGCCTGATTGGCCCACTGGCAAAGGTCTACCGTGTGTGCACCCCATTCCAGGATCCCACCACCATGGAAGTCGAAGTAGCCGCGCCACCGACCGCGAACGTATGCTTCGTTATAGGGTCGCCATGGAGTGGGGCCGAGCCACCGATCCCAGTTGACTTCTACTTTGGGCGGTGTGTCCTGCGCTTCCAGCCACACCTTGCTCGTGGCGGGGTTGAGCGTGTTGGCATGCACGGTATGGAGTTTGCCGAGCTTGCCGCTATGGGCCAAGTGAATAGCGAGCATGAAATTGGCGATATTGCGCCGCTGAGTTCCGGCCTGATAGACTCGGCCGTAGCGCGCGATATTGGTTGCCAGATCGCGACTCTCGGAGATCGTCATGGAGCAAGGTTTCTCGCAGTACATATCCTTCCCAGCGCGCGCCGTTTCGATCGACGCCTGCGTATGCCAGCGATCTCCCGTCGCGATCAAACACGCATCAATATCATCGCGCGCCAGCAACTCGAACATGTCCCAATACATGGCACAGTCCCGGTTGGCGTACTTCGTATCCGCCATTTTCTTGACCGCTTCACGGCGAATCCGGCGGACGTCCGCAATCGCCACGAACTGTACTTCCGGTTGGCTCAGAAAGATTCCCAAATCGTATCCACCGCGATTCCCAATCCCGATACCTCCCATCACGATCCGTTCACTCGGTGCGACGGCTCCGTTCTTGCCAAGTGCCGTCGACGGAATAATCTGCGGTGCCATAACCGCCGAACTTGCACCGGCAACGTATTTCAAGAATCGTCGCCGCGAAAAACCAGCGTGTTTGAGTAACATAGTAGAATGGCCTCCGAGGTTTGGGATCAGCGATGATCGCGTAGCAACACCAGCTCGAAACGTGGAAACACGTTCGGAACCTGTGCAGCTCAACGGCCGCTTAACTTACACGTTCTCATTCAGCGGACACGTCGGGCGAATGAAGAAGTCCCAATTGTAGCGAAAAACCGGGCCGTTGTGGACCGCTTGCGAACTGGCGCCGACCGATCTTAGGTCCTTTGTCGGCAGGTGGCGCGGTCCTACCGGTTTTGCGTCGCAGGCAGTAGAATGCGAGCGTTGTGCGCATGTCTGGATAGTGGCCAGCGGAACGAACGCTCTGGGAGATGCGTTGCCTATGCCGAGGTGGCCATACGCAAGAGGATTCGAACGTGACGGAATCACAGGAACATGGCGGTTCGCATAGGTTGCTGAGCCCATTGCCATACCACGAGGATATGCGCGAGTATCTTAAGACGCGCGAGCCCGAGGTGTGGGATTGGTACGCTTCAAACAGCGATCGCGATGAAACGGCGGAAGCGGTTCGTTTCGAACTGCTCAAGTCGACATATCGAGTCGAGCGGGAAGCTCAACCTCAGCTTTACGAAACGGCTGCAGCCGTTGCCGAGGAATTAGCACTCGATTTGCCGATCACGATCTATCAGGCCCAAAACCCAACCGGTTTGAATGCCTCGCTCGCCTTCCTGCCCGACGAGGCACACATTGTTCTTCATGGCCCGGTCACAACGAACCTATCCGAGCAGGAGCTCCGAGCTCTTTTGGGGCACGAATTGAGCCATTTGCTATTGTGGCGTGGCTGGGACGGCGAATTCGGGCAAGTCGATCAGATCCTGGCCGCATTGACTCACGATCGTCGTGCCGACACGGCGCATTTTGCCAGTGCGCGTCTGTTTGCCCTCTACACCGAAATCTTCTGCGACCGAGGTGCTCTGTTCGTCGTGAAGGACCCGCTCGAGGTAGTTTCGATGCTCGTGAAGATCGAAACCAATTTGGAAGAAGTCAGTGCGGAAAGCTATCTTCGTCAGGCAGAGGAGATTTTTCGCAAGGGCAAGCCCAAAGCGGATCAGCCGACGCATCCCGAGGCGTTTATCCGTGCACGGGCGGTCAAGCTCTGGGCCGACGCGGCAGCGGATGCGAATGCGGACATCGCTGCAATGATCGAAGGACATTTGACACTGGAAGAACTGGACCTCTTGAGCCAGCTCAAAGCGGCATCTCTCACGCGGCGTTTGATTGACACGTTTCTCGCCCCACCATGGCTGCAAACCGATCTGACGCTGGCCCATGCCAGGATGTTCTTCGATGGTTACGCCCCGCCTCCGGCCGAAGCCACTGACGAAACGCTGCCGGACGACCTGCAATCGAGCGACAAGGCGATGCGTGACTACTATTGTTTCGTGCTGCTCGACTTCGTTACGGCGGACCGCGATCTGGAGGAATTGCCGTTGGCGGCGGCCCTGGCATTGTGCGAACGACTAGGGCTGAAGAAACGTTTCGTCGAAATCGCTCGCAAGGAGCTGCGGCTGCGCAAGAAACAGCTTGAAAAGATCGACCAGGAGCGGGACGCGCTCTTGACTAGAGCTGCGAAGGGAGGTGCAACACGATGAGCGGCCTGCACGAATTTCTCACCGAACGAATCGCGATTGGAGGATTCTCGACGGAGGACGTTTTGGCCAGCGTTGTGCCCTTGATCCAGCAAGTGATCGAGACACATGCCGTGGGCCAAGTTGCACCGTTCGAAGGCCTCGACGATCTGTACGTCGAAGCCAATCGTATTTGGTTCGAGGAAGCGAGTCGCCGTGATTTGCGCAAGAGTGAGCACGACCTGCGTCGCCTTGCAGCGGCCAATCGGGCCCAAATTGATGTCGTGCGCGAAACTCGCCGCACCACGGACGTCGGCGAAGGCCGAGAAACGGTCGTAAATCTGGCGATCGGTGATCGCGACCGTGAGATTACTCGCCCGGTTTATTTGCCCGGCTACATCGCATGGGAGCACCAACTCGGCCATCACGATCCCTTGACCGATATTTTCAGCCTGGGATCGATTCTGGCAAGTCTCGCATGTGGAATCGACTTGAGCGAACCGGACGATTTGAAACGGTTTGTGAGGTATCGGACTAACCTGTTCGTCCTGCGGTCCGACTTACACCCTGTGCTGGCCCGCGCCATCGTCCGCATGACCGAGTTGGATCGACATCGCCGGGAACAAGATTTGCCCGCCATGCTACAGACGTTGTTGAACTACCGGGACCAGGAAATCGATTTCGATCTGGACTTGGCGCGCATTCAAGGATTTCATGAAAAAGATTCTCGCGGCAAACAACAAGTCGTCCTTACCAAGCTCAAGGAACGACTTTTCGAGATCTCGCGGCGCAACCGGTTGTTGCAGTTTCGGCCGACGATGCAAACCGTCAATCTCACCCACGCATCGGTCCCGCTGTCGTTCGACATCGAGAATATTCGCCCCGATCAAATTCTTGTCTGGGGCGACACGTTACGGAAGGCGGTCGTGCGTGGCACGCCGATTTCGTTGAACAAGCATCTGAATTTTTCGGAAGCGCTTTATTTGCCGAGTGTTCTGGACCGCATTATCGCGGAAACGCGGCGCGATCAAGCCGAGTTCGGTTTTTCTCAGTTGCGGCTGGTCATTTGTTTTCTGCACTGGTCCAACGTGCGAGAAAAGCCGATCGAACAATACGACTCGCCTCTGGTTCTTGTTCCCGTGCGGCTCAAGAAGAAGAAAGGGATCCGCGACACCTACACGTTAGAACCGCTGTCGGACGAAGCGGAAATCAACCCGGTCATTCGACACCAGTTCAAGCAACTCTACGACATCGACCTGCCCGAAACGATCGATCTGGGTAAGAGCAGCCTCGACGAATTCTTTCACTATCTGTCGGCGCAGATCAAAGCTAGCGACGCGGCGATCGTCTTTCAGAAGATTGACCGCCCGCGAGTGGCCTTGATCCACGACAAGGCGCGGCGCAAATTGGATCAGTACCGACGCCGGGCGCGATTGGCGGGACGTGGTGTGCGGAGTTTTTTGGACCTCGATTACAGTTACGATCCGGCGAACTACCACCCGCTTGGTATCAAACTATTCGCCGCGCGAATCCGACCATCGAGTACGCATCTTCGGGAGATCATCGAAGAGAAGCCACGACCCCGGCAGTTCGCGACACCTGATCCTGAAGCACCCGCGGCGGAAAAGGACCGCACGTTTGTTAGCCTGCAAGGCGGCCGGGACGACAATCCGTATAATTGGAGTTTCGACCTGTGCGGCGTGACTTTGGCAAACTTCAAGTACCGGCGCATGTCGTTGGTGCGTGATTATGATGCGTTGCTCGAAGAACAACCGCCCAACGAGGCGTTCGACGCGACTTTTTCGCTGGTTCCGCGCCCGGTTGAACGCGGACCGTTCGAGCCAGAACCGCTGACCGATCGCTATGACGTCGTGCCGTGCGATCCGACTCAAGCAACCGCAATCGCCGAGGCACGGGGTGGCAAGAGTTATATCATCCAAGGTCCACCAGGAACCGGCAAGTCGCAGACGATTACGAACCTGATCGCGGACTACGTGGCGCGCGGAAAACGCGTCTTGTTCGTCTGCGAGAAACGCGCTGCGATCGATGTTGTCCATGCCCGTTTGCGGCAATGCGGGTTAGCGAACCTGTGTTGCGTGATCCACGATTCGCAGACGGACAAGAAAGACTTCATCATGCAGTTGAAGCGGACCTACGAGACGTTTCTCGAAGAAGCCGATGATGCCGAGGCCAAGAGTAAGCGGCGCGCGGCGCTGTTGCGCCAACTGGCCAATAATTTGAAACCGCTCGAACAGTTCGACGCGGCAGTACGGCAAGTACACCCCCATGCACAGCTTTCCGTGCGTGCGTTGTTGAGCCGATGTGTGGAGTTGTATGAACTCAGCCCGCAGCTTAGTCCGATCGAAGAAGAACGGCTGCCAGACTATGGTACGTGGTGGCAGTATCGTGATCAGATTGCGCGCTTTGCCGAAGCGGTTCCGGAATTCCAGCGTGATGGCATTTTGGCTCATCACCCACTGCGTTACGTGTCCCCGCAACTTGTCACTGCCGAGCGTCCTTTGGACATGATTACCACCGGCGTCGCTGCCGCACAGCAGCAGTTGACACACCTCGTTCAGACGCTCGGCTCAACCAACATCCCACGCGAACAATGGCACTCACTCGCGCATGCGAGACAATTAGTCAACTACGCCCTGCAAGTACACGTTGTCGCACAATGCGGCCAAATGCCCCTGCTTAATCCGAAGAGCAAACGGGCCACGCAGTTTGCCAACGCCGTGCAGAAGTACCGCAAACAACAACGTGCGGTCGACCGGGCACGCAGCAAGACGAAAGAGTGGCGGCAAAAGATTTCCCCGGAGGAACTGCCCGCAGCGCTGGCTCAAGCCGAGGCGTTTGAAAATGACATGTTCGCCTGGCTAAAACCCTCCTGGTGGCGTTTGCGCCGCGTGCTGAAGCGCGCTTACGACTTTCGGTCGCATGTCGTTAGGCCCAGTTGGAAACAAGTGCTCACGACCCTAAAGAAAGAGTATTCGGTGAGCGCCAATTTGGACCGGAAGCAGCGTGACATTGCCGACACCTATCACATCGAAGGCAATATCGACGATTTGGTAGCCGCTGTGGCTGATTTCCGCGCCACGCTGGGAGCCATGCCCGATTGGGTGCTGAGAATTCATCAGCAATTGCTCAAATCGGCCGAAGCCTCACGGGTCGTGGATCTTTTGGTTGAAGCAGACAGACCGTTGACAGGACTGATGTCCGAATTGGAGTCCGTGTTCGATAGCTTCGAGCAACTCTCGCTCAGTGAATTGGAACAGATGTTCGCCGGGGTAACCGACGCACTTGACGCCTTGCCAGACTACCTCCAAAGCCTGGCCGAGATTGTTTCCGTTCCGGCTGACGTCGGTGCGGCACTCCGATATCTTGCACTGCGTCCAACCGAGATTGAAGCGGCTGTGGTGAATCGCAGCTTGGAGCACGTTTATCGAAGCGATCGCACACTGAGCCGTTTTGACGGACCGAAACGGCAACGGCATGTGCAGCGTCTGGAGAAGCTTTATCGCCAGTGGCTCGGCGCCAACGCCCACGCGATTCGCAGTCGAGTGAAACAGCGTTTTCTGGAACATGCACACGTTGCCGGCCAGCCGTTAGCCCAATTGACGGCCGAACAAAAGGTATTCAAGAAACGCTATAACCGCGGCCGCCGAGAATTGGAACACGAGTTTGGCAAGTCGATGCGTTACAAATCGATTCGCGACCTCGTGGCGAATGAATCGGGCGACGTTGTGCGTGACTTGAAACCGGTGTGGCTGATGAGCCCGTTGAGTGTGTCGGATACTCTGCCTTTAGATACCGAGCATTTCGATGTCGTCATCTTCGACGAAGCGAGCCAGATCACGTTGGAAGAGTCGATCCCCTCGATCTTTCGCGCTACGCAGGCGATCGTCGTGGGCGATGAGATGCAGCTACCGCCGACCGATTTCTTTTCAGCTAAACGCACCAGCGACGAAGAAGAACTGCTGGTCGAGGAAGATGGCGAACTCGTTGCCTATGACCTGGACAGCAACAGCTTCTTGAACCACGCCGCCAAGAACCTCTCCTCGCAAATGCTTGGCTGGCACTATCGCAGTCGCAGTGAATCGCTCATCAGCTTCTCCAACTGGACGTTCTATGATGGCCGATTGCTGACCGTGCCCGAGGAACGTTTGGCACCACCAAACCGAACTCCGTTGCTGGCAAAGAGCGAAGCGGATGGCGAGGCAAATGCCGATGAACTTCTGGAACGTTCCATCAGTTTTCATTTCATGGAGCATGGCGTATATGCCAAGCGGCGCAACCGGGCTGAGGCCGATTACATAGCACAGTTGGTTCGTGGACTGCTGACGCGTCGCTGCGGCGTGAGTATCGGCATTGTCGCTTTTAGCGAAGCACAGCAAGATGAAATCGAAGGCGCATTGGAACGACTCGCACAAGATGACCGCACGTTTCGTGACATGCTGGATCAGGAACTTGAGCGCGAGGAAGATGGCCAGTTCATCGGCCTGTTGGTCAAGAACCTGGAAAACATCCAAGGAGACGAGCGCGACGTAATCATCCTGAGTGTTTGCTACGGCCACGGGCCCAATGGAAAAATGCTGATGAACTTTGGACCGATTAACAAGAGTGGTGGCGAGAAAAGACTTAACGTCGCTTTTTCGCGCGCCAAACAAAACATGGTGTTGGTCAGCTCGATTCGATACAGCGACATTACGAACGACTATAACGATGGTGCCAACTGTTTGAAAAACTATCTTCGCTACGCCGAAGCCGTCTCGGTGGGCAACCTCCGTACCGTGCAACGCGTTTTACGCAGTGTCGCTCGTCGTTTCGAGACGGATGCTGCAGCCGACAACGCTCCAACCAATCCGGTCGTCGAACAGATATCCGCAGCGTTACGACAGGCTGGCTATCAGCTCGACCACGCGGTCGGCCAATCCCATTTTCGTTGCAACTTGGCCGTGCGGTGTGAAGGTGATACCGAGTACCGGCTTGGCATCTTGATCGATGACGACGCCTATTATGACCAGGCCGACTTGTTGGAACGCGATATGATGCGTCCCAAGCTATTACGTGACTTCGGCTGGCGCATCGCGCATGTGATGACCAAGGACTGGCATGCGGACCGCGATGCCGTCGTTGCGCGGTTATTGCGACAAATCGAATCGGTATGAGACAGAAGTCAACTGGTGCAGTGTGGCTTGGGAATATTTCGCGAGGTATGCGTGTGGCAGAGCGAGACGGATTCCTTACGCTCTCGTCAGCGGCGGCCTGACGCGTGCGGCCCGAAGGGCCGCTGCTATGGAAGCCCAGGGTGCAGTTCGCCGAAGGCGTACGGAACCCTGGGTAACACGCACCATCACAAACACGGCCGAGCGTAGAACGTTCCACCACATCGCCGCGCTGCCGAGGCCGCATCAAGACGTGGATCCAGTCCAGGCCAATGGCACACGATCAGGTTCATCACCTATTCTTGTTCTTGGGACGATTCATGCAAACGCCACCGTTCCGCGCGCATCCCGCCAGAGCATCCTGAAAAAGTCTCCTGCACCCACAATGCGTCATGCAAGCGTACTATCCCAACACATGATGTCCGGTATTCAACCCCGCTTTTTCAGGATATTCCTCTGGGATTGCGGTTAACCGCATCTGCTAACTCCCAACCCTGCCAGATAAACTCGGTGCCGACACTGATAAATCCCGGTCTCTTTATCCAACCGTCTACCTGTTGGCGGCGCGGAGTGAACGGCATCAAACGCTCCATTGGCACTCGATTGCCTGGAGGGCATCTGCGGCCCATGAGAGACGGTCGGTGCGTGGCGGTCAACACCACGCACCGTTTTGGGATCAAGCAGGGGAACGTCAACGTCGAGCAAGGCTATTGGACCGTAACGCTGACGGGATCGCATTCCCACAGGCCATGCTTGGTGCAATACGAGATCGCGGTCAGTTCCAGTGTCTTGCCGGTCGGAACAACCTGGAAAGTCACTTCCGCCTGGCCTTTTTGGCCTGCTCCGCCCAGGGCACCGGCAACAAAGGTCGCTTCGGCCAGTAACGTTTCCCGATTGAACAGCGAAATGCTCTGGATAAAATGGTCGGGATCATCCGGATGCGTGTATTCTTTTCCCATCCGCACAGTTACGGCGAGTTTTTCGCCCGTTTTGGCCGTCGACGCACATTCGATAAATGGCGAGTGCCGATCGATATAGTCTTTCTTGGCTTCACGATCGACGGTTGAAATATCGACGTAGCGGTTGATTTTGGGCATGACTACCTCTCTTTCACTTGTTGGCAGATACGAGTTCGCGGGTACGATAATTCCGATTGAATTGCTTGACCAGACGGCTAACGTGCCGAAAGTCTGATCGAGATCAATGTCATTCTGTTTATAGACGGCTGTCAACTATATGCTGGCGATTGTAGGGCGGGGCTCGATCTTGTCCAGCGGCTCGGGCGTTTTTTGCGCGTGCCAGGCCCGCAGGGCAACATCGCCGAATCAGGCATCCTCGTCCGATTCGGCTAACGCTTTCACGGTCTCTGCCCGATCGAGTTGCAAAGCGCTGCAATGATTGGCGAGCCTCTTTTTCACCAGATCGATATGCAACCGGAGGTGGTAGAACTCTTCCATGTAGGCGAGTGGGACGCTTTCCCGTTCCAATTCCTGCTCCATGACCGTCAGTTTTTGATGCAATTTTGCCAATGAATCGTCGTCCACGTCTTGTAACGACTGGTCGATCTTGCGCAAGACCGCGTACCAGCGGTAAATGCGCGATCGAATGCGCCAGCGGTAGACGGGTGCCGCGATTTTGGCGAAGGGAAGCAGCAGGAAAAGCAAGGGAACCAGCATGATTTTTGCTCGTGAAATCAGTGCCGCGCCCCAAAAGCTGAAGTGCTTTTGAAAAAACGAAGGACCATACCTTAAATAATGTCGCGCCACCTCGTTCATCGGAAACTCGACGCCATGGATGGACGGATACTCACCAACTGGGGTCAGCAGACCACCTGATTCGTGCGTCTTGATGGCCGCTTCAAGTAGCAGAGGGACAAACGCGTCGTTTAAGTCCTTGGTGGCAATCAGATTGGCGATGGGAGCAATCAGTTTGACCGGACGACTTGGTAGATTCTGTTCGAGATCGACGACCCCCTCTTGAAGCGTGACCGCCTTCAGGAAAGGGAAGTGACGCGCATAACCATGGTGCCGCTCAAAATTCATCACGGCGATCTGTTTGGCAAGCAACAACTTGCGAACAATCGGGGAATCTGGTGAGGTGACGAGGAACGCAGCATCAACCTCGCCAGCAATCAGCATGTTGGCACCGTCATCTCCTCCCACTCGGACATATTTCGTTTCGTCCACGCCTTCCTGCACACCGCAACCATCCAGCAAGGTCATGACGAGCAACTTCGTCCCGCTTCGCTCCATACCCACGACGATCCGTTTGCCACGCAACTCAGCAATCTGTGATATCTTCAAATCGCGGCGATAGAAGACCCATACCGGTTCCATGTAGAGCGCCGCGAGAGACACAATGTTCGACAAGTCCTCGTCTCGCGGCATCGTCCCCCCCTGGACAATCGCAACGTTGATTGTGTCATCGTGCAGCAAGAGATCGTAGTTCTCAATCGAACCAGGCGTAGCCAACACATCGAGTGTCAGATGATTTTTCTCAAAAAGGGTCGCATACTCCTTGGCGGCCGAATAGTAGCGGCCATCCACCGGGCAGGTGGCGATCTTCAACACGTCCGGCGGCGGGGGTTCGACAAAAAAAATCGTCGCCGCGATGACGGCCAAGACAAACAGCGCACTCGGCCCAAAAACTCGCAAGACCCCCCGTTGCCCCAAACGAATCTCGTCAAGCAGTCGGATCGAACGCTCGGATGTTGTTGCTTCCTCGGGAGCCATCTTGCAAACCTATGATTGGGAGTAGTTTAAAGCGTTATTCTTGTCTTGACCGTGGAGGGCCGCAGCGTTCTGGGGGACGCCGCCGACGACGAACCAAGAGGATTTCGCGTGCATCCCCCTTCTTGGACGCCGCCCGATGCCACATTAGAGTTTACCTCTATCGAGTTTGGCACTGGTCGTATCGAGTTAGGCAATAGACACTTCAGGCGATCGGCACTGGACACGCACCGTTTTTCCAGGAATCGTGGGCCGCTCAGTACGATCCGGCACTCCACACGGGACTGGCGGCACTCGCTCGGCGAGCGGAACGGTCGTTAGGTTGTAACATGCGGTCCCTGCGGCGCGCACGGGGTTTCCGCAGATTTTACCGAAGAAAACGCCGCACTCGCCAGCCTCGCATTCCAGCGGGCTTGGGGAAGACGCGTGGAATGGTTGTGAAAAAATGAACATATGCCAATACGAATGTTTCGATTTTGAAGACGTGATCCAGCGGATCGCGACCGTCGTTGGCTGTACGACTGCACAGGTGCGGGCAGCGGCTGAATTGCTGGACGCGGGCAACACGCTACCTTTTATCGCTCGTTATCGCAAAGAGGCAACTCGTGGCTTGGACGAAATTGCACTGCGCGGCATTGAGGATGCGTTGGCGGACGCCCGGAAACTGGCGCAACGCAAAGGGACCATCCTGAAGACAATTGATCAGCAAGGACTGTTGACCGACTCGCTCCGGCGAACGATTGAAGAATGTGGGGATAAGAAGGAATTGGAGGACATTTATCTACCCTTTAAGCCAAAACGCCGCACGCGCGCAACGATCGCGCGCGAACGAGGGCTGGGACCTTTGGCGGATATTCTTCACCAGCAGCAGCCACTCGAACGGTCCCGCGCTGATTTAGTGCAGCCTTTCATTTCGATCGAAAACGAAGTGCCGGACGAACAGGCAGCCTTGCAAGGGGCGTGTGATATCGTCGCGGAACGCTGGTCGGAAGATGCGGCGACGCGCAGCTGGCTGTTCAAGCAGGCCACTCACGCTGGCAACCTGGCAGCGCGTGCCCGGCGTGGTAAAGCAGATCCCGCCAGCAAGTTCGCCATGTACTTCGACTATCAGGAACCGGTCAAACGCGTCGCATCGCATCGTTTGTTGGCCATGAAACGAGGAGAAGCGGAAGGCACGTTGAGTATCAGCTTGAAAATGGATGACCGCGAGATATTGCAAACACTGCACCGCCAGTGGATCACCAACGAACAATTCGCATTTGTCGCCGAACTGCGTGCTGCCGCGATCGATTGCTACGAACGCCTGCTCCTGCCGGCCACTGAATCTGCGGTTCTGCAACAGTGCAAGGAGCAGGCTGATGGAGTTGCCATCACGGTGTTCGCCAAAAACCTGCGTGACTTACTGCTGGCACCACCTGGCGGGCAGTTCGTGACAATCGGCATCGATCCCGGTTTTCGCACGGGTTGCAAAGTTGCCGTCGTCGACGGTACCGGTAAGTACGTCGACCATGCGACTATCTTTCCAACGCCTCCCAAAAACGACACGGACGGAGCCGCCAAGACGTTGCGGCAGCTGATCGCGAAATACAACGCGAAACTAATTGCCATTGGCAATGGCACCGCGTCGCGTGAAACCGATGCGTTCGTGACGGACATGCTGCGTGATGACCACGTCGATATTACCAAAGTCGTAGTCAGCGAATCAGGCGCTTCGATCTATTCGGCCAGCGAATCGGCGGCGCGCGAGTACCCCGAACTGGATGTGGTCGTGCGCGGGGCAATCAGCATCGCTCACCGACTGCAAGACCCGTTGGCCGAACTAGTGAAAATCGATCCGAAATCGATCGGCGTCGGCCAGTACCAACACGATGTCAACCAAGTTGAGTTGCGGAAGTGTCTTGATCGAGAAGTCGAGTCATGTGTGAATTCGGTAGGCGTTGACTTGAATACATCGAGCGCAGAGCTACTGGCACATGTAGCAGGAATCGGCACCAAATTGGCCCAACG
>JAJRVM010000087.1 GCA_024277285.1 Planctomycetota bacterium
AGCAGGGCCACGCGGCGAGCGCTGCCACAATCTACACCACAAAGCATGAACAGGAGGGAACAGAGATAACAGAGAATTTGTGCGCCACGGACGGTTCACGTCCGTCAGACCAAGATGCCAGTCGAAAAATGATCCGGGTTGGGATCCCGTGCGGTGCCGCTCGCTGGTATATCGTGAAAATAAGCAGGGCCACGCGGCGAGCGCTGCCACAATCTACACCACTTCCCACTTTGCACTTCCCACTTTGCACTTTGCATTTCCCATTTCCCCCTTTCCCACTTCCTTATCTCTGTTCCCTCTGTTACCTCCTGTTCAAGCAGGCGTGTGCAGTCCACCAATCGATCAGGGCCGGCGAGCAGCCGGCAAATTGCGAATACGCTGGAGGATCGTCTTGCGATAGACCGCCAGGGACTCCTGGTCTTTCCCGGTCAAATGGGTTCGCACCTCAGTCCAATCAAGTCCTTCCGGCAGCCCGGCCACGTCCGGCATATGGTCAGCCACGGTGAAGTTCGTGGCCAAGTCCGGCAACTCCGATTTATTGACAAGCAACCGTTGGGCGAACGCAATCCCGGCCAGGTCGGCCGCCAGATCGACATAGCTGAACCCACTACCCGATTTCGCGTCGAGCAGTTCTTTGGCCAGCCCGGCACCCTCGGCCGCCACGGGCCCGGCAATGGCGGTCAGGTAGGCGGAGAGGAAGAAATGTTGTGCCAAATCGGTCCGGCCCCGCACGGTGACGCCTTTTACCAATGCGCGCCGTTGGCGGCGTTCATCCGCCGATTCGACGACCGAACAGAACTCTCGCGTCAGCGGATTGCCCCGCAGTGCATTCGAACTGTCCAGCGCGACGCCCAGGCCGAGTACGAATGCGGACCTCGCAACCTGCTCGGGCAACTTGGCCGCTTCCCTGGCAGCATGACGCACATAGTATTCTGCAAGGTCATCTTGCCGGAGCGACTTATCCGGCCGATCGATCGGCCCCACACGCTTCTCGGAAGCCGCTCGGACCACCGCCGCGACAACCCGTCGAGTGGCCTTTGCCAACGGGCTGGTCTTGACCAATCCCAATTGAAATTGCATCTGCCGTGCCGAATAGTCATCGCGAGTCGCCTTGGCCAGTGTGCCGTAGATCTGCCCTAAACGAAGCCGCGTCTGTTCGGAGAACCCGTCAACGGAAGTCACTCCAGCGCGCAACTCCTCACCAACCAGATACATGATCAATACGTTGATCGGATCGAACCGAATGGGAAACTCTCGATAGACGGCCTTATCATCGGCTAGAATCGGGCGCATGACTGAGGACGGATCGGGACTGTGAACGGCACCCAGAAAATGTCCCACTTCATGCAACAGGATCTCCATCCGCTCAGGCTCCGTCATTCGGACCGAGCGTTCACCGACCATGATATGGGATCGCAAGAGACCTTGTGTGCCCCCTAGATGGACTCGGCCCGTCTCGCGACGAAATTTGCTGGTGAAACCGATCGCCAGACGCCCCGGTCGCGGATCGACCTGCTCGCGAAAGGCTGTTAAGATCTGCCGCACGTCCTTGATGGAATCGTCACAGTGCCAACGCTCAACCGCAACCACTTTCAAACGAACGCGGCAACATCGTTCCAGTACGTCCGAAACGGCCGCAATCCTTTTCCGCACTCGCGGCTCCCAAACCTGCCGAGTCGACGGCTCGCCATCGTCGACCAGAACCTTGACCGGAATCTCCGTCGAGTCCGGCAGCCGATTCCCGCCGGCCAACTGCCGACCCCCAAAGGTGTCCGTGTCGCCGCCTAGATTGATCTTCCGCAATTCCAGTATCTGCCGGCGATCGTGCACGAAGTAGTACGCGGCGTTCGCGTCCAGTTCGTATCGGATTTGCTCACTACCGACGGCACAACACAACTCGGCCGGCCCGCGCGTCGCTACGGGCATCACGGCGCCAGGGTCCAAGCTCACCTTCCTCGCCTGCCCGGCCTGAACAACCTCGAACTTGACCAACTGATCCGTTCGATTCGCAAATACGACGACATCCGCACGAGCGAACGAGCCCGTCACCAGAAACGTCAATCCCACCAGGCAAACGGTAATGAGTACTCTGAAAAACGTCCGTTGGCACATATCCACCAGGCCTCTTGTGCAAGTTCTCGCTCAAAGACGACGCGGATGCCCCGAGCGAACATCACACGGCAGATGCGCCCAAACTCCACGCCCCTAAACTTGAAATCTAGTCTTCCGCCCCACCATAGTCCAGCAAGTAAACACCACAACTACTATCTTACCCAATCTGCCATCTGCAAAACTGATCGACGCCCACACACAGACTGTACCAGTTTGTAGGTAGCCGTTCACGCCGCTGGGGTCTGACGCAATTTTCGGCGGAGAAAGCGTTTCTTTACGCGAACGCATCTTGTCGCCGAAAATGGGTCTGACCCCTTGGAAGCGAACCGGCCGCCTACATTCCGTGAACGGTTACGTTTATAGTCTAAACGCGCGATTCCATGATCGGATCTGCCTTATCGGACAGCGTAGAGGCGGCGGTCGGTGCGTGGCCGAGCCACGTTGCAGGAGCGAAGACCAGGTCGACACCGTGCGCCAGGCATGGCCCGCAAGCATATTTCGGTGGCGCTGGCATTCGTGTCACCTAGTGCATGCACGAAACGCTGGGCCTTCTATTTGGGATATACCGGTCCATTGGGGAGGACGCATCCAGAACCAGTTGCTCTGTATAGAGATAGCGTGTCAAGCCGGCACTGCGAGGCTTTTCCTGGCCGCGCCGCGGTTCACTTGGCACGGATGCGGTCGACATGTTTTCCACGATCGCTGGGCCGAAACACGAGCCTTTTTTTTCGGCAAGTTGTACCGGTTTTTCCCGCTGGTTTCGCCCGACTTCTGTCGGGTTCCTGAAAACTTGGCAAGCCC
>JAJRVM010000088.1 GCA_024277285.1 Planctomycetota bacterium
CGTCAAACTCACGAATCCGTCGCAGCGCATGCGCAGCAAACGCGGTGCGTCTGGGTGCGACGCCATGCGACTGGGTGCGAGTCGAGGCGATTGGGCACGCGGAAAAGAAAACCGCGTAAGTCCGCACGTGTTGCGAGCTTATGCGACGTGTTGCGACTCAGTGCGATAGTAGCGGAGGAGGGATTCGAACCCCCGACACGCGGATTATGATTCCGCTGCTCTAACCAGCTGAGCTACTCCGCCAAAGTGTGTCTAAGTTATTATTGGAAAACCGTTTGTGGTTCGCGTGCGCCGGCACGCGCTGGCCGCAAACCAAACCAACACTCGCCAAACCGTGCGCGAGTGCCAGGAGATCTTAACTTAGAACGCCCACTAGTCTAGCAGATCTTTATCGGCCAGCAACCCGCGATCGCGTGACGGAAACTGTGTGCCAAACGCTCCAAAATGGGAGCTGATAGCGAGTTACGTCGAAGATCGGGAGGCGGTGGGGCGACCGCGACGAACGCCCGTCTGCGGGAGCGATTTCTGGTACCCGTTCAGCAAAAACTCTGCGATCACTCGTGTGGCGCGTCCGGCTTGGCCACGCCGGTATTGGCCTGGCTCGGATACTGTAACCGTTCACGAGCTTCGATTTTTGTTATGGTCCGCTACGTGCCGAAGGCACAGCCCTATACGAGCCCTGGGTGCAGCCAATGCGAGGTTTACGAGCATTGGCTGCACCCAGGGTAGCCTTCCCACGCAACCCAAAAGCCCCGTACGGGGCGGTCCTAACTGTTTTGGGACCACCCCTGTGGGGCTTGGCGGTGATGTGTTTCGTAACCCCCAGGGTTGCGCGGCGATCGCTGCGCTCACGCCAGCTCCACCCATGCCCCTGGTATAGGAACGTCCCTTCGGGACTGGAACAAGAAACCGATATGAAACGACGGCGTAAGCGTGCACGCGGCGGTTATCGGCTGTCCTTAGGGAGCCGGTCTCATCATGCGTTGGGCGAAATCGCGCAACGTGTCTCGGAGTCCAGAGCAATGCGTGGCGAGGTCGGGACAATGTTCATGCACCTCTTCCAGGTCGTCGCAAAAACGCTCCATGACCGGTTCGACCAGTGTAAGAGTTGAGGTGGTGGTTTCACGGAGGTTGCCGAAGTCGCGATTGAGTGTCTCGACGAAATGGAGCGTGTCGGCGTCCTGTTTCAGAACGCTGTCCAATTCAGCCAACTGAGCGCCAATCTGAAACAGCATTCGCTCCAGCGGCAGTGGGCCTTCATCTACTCCGTCATCGCTGGCGCCGTTGTCGCCGTGCCAGGCGTATGCGGCGGTTGCAGTTTCTTGGTTCGTCGCCGATTTACGCGCCGCCCATGACGCGTCGAATTCGCGCTGCAACCGTTCGGAGCGCTCCTGTTCTTCATCCCATTGTTCGCGCGTCACGGAAGATGAAAATACGAATTCATCTTCCATTTCACAGCCGTCGAAGTGCCAGAAGAATGGGTTGGCCGAGTCGGCCATCACTTGGCAGAGCGGGCAGTCGTCGTCGGCGACGACGTCTTGACCGGAAAGGATCAATGGTAAACGCCGGCGTTCGCGCTCCATGATCTGGACCGGGCTGAAGCCCTTCCAATCCGGATGCCGAGATTGGAGCCAGGTTTTGCCTTCGCGCTTAAGTCGGTGCGTTTCTTCCGCGGCACGCAGGTCGGGACGTTGTTGCAGCGACGACCAACACTGGCCGAGCACGAAACGGGCGAATTCGTAGTGAATAACCCAATGATGCGTTCCAAGTCCACCAAACCGGTAGGCGGCTGCGGTTTCCGGAATGCCGGGCGGGCATTGTTTCGATTCGCCCCATTGAAACTCGCGGTGTTGCAAGTCCATGTCCAGATGGTGCCGGTCCGCCACTAGCACATCGCGCGGAGCCTGACCGGCCAGATCGTCACGCGGGGTCAATAACCAATTGCGGTGAATAGAGACGATCGGGTTGGCTTGCCCGTCGGCGGCGGCCCGCAAACACATCTCCACAGCGTATTGATAGAACTTGTTAAACAGCACCTCGCGCGCGTCAATGCGCGGTTTGCCAGCGAATTCTTCTCGTCGTCCTTGCGCGAGGCCCTGCCAATCATCGATCCCACTGGTGATCTCCCAGTGGTCCGCCAAGTGATAGCTGACCATCAGGTCGGTCGCGCCATGGCGGTCGGCAAAGGCGATTGCCCCTAAGCTCAGCGGCTGAAAATAGGTGGACTCGCCCGCAATCAGCCGAGCCGCCAGGTCGATCACATAGACGCCTGCATCCCACGGTTCTTCACAGTCGCCCGGCCGCCAGTGGCCAAAAGGACCGTGTTCCGATTCGTCAGATCGAAATCGGCGCAGCGCGTGTTCCAATTCCACAATCGTTTCCGGATCAGCACTCAATGCCGCCATGATCCGTTCCGCATCACTGCCGTGAACCTGGCCGTGAATCGAGCGTTGGGCGTCACGCAAGGTCAAAGCTACTTCGCTCATGAGTTATCTCCTGTTGGAAGGTCCTCTAACAGTGAATCACCAAAAGAGCCGCCAACCCCTCAAGAAAAATCGTAAATTTGGAAAAAAAGTGGAGATCTGTTGAGCCGACGGTCGCATTGGGGCTGGCTAAAGCCCCCTCCGAAACGTTGCCCGTGGATGGGCCCGTTTGCCCCACGCCGCCGCCGGCCACAGGCCGATCGGGACGGCGTATCCGTCATCGTTGTCTTGCGTCGGTCCTCCTGTGTCGACCCTCCGGGCTACTCGACAGATTGGTATCTCGCTTCCGGTGCCTTACGGCACCAGCAAAGTTTGTGCCAGCCCTCCGGGCTTCTGTCCGTGTGTCCGCGCTGGTGGGATAGTTCCATTGTTAGGGTACCCGCCACTGCGGCCGGTTGAAACGGGGCGAACCGCGTTAGTCTCCGATCGGCGTTAGTCTTCGGTCGATGTCAGCGTCTGCTGCTATACGCGACTTGTAAGTGCCGGTATGCTGACACTATGTGTGCTGCCCCACAGCTTACGACCGATTACTGATTACCGAAATGCGGAGCCCGAGCGATGAAACGTAACCTAGATCGACGTAACTTTTTGCGAACAACCGGCATGACGATCACTGCCGCGATGACATCGGCCTGGACCGCTGACGGTGGCGCGCTGCGGGCGGCGGAAAACAAGCCAAACGCTCTGAGCACGCCGAGTGCGGCCAAGCTCGGTTGGCCGGTATCGATAGCCACGTACACGTTTCGCGGCGTCTCGTTCTACGAAGCCTTGGACAAGATCGCCGCGTTGGGTGTCCAGAATGTGGAACCGGCATTTTTCCTGCGTCTAGATAGCAAGCGGCCGAACTTGAAAACGGGTGAGACGCTTTCGACGGAACTGCGCAAAGAGATGAAACAACGCATTGCGGATCATGGGATCGCGATGCGCAGTTATTATGCGAACGTGACTGCGGATGCCGATGCGGCGCGACGCGTATTCGAGTTTGCCAAAGAGATGGGCGCACTGACGATTGTCGCGGAACCACCGGCGGCCGCGTTCGACATGGTCGAAAAACTCTGCGACGAATACCAGATTAACCTGGCAGTTCACAACCATCCGAAGAGTCCCAAATCACACTATTGGAATCCCGACGCAGTGTTGGCCGTGTGCCATGGCCGAGGCAAACGGATCGGTGCCTGTTGTGACACCGGGCATTGGATCCGCTCGGGCATGAACGTGATCGAGTGCATTAAGAAGATGCAAGGCCGCATCATATCGATGCATCTCAAAGATGTTGCGCAATCGGGCAAACCGGCTGCGCGCGATGTGCCGTTGGGGCAAGGCTTGGCCGACTATGCCGGAGTGCTGCGTGAATTGAAGCGGCAGGGGTTCAAGGGCATCATGACGGTGGAATATGAGCATGAATCGCCGCAGTTGATGGACGACGTTGCCCAATGTTTGGCGTTTGTCGAAAAGATGGCACGGAAACTGTGATGGACGTGACGGATTTAGGCGCGCTTGCTGGTAGCTGACCAGTTGTGGCACTACCGGGACGAGCCCGGTAGAAGCCTGGGGTGCACAATGGGTTGCGCAATGAGTTGCTGGTAGCTGACCAGTTGTGGCACTACCGGGACACTGCCCGGTAAGAAGCCTGGGGTGCGCAATGGGTTGCTTAGCTGGGGGCGGAGGGCATGATTGTATCGAAGCATAGGCTGTAATATGATGGAGAGATTGTGCGTGACGCTAATTGCTGCTCGTGGTTGCTATGCTGGGAGCTGGATTTGCACGCGGGCTGACGTTCCATTACTCGTTCAGGAGTCGTATCTATGCGCAACAATACACGCAGCAGTTTCACACGTCGTGACATGCTCAAGCTGACGGCCGCAGGCACGTTGGCGGCGAGTTTGCCGGGGGCGAGCGGATGGGCCGCGCCGGCCAAGTCCCACAAGGCCGGCATCGCCCTGCAGCTCTATTCAGTGCGCGGCGACTGCGCCAAGGATTTTGACAAGGCGCTGGAAGAAGTGGCCAAGATGGGCTTCAAGGCCGTGGAGTTTGCCGGCTACCACAGCTATAGCAAGGACCCGAAGGGACTGCGCAAACGCTTGGACGACCTCGGCTTGAGCGTGGCCGCGACGCATGTCGGCACCAAGACTCTGGTGGGCGACAGTTTGAAGAAATCGGTTGACTTTCATCAGATTATCGGCTGCAAGTACTTGCTGGTACCAGGTGATTCGCGGTTCGCGAAACCGGACGGCAGCAAGGAGTTGGCCGAGATCTTCAACAAGATCGCCGAACAACTCAAGCCGTTCGATATGTACACCGGTTACCACAACCATAAGCACGAGTTCGAGAAGGATGGTGACAAGACCTACTGGGAACTGTTTGCCGAGCGGACTTGCAAAGACGTGGTGTTGCAACAAGACGTCGGATGGACGACGGCCGCCGGTGTCGATCCCGTGGCGATGATCCGCAAGTATCCCGGGCGCAGCAAGGTAATCCACTGCAAGCCGACCGTTGTGGATGGGCAGGGCAAAGCCTATATCGGCGAAGACTCGGTCAAGTGGGTACCGATCATTGCCGCGTGCGAGGAAGTCGGTGGAACCGAATGGCTGACGGTCGAGCAAGAGAAGTACCCGGACGGTAAATCACCGATGGAGTGCACTCGGATTTCGTTGGCCGGGCTGAAGAAGATCCTGGCTCAAGGTTGAGTTGGTACCGTCGCTGATGTGTCATATTCGGCTCGAATCGCTCGCTTGCGGTTCGAGCCGTTTTTTCTTACTCGTTCATGTGGTTGCCGCAGAAGCCTGAGGCGCGCAATGAGTTGCTGGTAGCTGACTAGTTGTGGCACTACCGGGGCGAGCCCGGTAGAGGGCTTGGAGTTTTGCGGACGCCAAGGGTCAGTACTATTGAAATTCAATTCCAATTGAGCGAAGCTGGACGGGGAATCGTGCGAGATCGTTTGCGTTTCATCACTCTCTTTTTACCAACTTCGGAAACGCCGTTGACTCGGATCGCCTTTATAGGATTCGTCTGGCAGCCGCCCCATGCAAAGAAAAGGAAGTGCCCAGCATGAAGAGTCTTGTGATCGCGCTGCTGATTGCGTCCAGCATAATGATAGGCGGACCGCCAAGCCGAGGGGACGCTGCGGATGTTAGTTGGGCGGAGGCCATGGTGGCCGCGCGACAGCGACGGCTTTCCATTGCGCCAGAAACTGAACCTGCCAGGCAGGGAAAGGGTTCGCAGCACGCCGATGGACCGGACTCGGATGTGGCAAAGGTCTTGCGGAGGTTTTGGGAAACCTATCCGGAAACCGATTGGTTCTTGCAGGACCAGCCCGGTCGACGTGCAAATGGCGCTAGTCCACTCGAGGCAGACCGGGACTTTGGCTGGTATTTTCGACCCGATCGCAATGCGGACGCGGAAGTGGCGATGATCCGTCGCGCATTGGCCGAAGTCAGTGGTCCGGTCAGCGATCTACGCAAGCGATTAAACGAGCTCGTCGCTGCTGATTCGGGCCCCGAAAACGTGGCTTGGCTGAACCTGTATGTCGACGTCTGTCAACGGCGGCGCGCCGAGCGACTGCGCGCACTTAGCGGTCAAGTGCAACGGATCGTATTCACGAAACATTACACGCTCGGCGGATCACATTACGCGTACACAGAGGGGCAGTCGGACGCGCAGGCGGAACGTCACTTTTTCCCGGGCTCGGAACTCTGTTTGTTGGAATGGGATGGGCAGGAGTTTCACGAGCAGACCTTGATTCGTGACGAGCATGGCGTGATTCGCGATCCGGATGTGTCTTTTGATGGCAAACGCATTCTATTCTCATGGAAGAAGTCCGATCGCGAAGATGACTACCACCTGTACGAAATGGACGTGCGGTCGCGAGAGATTCGCCAGTTGACGTTCGGTTTGGGAGTGGCCGATTACGAAGGCGTGTATTTGCCCAATGGCGATATTGTCTTCAATTCAACGCGTTGTGTGCAAACCGTTGATTGTTGGTGGACCGAGGTCAGTAACTTATACCGTTGCAACAAAGATGGCGGTGTGATCCATCGTCTGGCATTCGATCAGGTGCACGACAATTTTCCGACTGTGACGCCAGACGGGCGCATTCTATACACGCGTTGGGAGTACAACGACCGTGGTCAGGTCTACCCACAACCGTTGCTGCAGATGAACGCGGACGGCACCAATCAACGCGAGTTTTACGGGGGCAATTCCTGGTTCCCTACCACCATTTTGCACGCCCGTGCCATTCCCGGTGGAAACCGAGTGTTGGCGATTGCAACCGGACACCATTCGCGTCAAACGGGTAAGTTGATCGAGATTGATCCGTCGCAGGGCCGGCAGGAGAACCAAGGAGTTACGTTGATTGCCCCCCCACGCGTTACGCCTGGCGAACGCATTGACAAGTACGGCCAGCGGGGCGAGTTGTTTCAGTATCCTTATCCGCTGAGTGAGCAGGAATACCTGGTTGCGTATCATCCGGCCGGCTGGGATTGGGCTCATGGGGAACTGGGGCCTCGCTTCGGCATTTACTTCATGACACGTGATGGGCATCGTGAGTTATTGGCGATCGATCGGACGCTTCCGTGCAGTCAACCCATTCCGTTACGGCGCCGGTTTCAGCGGCACGTGCGGCCGAGCGAAGTTGACTATCGGACCGACACCGGAACGTGTTACATCCAAGATGTCTATGAAGGGCCCGGCTTAGCCGGTATAGCGCGAGGCACGATCAAACGGCTGCGCGTCGTTGCGCTCGATTTTCGTGCCGCGGGCGTCGGCTCGAACCGTAACGGTGGACCTGGCGGAGGGGCGTTGGTCAGCACGCCGGTCGCCATCGGAAATGGCGCGTGGGATCCCAAAATCATCTTAGGGGATGCTACGGTGCACGAGGACGGATCAGTTTATTTCAAGATTCCGGCGCGCCGACCGGTCTATTTTCAACTGCTGGACGAGCGTGGATTCATGGTGCAGACCATGCGCAGCTGGACCACGTTACAACCGGGCGAGAACGCTTCGTGTGTCGGTTGTCACGAACACAAGAATTCTGTGCCAACACTGGCGCAACGGCGGTTAAGCGACGCGATGGCAGCCGGTGTTGAATCGTTGCGGCCTTTCTATGGTGCGGCTCGTGGATTCAGCTTTCCGACACAAGTGCAGCCCATCCTGGATCGTCATTGCGTTGCATGCCACGACGCGGATGGCGATATTCCCTACAACTTGACCGGACTTGCGGTGTCAGACCCGCTGGCCAAACGGAAGTGGAGCCAAGCGTATCTGCAGCTTACGCACGCCAAGCCGGACGATCGCAAAGCGGGCAGTGGCTGGCGCGGTGATCCCGGCCACCCCATGGTCAATTGGGTCAGTGCCCAGTCGGCGCCGCCCATGCAGGCCGTTCGTTCGGCGGGTGCCGGCACCAGCACGCTGATGCAATTGTTGGCGGCTGGCCATGAAGGCGTGGTTTTGTCCCGTCAAGATACGGACAAGATTGCCGCATGGATCGATTTGGGAGTGCCGTTTTGCGGTGACTATATGGAAGCGAATACGTGGAACGTGGCCGAGTTGGCGAAGTACCAGCATTTCTTGCGGAAACGTCAGCGACTCGAGAATGCGGAACGTCAGCGGATTTCTGAATGGATGGCGACCGGAAACAATGCGTCGCGGTGATGACCCACGTTTTGGTTGGAGCAATCATGAATGGATAATGCACACGACGGCAAGACCGATCCCGAGATATTAAATGCCGAAGTGGTCGTCGCAGAGGAGCTACTGGTGATTGACGCCAGTGGACGGCCTGGTGAAGACGGCCGAGATGGCAGAGGGTACGCGGGGAGTCGAGCGCGCGGCGGCGCGCGGGGACGCGATGGCGAAGTGGCGACGCGCCCGCAAGTGGGCCAGGACGCGGGTGATATCAGCGTGACGTTGCGGCTAATCGGCCCACAAGAGCAGAATGTGGAATTGGACGGGCGGCGATTGTTGGCCGACGCTCGGCAACGACCGGTGCGTGAAACGGTGGCCATTGGCGACATGGGCTACGTGCGACTCGTCGTTTGTGGCGGTCGTGGTGGCGACGGCGGTCGTGGCGGGGACGGGCAAGCGGGTGGCAAGGGGCATGATGGTACGGATGCCACAAAGTGGTCATCGGGCGGCGACGGTGGGCCGGGTGGTGACGGTGGTCGTGGGGGCGCGGGGAGCAGTGGCGGCGATGGCGGACGGGGTGGTCGCGTGATGGTGACCGTCGACCAGCCCGATACGCACCTGTTGATGTTGCTGAAGTATCAGGTCACAGGTGGCGAGGGGGGGCTTGCGGGAGCGCAGGGCCGAGGAGGTGCGGGAGGGCCCGGCGGTGACGGTGGCCGGCCTTACAGCTGGACTACCACTTCCACGCAGTCTTACATCGACGCGCAGGGCCAGCGTCGACAGCGAACGGTGCCCGAGCATCATCGTAATCGCGGCGGTCACGATGGCACTTCAGGACGCCCGGGACAAGATGGCCAGGGGCGGTTACGGCCCGGAGACCAGGGTGTACCAGGGGATGTGCGGATCGTGGTTCACAGCGATCGCGGCACGACGGAGTATCTGCAACGTTATGAAGTGGAAATCACTGGCTACGATGTCCAATTGACTGATCGCTTCGCGGAACCGACCAGTACGGTGCGAGTCGCGGGACTGACCGTGCGCAATACGGGCGGTATGCCAACTCCCAGCCGGCTTCCGGTGGAGATCTTTCTGGCCGCCAGTCGATGGCTCGTCCCTCGATCCCAAACGCTGCGGTTGCCGCAGCCGTTAGAGCCGGGTGAATCGTACACGTTTACGGACGAAGTGTTGCTGGGCGACGTGCCCGATATCGACTTTGTGCCCGAGGGCGCTCCCTTTCAGCAACGCGATCGCGTTAGTCCGTTGGCGCGGCAAACGGGTGTGAATCGGTTGTACGATAACCTGCATCCGCGACAGGAACTGACGGTTGCCTTTCCAGCCGAATTGGAGGCGTCCCAATCGCTCGAGTCGTTGACACCGGGCAGTGCCTCGATGTTCGTTATCACGTTAACCAATCGCTCGCAACATGAGCTCGGTCGCCAATCAGACTCGAATCGGTTGCTCGGGATTCGTGTCGAGCTGAATAGCCAGGAGTTGGCGCCCTATGTGATGCTGTTGGACACCGACGGTAACCGTGTGACGTGGGACCGTGGGTATGAGCAGGAGATCGGCAGCTTGCGAGCGGGGGAAACCTGGTCCAACGAGTTGATCTTCGGGATTCTACCAGGGGCTCCAGGCTACCGCCGCGCGGAACTGAAAGTGTCGTTGCAGCTGGGTGAACTGGATCGCCCAGACAGACAGCGCCCAGACAGACAGCGCCCAGAAAAGCAGCGCTCAGACAAGCAACACTCTGGCAAACCACGAGATCGGCACTGCCGTATCTACCCGGTGCGGATCTCGCAAGCGTACGCCTACGACCCTTCGGCCGATATCTTGTTGGTCACCAACCACGGTACGACGACCGAGGAATTGGCTGCCTGGCAAGCGGCGACAGCTCGTTTGGGCCAGACGATCGCCGTCTGGGATATATCGCTGAACGACGCGTTATCGTTGAGCGACAAGCTAACGCATGGCCAGAGTCTGTTGCGTGACTTTCATGACCGAACGATTATTCTGGCTAATGCGCCCTTTCAAACTGTGTTGGGGACGCGCTACGGCGATCAGTTTTTGAACCAAATGGATTTGATCAAAGCGGCAGAGAGCCATGGAATTCGGTTACTGCTTGTCAATGACCAGCAACACCAAGTCGACTATCTGTTTAAGGAACGTCTGGTTCCGACCGACGGCGAACCGGAATACCGTTACGATTCGGTCAAGGCATTTGAGAAAGCGGAGCCGTTAGACGATGTCGACGTGTTGTTCAACCAGGTTGATGAGTTGATCAAGCACGGGGCTCAGGCGGCGCGTCCCAACCCGATCCAACAGACATCGGAAGTCGACCTGTACGGGATTCGGTCGCCCAACGCCAATCGTCTGCGGCGTCAGGCGATCAAGTTGCAGAGCAAGTTGCAGAACGATTCGCCCGGCCGTCGTGTCGTCGTAATGTACAAGCTTCCGTCCGAGTTGACCGATGAAGATCGCAAGCGACGTACAGAAGCGTCACCGCACGGTGGACTGTTTTTCACGCACGAATACCAAGGTACCTTGACGGTCATGCCGACGTTGGGCGATGCGCACCCCAACCTCGTGGTGCTCGACGCATCGTCGGACCAGATCCATGAGCCTTCTTTTGTCGCTGGTGGTGCCGTTTCTGCTGCCATGATGCAAGCACTGGGGTTCGAGGACAAACTGTGTCTATTGAGCGAAAAACTGCAGGCGTTGGGCGAGCAATGGCGGATCGATGAGAGGTCGGTTGACTCGTCCGATGTGGCAGTCACGCAGTTTTTGGTCGATGCGATCCTGGTCGACCTGGCTACGGAACAAGCGGCGATTCTGAAGACGCACTGGAAAGGGCTTGTTTCTGGACGCGTCGTGCGCGAGTCACTGCGCCAGTTGCGGCAATTGACCGAGCACCCGTTTTCACTCGTTACCGGCAGTGCGGATCAGCCTGACGTACGGTTGGCGGCACGTCTGGTCGCGGGGGTCGAGTTCTTGGGACGGACGTCGAGTCGGTGGTACGAGAGTCGGTTGTTCCCCTGGGGCTTCTTCCGTCGTGGTCCGGTGCTGCGCAGTGCCATTTTGGAACACCGTGACGCGTTGGCCAAGAACCTGTTTCGCCGCACCAACGAATCGCAGGCGACGTTGATTGAGGCGACGGTAGAGCAGTACTACGCGCAGCTGAAGGAAACTCGGCGCAAAACGCCTAGCGACAAACGGACGGCGGCGCGAGAGGTTCTTTTTGCTCCGTTATCGACCCATGGCATCGTGACCGATGCGGGACGGACTTTTCCGGCCGTGTTGTCGTATCGCCAATGGCAGGCGATTCAGCAAGCCGAGCTGCAACGCGAAGCTGCACGCGAGGCGTTGCGGCATCGCAAAGAAGAGAACCGCGACACGTACGCCGTGGCGCGCGACGGACATGTGCTCGACGGCATCAATCCCAAGATTCAAAAAGCACTGCGACCATTTGTCGAAGCTTGTGCCACGGCCAACGCCGAGCTGCGACAACAGCGTGCACGTGAGAAACAGCGCGTGGCGCCGCGCCGGGTACCGAGTCTCGATTCAGTCGAACGAACGGAACCGACCACGGAACGGACGCGGCACTCGAAACGCCAACGCAACGAGGCGTGATGCCGTTCACGCCTGCCTCCGTTTTGGCAGCGTGGGCAACCCAGAAAGCTACGTAGCTTTCCAAAACGGAGGCAGGCGTCATTGTTCGCAGCACATGCCGTTCGTTTAGTTGAATTACGGGAAGCGGGCGAGTAGACTGGGCAGTTTGGGGGAATGGTGGCGAATCGGTGGGGCATGTGAGGCGCCAGAGTTACTCCTTAGGTTCGTGGTCTGGCCGTATTCTCTCCATGCATTCACTGGAATATTTATGACAGCCTGCTGCCAGTCTTGGCTATTGCTCGCGCTGCGTTCATCAGGCATGCTCGCCGTTCTCCTCGTTGGCGTCTTTGCGGCTCGGCCGGCCGCCGCGCAGCTCTTGCAGCGATCGGTCGCATTTGAAGGCGCTCGGATCTTGACCATGGACGGCGCCGTGATCGAGGAGGGTACCTTGGTCATCAAGGGCGACAAGATCCGCGCGGTCGGCGCCCATGTCAAGCTGCCTCTGTTGGCAAAGAAGATCGATGCACGTGGAACGACGATCACCCCCGGGTTGATCGATGTGAATAGTCTGCTCGGGCGCGGTACGCGTGCGACGAGTGGCGGCAGTGCGGCACGGCGCGCGGAAGATGCCTTTGATCGTTACGATTCGGCAAATGTTATCGAGGTACTGCGTCAAGGGATCACCAGCGTGTTTCTTTCACCGGAAGGGCCGGCCGGTATCTGCGGTACTGGAGCGGTCATCCGGCTCACACGCGGCAGCGGGGCCGTGGGAAGCGTTCTCAAGAGCAAAGCGGCACTCTGTATCGATCTCAGCTCCGCTAGTAAACCGGTCGCTCGTTTGAAGATATTGCAGGGCGTGCAGAAGACGTTGCGCGGCGCTCGACAATACCGCCTCAGCCTCGAAGCGTATGAGGAGGACTTGGCGAAATATACGAAACATCTTGAATCGCAAGCCAAGAAAAGCAAGAAAAAGTCGCCAGCCAAGAAGGTGAGCGATGGCAAGGAGAAGGATGGCGACACGGCCGCGAAAGGCGACTCGCCGGAGAAGAAGAAGCCAGTCGCCGGAACGAAACCGAACGCGGCCAAGTCGAGTGAATCGGCCGAGCCGAAGAAACCGCGCCGCCCCACACGCAACGTTGCGTATGAGGTGATTCTTCAGGCGATCGATGCGGAGATTCCCGTGCGTATGGTCGCCCACCGCTCGAGCGACATACTCAACGCGCTCGAGCTGGCTGACGAGTTTTCGTTCAATTTATTCCTGGAGGGGGCAACCGAAGCGCATTTGGTCGCGCAGCAGATTGCCAAGGCCGAGGCGACGGTGATTCTGGGACGTCTGGACCCGCCTGCAGTACGGCGTAAAGACTTGCTGCGGCGCCGAATTGATCGGCCGGCCATGGCATTGGACAGCGCCGGGATACCGTGGATGGTTGGCAGTGGCGCGTCCACGTCGGCAGCGACTCGTTTCTTGGCCTTCAACGCTCAAATGGCGACCGCGTCTTGCCAGGACCATGACCCGTTGCCGTTGATCACTGCGCGCGCCGCAGACTTTTTGGGAGTTGCGCAGATTGGACGTTTGCGTCCCGGCATGCTCGCCGATTTCGTCCTCTGGTCGGGTGATCCCATGGACCCGGCTAGCAAAGCACTGCGCGTGTTTGTGGGTGGGCAAGAGGTGTTTGCGGACGTTGAGTAGGTGTGTGTGGCCCGGGATTCCATCCCGGGCGCAGAAAACGTTGCCGTTGGTGAAGACGTCAGCAATTGAGTGTGTGAAGAAGGCATAACGCGGTCTGCACTCGGGTCAGATACCCGAGCCACGCGCGGCGTGAAAGGAAAGCTTCCGTGAGCATACGAACGACCCTCACTCTGCTCGTCGGGCTTGGCGTGCTTGGAACGCCGATGCTTGCCGGTGGCGCTGCGCCGACCGAACACGACAATCCGTCCGTGCGTTTGGCGGGACGCGTGTTGCTGCCTGATGGGACGCTGGCCAGTGACATGGTCGTGGTGGTCCAGGACGGGAAGATCATCCAGATTGGCAAGCCAACCGAATTTGAGGGCCAAGTGGTGCGACGGGCTCCGGCGGGCTCGGTCATTTGCCCCGGGATGATTGATCTGCTTGCCACGCCGAGTGCGGTTGGTCAGACGGTCGAAGATGTTCACTTGCTCGAACCGGAATCGAATCCGCTGCGTGTGCTTGATCCGCGCCATCGGGACTTTCGCACGGCGTTAGAGGTGGGTATCACGTCGGTCATGGTGGGGCCTGCGGCGTCGAATCTGGTCAATGGAGTTTGTGTCACGATACGCAGCCATGTGGCCGATCGATTCGATGTGATACGTGGTGATGGTCCGATGTTGTTTGCGTTTGGCGAGGGGGTATGGCGTAGGGATCGCCGGCCAACCTCTCGTGCCGGTGCGGTACTTGCGTTGCGCGAGTTGGTGGCCCAGGCGCGAAACGGCAAAGCCCATCCGCAAGTCAATGACGCAGTTGCTGGGAAACGGGACGCTTGGATCGTCTGTTCCGACAAGCAGGATATTGTGGCCGTGAGCCAAGCGTTGGGCGACGCCAGAAAGTGGTTCGGCGTGTTTCACTCGAAGGATGCACTTGACGTGGCCGAGTCAGTTCATGGCATGCGACAACCGGTTGTGCTGGGGCCCTATTCACTGGCCACTGGGCGGCGCGAGCTATTGGGTGCCGCCGAGTTGACCAATGCGGGAATCGACGTTGCGTTTCGAGCCGGGTTCCCGGTGGCCAATGCGCGGGCGCTACGGCTTTCTGCTTCATTAGCGGTGCGGCATGGGATGGATCCAGCCGCCGCGCGCCGGGCGATCACGATCGCACCGGCCAAAGTGGCTGGTGTCGAAGAGCGCATCGGCAGCATTGCGAAGGGAAAGGACGCTGACTTGGTCATCTTCTCAGGCGATCCGCTACGAATGGATGCGTCTGTGTTGGAGGTGTACGTGCTTGGACAACGCGTCTACTGGGCCAAGCACCAGAAGAATCGATCACCGGCAGGAGCACAACCATGATCTATCCCCCATGCGCCGCTGACCGCCCTGCCCTGCCAACGCGGTGCGCTTGTCATTGGACGGTCCGCTCGATCGCCTGCTTGAGCGTAATCATTTGCTTCGCCTTAGTCTGCGATTTGCAAGCGGCTGATGTGCAAGTGGCTGATGTGCAAGTGGCTGGGCAAACGGCAGAGCACGTGGTCGCCGTGAAAGTGGCGAAAATCTACGTGGGCGATGGACGCGTTATCGACGATGGTGTGATCTTGATCCGTTCGGGGCGCATTGTGGCGGTAGGTACAGGAGTTGCCGTGCCCGAGGGAGCGATGGTGGTCGAGTTCAAGAATGGCTGCGTGACACCTGGACTGATTGACGCCAACGCGCGGGTTGCGTCGCAAGAATTGGTGCCGACCAGCCGAGTCGCGTCGACGTTGATCCCTCGGTCCGATGAAGGGGCCGACGATCATGGGCATGCGGACATGGTGTTGGATGGGGCGGTGGCGGGAGAGCGTGCTGGACTGGGGTATGCTGAACGGGGGCGACCCTCATCAGCCGATGGACCGGAAGCCGTTTCGGGATGCGGGCTCTGCGACCCGTTGCACATACCGGACGAGGACGATCCCGACCACGGGCACGCCGATCACGAGAGCGATTCGTTTGCCATCGGTGTGCGGTCGACCGAATTGGTCAACGATCAGGGTGCGGAGGTGGTTCCGCAGACCAGCGTGTTGGACGCGTTGGACTTCGATGCCAGCGACTTCGACCGCTTGGTGCGTGGCGGTGTGACGACCGTTTATGTCTCCCCCGATCCCTCGGCGGTGATTGGAGCGCGCGGCACAGTCGTGCACACGGCTGGCTCGGAGAAGGAACGTGTACTGGTACCTGCCGGCGCGGTGAAGGCCACGATTGGGTCAGAGCCGAGTCGGCTGGGGACCAGCAATCGGCCGCCGTCAAGGACTTCGCTAAGCATGTATGCGCGTCGCCCGAATTCGCGTATGGGATTGGTGTGGGTCTTCCGCAAGGCCTTTTACGATGCGCGGCGTCGTGACGCTGGTGTCGACGCGTACGGATCGGATACGGCCAGCCCCGAAGCGACGGCCGTATTGGCCGACGTGCTCGACAAGAAAGTGCCGTTGCGGATTCAAGCGCGGCTGCAACGAGATATCCTCACGGCGTTGCGATTGAGCGCGGAGTTTCAGCTCGATTTCACGCTGGAAGAGGCGACGGAAGCTTACCGTTGTATCGACGAGTTGAAGCAGCGCCGGGTACCGGTTGTGTTTGGCCCGATTTACGAGACCGCCAGTGGCATTCGTTTGCGAAGTGGTGAAGGGCGGCGCTCGCGCTATTTTACGTTTCGCGCCTTACTGGACGCCGGGATCACCACTGCGCTGAGTGCTCAGGAGTTTCGCGAAGAGAATGGCTTGGCGCGGCAAGTGATGTACGCCATGCGCTTCGGTGTTTCGTTTGACGACGCCTTGCGCGCGGTCACGGTAACCCCCGCAGGCCTAATCGGCCTGGCCGACCAAATTGGATCGGTCGAAGTGGGGAAGCGTGCTGATTTGGTAGTATGGAATGGGCAACCCTTTGCCGCAGCCTCGCGCATGGTCACGGTACTGATCGATGGGAACGTAGTTGTGGATCGCCGTTGACGCGGTTTGTGAAGCGGCCTTTGCAGCACGCTGTCACGCTTGAGAATTGCGACTTGATTTGGGAGAACCACTGGTGAGAATACGCCAAGCTGTTTATGTGGCAGCGTTGCTCGGTTGGATGGCGAGCCTGGGATTTGCCGCGACGCCTGCCAAGTTGGCGCTGCAAGGGGGGCGGATCATTAGCGTGACCGGACCGGACATCGAGCAAGGGACGCTGCTCATGGAACACGGTAAGATCACCGCCATCGGCAAGGATGTGAAGATCCCTTACGACGCCATGGTGGTCGACGTGGCCGGCAAGGTCTTGTTCCCTGGTATCTTCTCACCCCATACCTCGCAAGGGCTCGATCGTGCCAACGAGAACCTGTCGGTCGCCCCGTTTCTGGATGTTTATGATGCGATTGACCCATCGAAGATGAGTTTTGAAGACGCATTACGCGACGGTGTGTTGGCGGTCCACATGATTCAAGGCAACAGTTGTGTCATCGGAGGACTCAGCCGGTTAGTCCACCCCATCGGGCTTACGCCGGACGAAATGACGATCCAGGGATCAATCGCTCTGAAAATGTGCACGTCGCCAAAACCGCAGTCCGATCGCATGAGCCAGATGGCGTCGATGCGCGGAGCTTTTGTCGACTTGGACCAATACCTTGGCAATCTGGCCGAGAAACGGTACGAGGATGAGCTGAAGAAGGAGAAGAAGAAAATTGAGGTATCGCCTGACCAAGCACGCAAATTGGGCCGGAAGCTGATCCGGGATCAAGACTGTGACGACAAACATCGTAATCTCTTCAAGTTGACCCAGGGTCGGCTGGCGGCGTGGATCTACTGTGGTGCGGCCACGGACGTGGCGCCGGCCATCGCCATTGCCAAGGCAAACGGGTTCCTCGACAAGACCGTCTTCGTGCTCGGGACCGATGCGTATCGCGCCGTCAAAGAACTCAAGGCAGTGAAGCGTCCGGTCGTGCTCAGCGAGACGCTGATGGACCAGCGCCGTGATCCCATCACAGGCGAATTGCAGGAGACGTTTGCTCCGAAAGTGATTCATGATGCGGGCTTGGTATTTGCGTTGCAACCCAACCGCACGGCATCGTTGGGCGAACGTTACCTCGGCTACCAAGCGGCACGTTGTGTGCGTCACGGCATCCCACGTCGCAAGGCGCTGGCGGCGATCACGATCAATCCAGCACGTATGCTGGGCGTCGGAGATCGATTGGGTTCGTTGGAAGTGGGCAAAGATGCGTATGTCGTTGTGCTAAGTGGCGATCCACTCGACTTCAACAGTTGGGTCGAGAAAGCATATGTGCGTGGCGTGTTGGCCTACGATCGTACCGAAGACGTGCGGCTGAAGAAACTGCTCGGACTGGAAAAGCGATTCCAAGACCTGGCGAAAAAGAAAGCCGACGCCGCGAAGAAGAAAGCGGCGAAGAAGAAGCCCGCGACGGCGAAAACAGCATCTCCCAAGCCAGCAGCCAAGAAGCCAGCTACGAAGAAGCCTGAGACCCAAAAGCCGGCGGCAAAGAAAGAAGCGGTGAAAGAAAAGGCGGCTCGCGACGCGGCGCCGCGGCGCGAGCCGGCAGGCAAAGAGGCGAAGCGGTGATGCGGCATCGTCGTTTCACGCTGGCAGCGCCGCCGAGTGTCGAGGAATCAGATCACGTTGGTTACCGAGGAGTGATGATGCTTGCCAAGTCAGCTTTATTCACGTGCACTGCGATGCTGGCCCTCGGCTTGATGGCTCCTACCGTTGCGCATGGTGGTTCACCAGAACGGGGTGACTCGTTTGCACTACGTGCTGGGCGCATTGTACCGGTTTCACTAGACCAGCCATGGGAGATCGAGAATGGCGTGATGATTGTGCGCGACGGTCGTATTGTCGCGCTTGGCAAGGACTTGCACATACCGGTCGATTTGCCTCTTATTGAACTGCCGCATGCCACGGTCGTGCCTGGTTTCGTCGCGGCGGCATCCGACTTGGGTGGTGCGCATCGAGGGGACGAGTCGGTTGCGGCCGGTTATCGGGCGGTGGACGCGTTCGATCGTTACGGTGACTTTACGGCGACGCTGGCCAAGGGCGTAACGACGGTGCACGTGGGGCCCGGCAGTCACCGTTTGGTGACGGGTCAGGGGGCGGTGGTAAAACTGGGTGGTCAAGCCGCTCAGCGCATCTTACGATCGGCGGCCGACTTGGCCGTGAATCTTGGCACCGCCAAACCGCCGCTCGATGTCACCTATTCGTTTCCGGCGTCGGCCGATGTGGCGATTCCGATGCCGGTGCGGCAAGGCCCGACTTCGCGAATCGGACAGTTTCTCGTGTTGGAAGCAGCCGTGCGAGAAGCTTTAGCTCCATCCTCGTCGGACGAAACGGATATCCACCGCGCGGCATTGGCGCGCGTCTGGAAGCAGAACGCAACGTTACGTATTTCGGCGCAACGCGCCGCCGACGTGTTGGCCAGCATCGCGTATTTGAAGAAGGTCCAGCACGTTGGCTATCTGGTGGGAGCGGCGGAGGCGGACCGTGTTGCGGACGTGGTTCGGCAATCGGGGTTACCGCTGGTAATTCGACCAGGACACCGATTTGCGGCAGCTGGTGGTGATGTGGGAGTTGACCCCGCTGCGGTTCCCACCCGCGCATGCGACTATCGGGCGTTGCAGGGCGTGGACCTGGCACTCGCTCCGGCGCCGGGCGTCGATTTGGGTAACTTGCGGACGATCGCTGTGCTTGCCAGTCGGCATGGTTTGGGGGAGCGACGGGCCTTCGAGGCGATCACGCGCGTGCCGGCGGAAGTACTTGGCGTCGGCGATCGCGTGGGTAGCCTGGATCCTGGCAAGGACGCCGATTTTCTGGTGCTGACGGGCCGACCGTTAGACGTTGAAACTCGCGTTCGCCGTGTGTTTGTGCAGGGCAACTGCGTATACGAAACGCCGCCATCGAGTGCCTTGGTCATTCAAGCCGGTACCGTTTGGGCGACGCCCGACCGGCAGATTGCAAATGGCGAAATCTTGATCGAGCAAGGCAAGATCGTGGCGGTGGGACGGAGCGTCCCACATCCACCGTTGGCACAGGTGATCGATGTTCGGCCTGACGGGTTCGTCACGCCTGGTTTGATCGATGGATTCAGCCACCTTGGGCTGGAAGGTGATAAGACCAGCGTGGACAATTCGATTCGGTTATCGAAGCTCGTGGGAGCGGCTGATATTACCGATATGCGTGTCTGTCGCGCGGGAGTGACAACGGTGTTGGTTGCACCTTATGCGGTCGCTTCGGCCGGTGCGCCGGTGGCGGCGATCAAGACCGCTGGCAAGGATCGCATGCAGCGAGTGATCAACGATCCCGCAGCCGTGCTGTTTGACGTCAGTCGCGTTGATCCGTTGGCGATTCCGGAAACGCTTGGCAAATCGTTAGCGGCCGGTAAGAAGTACATGGACGCTTGGGCGAAATACGACAAGGCGCTCAAGGAGTTCCTTGATAAGAAGAAAAAGGGCGCGCAATCAGGCGGCGAGCAGAAGAAGAAGGAAGAAGAGACGAAAGAGTCGAAGGAGCCCGATCCGGTGACGGGGACGTGGGCGGTCGTCGTGCGCGGAACGCCCCTCGGCGATGCGGTGACGATGACCTTGGAGTTGCAGTTGCTGAACACGGTTCTGCACGGTCGTATTCTCGAATCAAGTGTTGGGGCTACCGGTACGTTGACCGGTACGGTCATCGGTACTCATCTGTCGGCCGAGGCGACGATCGTTGGTGCGGACGTGCCAGGTCCGATTCGGATGGAGGCCGATCTGACCGGCGAAGACCGTTTCCGTGGTACGGTTGGCGTGCAAGGAGCGTGGTTTCCGCTAGAGGGCAAGCGGACGGACAAGAACCCGGTTGAGATCACGGTCACTCGGCGTCGGCTGCGAGGCAAGGATGGCCGACCGTTGCCTCCGAAGCGTGATCTCGCTCAGGAACCGATCAAGGCGCTACTGGAAAAGAAGATACCGGCGGTGGTTAAGGTCACGTCTGCCGCGCAGATTCGTGAAGTGCTGGATCTGCTGGTCGAGAAACACAAGTTGGCGGTCACGCTGCTGGGCGCCGAAGGAGCATCGGTGCATGTGCAACGTCTTGCCGACAAGAAGATTGCGGTCATCGTACCCCCTGCGATGGTGCGCAAACGTAAGCACGTCGACTACGTCGAAGCGGACGAATTGGCGCGCGGTGGTGTTCCCGTCGTGTTTCAAAGCAACATGGAAGATGGTGCTCGGCATCTGCCAACGGTGGTGCTGCATGCCGTCTTGAATGGACTTGATGCTGAAAAGGCGCTGGCGGCGATGACGATTGATGCGGCGCGCGCGTACAAGATCGACGATCGCGTCGGCTCGATCGAACCGGGCAAAGACGCGGATATCGTGATTTTCAATGGCCATCCGTTCAGGGATGCTGGACAGGTGTTACGAGTGGTTGTGAGTGGACAGGAGGTGCGGCAATGACGGTGCAACGAGTGCTGATAATACAAAGCATATTGCGTGGAAGACCCGTATCGACATTGACGCTTGTGTTGGCGCTGCTAGTCGGCCTGGCAGCAATTCCCCGCGCGTGCGCCGAACGTCCCAAACCGGTGCCCATGGCATTTCGGGTTGGCAAGGTCGTGACCATGGATGCGAATAACCGTGTTATCAACAATGCTGTCGTGTTGATCGCCGACGGCAAGATTCAACGTCTTGGCACCGCGCGCGAGATCGAGGTGCCAGCCGGTTATCAGTTGATTGACCGGCCTGAATTGTGGTTGGTGCCGGGGCTGATCGATCCCCATAACCACAGCGCCGGCGCGATGGCTGATTTGCACGACTATGTGTATCTTACGAACCCTGGATTGCGCACGGTGGAGGCGTTGGAGCCGGAGAGTGAGAATAACCGCCGCGCGGTGGCAGGCGGTGTGACGACCGTGCTGATGTTGCCAGGCAGCGGCAATAATCTGAGTGGGTTCGGGACGTTGACCAAGCTGGGAGGCCGCACGGTCGACGAAATGTTGATCAAGATGATGGGGTGTTTGAAGATTGCACAGGCAGGGAACCCGGAGCGATATTGGTATGGAGTCAGTCGCACGTTCATGTACTACAATCTGCGTCAGACGCTCGAAAAGGCACTGGCCTATCATCAGGCGTGGGAACAGTTTGAAAAGGGCGAGACTAAGAAGCAGCCTGAGTTCGATCTTTTCTGGAACGACTTTCGCAATGTGTTCCGGCGCGAGACGATCGCCTTGGTACATACGCAGCAGTACCAGGTTGTCATGTCAACACTCGATATGCTGGCCAAAAAACTGAAACTTCGCGTCGTGTTGGGCCACAGCACGTTTGATGGTTACAAGACAGCGCCCTTAGTGGTTGCCCAAGGCGATGTTTACACTTCAAACGGTCCACGACAGATCCATTTCGATCGGCAGCAACGCAAGATCATGGGCAACGCAGCGCGGTGGTGGCAGGGAGGTGTACGCAAGCTGGGTGTCAATACGGATGCCGGTGTGTTGCCGCAAGAAGAGGTTTCCTATCAAGCCGCGATCGCATGTTATTTCGGCTGGGAACCGTATGCGGCGCTGCGGAGCTTGACGCGCATCGCTGCCGAAACACTCATGATCGAGGACCGAGTTGGGTCCATTGAACCAGGAAAAGATGCCGATTTGGGGCTCTGGACGGGCGACCCCGTCGACCCTCGGTCGTCGTGCGAAATGACCGTGATCAACGGCCGTGTCGAATACGACGCGAAAGAGGGCCGGCGGTTCTGAACGCGGTAGCTGAAACCGCCAGGATGCAGCGGGTTGGATGGCGAGTTAGATGATCGACTGAAAGTGCGGCTGAGCCCCAGACGGGCCCAGTTACGAAGGGCCCAGTTACGACGGTTAAACCAGGTATGGGGAACTGCGATGTCGAGTTCTTTTCGAGGCGTGTTGTTCTGCGGCGTGGCGCTGGTCGTCGCGTCCGCGGCGCGCGCTCAAGATACCGAGCAAGAGAAGTTTGTTGTGATCAAGGCGGGGCGCGTGATCACGATGGCGGGACCCGAACTGCGGAATGTCGACATCTTGCTGGTGGACGGCAAGGTGAGGTTGGTTGGGACGGGGCTTGCTTATCCGAAGGCCGCCAAGGTGATTGATGCGCGGCAGCAGTTGGTGATGCCTGGCATGATCCACCCTCACACACGCTGGCAACTACCGGCGCATAGTCGGTCGGGCGTGCATGGTGACCGGTCGGCAGGCAAGGAAGTGACTTTGTCGGAGATCGATTTTCAACCGTTCCTGAAGGCCGGTTTTACGACGGTCGGTTTCTATCCCACGGGGATGGGGATCCCGGGGGTTTGCGCTGTTTATCGAGTGGCCGGCACGGACGACGATCGCACGCTTGGCGAGGGCTATTTGCGGATCACGATGGCGTCAACGGGACGCGACAAGAAGGTGTTGCGAGATGCCGTAAAGAAGGCTCGGCTGGAGATTGCGAAGGTCGAAAAGGCACGCAAGGAGTGGGACGAGAAGCAAAAGCAGAAGAAGGCGAAGGCAGAGGCGGCCCGGAAGACGGCAACCAAGAAGACGGCTGCCGAGCAAGGGAAGAAAGAGGTTCCGAAGAAGGAACAATCAGACTCGCCGGAAAAGAAGCTGCCGCCGAGCATGACGGCGAAAAAGGATGGCAAGTCGGAGAGTGAGAAAACCAAGAAGAGCGACGCTGATGCGGCCGCGTCCAAGAAGCCTGACGTGTTCGTACCGCCGAAGATCGATCCGGCGGTAATGCCGTTGGTACGCTGGATCCGCGACAAGAAAGGGCCACCGCTGCTGTACGAACTGCGCAGTGCGGGTAACTATTTGCATTTACAGGACGTGTTGAAGCAGGCGAAAGAGTTACCGCAGTCCGCGATCTGCGTGACCGATAGTACTCGCTCGAATATGCACTATGTTTTGAAGGACTTGGGCAAACGCCGGACCATGGTGTTGTTGCCGACCGGTATCGGTACTCTGCCCAGTACGGCAACGCGTGTGAATCTGGCAGCCGAGTTGGTGTTGGCCGGCTGTGAGATTGCGTTGATGCCGAAACGTGATTCGGAGTCGGAGCTGGCAAGATTTCGCACGCAGTTGGCTGACCTGGTGCGTGCGGGTGTTCCACGTGGCGAGGTGTTGCAAGCAGTCACTCTGCGACCGGCCAAGATGTTGGGCATCGACAAGCTAGTTGGTTCGATCGAGAAGGGTAAGTCAGCGGATTTGATTTTCCTTGACGGCGATCCGTTGGCTCCGGGCAGCACGGTACAACGTGTCATGGTTTCGGGGGAATTCGTATGGGAGGCAGAGTAACCACCATGTCGCGTCGAATACTCCACTTACCTCTGGCGGTCCTTGCGGTGGTCGCGGTGGCGAACACGCTGGATCCGAGCATGGCTGCCGCGCAGTCGGATATGCAGCCACCTCGACCTTATCAACGCACGGCACGTTCCGCGTCGACACCGAAACCGACCGTGTCGTCCGCGAAGCAACAGCCCGTCGTCGACAAACCGGATGACCGGTACTTTGCAGTCACGGGCGCGACGGTCCATACGATCGGTGGCCATACGATCCGTGGGCTGATACTGGAAGACGCCACCGTGCTTTGCAAGAATGGCAAGATTATGGCGATCGGCAACGACGTGGTGATCCCCGAAAAGGCGGAAGTCCTGGATGCGCGCGGGTACCAAATGTATCCAGGACTGGTGGCCGTCAACAGCAGTGGGATTCTTGGCGCGGAGCCACCAGACGACAATACCGACCCATTTGGTTTGTACATGACACTCGGCCTGGCAGGTGGCGTGACCACGGCTGTTACCGGTAACTCGGCGGCAAAACTGACGTTCGGAACGTTGGAAGCGCATCTGCTTAAACGGGATCTTTTCTACACACTCACCTACAGCCGACGTTCGCCGAGTGGTCGGGCGAAATTTCGCGCGATGATGGACCGCGTGCTGCAATACACGCGAGATGTACAGGCGTATGAAGAACAGAAAAAGAAGGATCCGAAGGCGAAAGAGCCGGACAAGTCATGGCTCAAGGGCGACTATTCAAACGCGTTGAAGTTGATCAAGCACGAAAAAGTGGCACGCGCCACGGCGTCCGGCGCGCAGGACCTGCGCGATTTAGCGCAGCTGGCTCAGCATTACGGATTTTCATTGGTGGTGAACGGAGCTACCGAGGCATGGACCGTGGCGCCGGAACTGGCACGTGGGGGAGTGCGCGTGGTGATCACGCCACGAACGCGGCAGGACCCTGACGAGCGTTTGAATCGTGCGAACGGGTCGTCGATCGAGAACGCGCGTATCCTGCATGGCCACGGTGTGATGTTGGCGATCCTGCCGTTGAGTACGCGCATTTCGATGAGCGGGCTTGCGGGACGGGACTTAATGCACCTGCCGATGGAAGCGGCGTTTGCCGTGCGCGGCGGATTGCCCCAAGACGCGGCGATTCGCGCCATTACGCTTGATGCCGCGCGGATCCTTGGCGTCGCGCACCGCGTTGGCTCGATCGAGGTGGGGAAGGACGCCGACTTTGCGATCGTTGACGGTGAATTGCTACACTACATGACCATGGTACGATGGACCATTGTCAATGGACGGATCGCCTACGACAAGCAAAAAGATAGCCTGTTGGATCACATTCGTCCCGGTGGCGACCGTGACGCTCCGCCACCGGCCGATTATTGGCCTCGTTCACTCAAGTAGATCGCTCCTAATCGTTCACGGCCCTTGGCCGCGAACGCCTACCTGCGCTCGAACACGGGTCGACGTTGCCTTGCCTCAACGCAATCCATCGATCGCTATTCTTTGCCCATCCTATTCACTGCCCTTTGCTGCCGTCTCGTTCATGGACGGCGGCGTCGTGGTTCTCCTTGGAGGGCGAAGAAAATGACGGGCAAAAAAAGTGCACGGAGCATGCGCATCAGGTTGTGAAACAATCAGGTCTTGAAACAATTGACGAGGGCGTCGAGTTCGTTGGCTAGACGAAAGAGTTCTTCTCCGGCGTTTTTGGTCAAGGCTGCTCCTTGTGCCGTCTGCTTGGCGGAATCGTCGACTCCAGCGATAGTGCGGTTAATGTCGCCACTGGCGGTGGCAGACTGTGTGACGCCGAACGAAACGGTCTGGGCTGCCTGGGTCGTTTCGGCGACGTTTCGAGAGATTTCCTTGGTCGTGATGCTTTGTTCTTCGACGGCTGATGCGATGCTGCGCGACACGCCTTTGACATCATCGATCACTTGGCTGATTTGGCCGATCGCTTCGACTGCGTTGGTGGACGAGACTTGAATATCTTCGATCCGATGTCGAATATCCTCGGTTGCTTCGGCGGTTTTTCGAGCCAGTTCCTTGACTTCCGTGGCAACGACGGCGAAGCCATTGCCGGCAGCACCGGCGCGCGCGGCTTCGATCGTGGCGTTGAGTGCGAGCAAGTTGGTTTGATCGGCGATATCCTGAATCACGTCGATGACCTTGCCGATTTCATCGGCGGCGTCACCCAGCTTGCCGATCGTGGCGTTGCTGGACCGGGCAAGATCGGCGGCGCCGTCTGCAACGGTGGATGCGTGTTCGGCGCTCTTGGCGATTTCGTCCACACTCGCCGTCAACTCATCGGTGGCGGCGGCTACCGTGCTGATGTTCGCCGTCATTTGCTCGGTGGCGGCGGCCATCGACACCATGTTCGAGCTCATTTCCTCGGTGGCGGAAGCGACGCTTGTCGCCTGTTGTGTCGTTTCGTCCGCGCCTTGGGACAATTGCGTGGCCGTGCTCGATAGCTGTGATGATGCCGCGCCGAGCGACTTGGAGTTGTCGGCGACATGCCTGACCAGGCTGCGCAACTTGTCGACGAACGCGTTGAACCAATGGGCCATTTCGCCCAGTTCGTCGTTGGCCGATTCGTCCAGCTTGCACGTCAAATCTCCTTCACCTTCCGAGATGTCTTTCAGCATGGCGGTGGTCTGCTGCAGCGGTTTGACGATGCGTACTGCGATCCAGAACCCGCATCCCAGTGCAACTGCGCCGATGCCGAGACCGACATAGAGTGTCCAGGATCTCATTGAATCGGCCGCTGATTTGCCAATCTGCTGGATCTCGGTAACTGCGGCGAGTGCCTCGGAACTGTTGACTTTGGCGAACAGTCCCCAATCGGCGCCGAAAAAGGCGATGTGGGTGTAAGCGGCGATCACTTCATTGCCGTCCACGTCAGTCCAAGTCCCTTGATTCTCGGCGTTTCTCGTGGCAAACGCTTCCGCGATATAGGGCGTCGTAACCTCGTAGCCGAGTACATACTTCGGATCCATCACGGTTTGGTCGCTACGCAACGTCGTCTTGCCATTCTCCGGATCGATGCCGACCAGGTAGGTGGATCCGGTTTTCCCGAGCCCCGCTCGGTTGCTCAGCATCTCGTTGATTCCGGCATCCGAGAGTTGCAATGCGACGATCAACTCGGTCTCGCCATCACTGACGATGGGCGAGCCAATAAACGCTGCCGGATCGCCATTGCTGGGCGCATAAGGGGCGAAGTCGGCGAACGCGAATCCCTTGGTTTCGGTGATCGTCTTGACCATGGTACCGAGATTCGAGTCTTTGTATGGGCCGGTCAGCAGGTTGGTCCCATAGTCCGGCTCGTGACAGACACTGTGGAAGCAATAGCCTGTCGCATTCATGACGAACAGGTCGTAGTATCCATAGGCGTCGATGAACTGTTTGCAGAATCCCTCTTGCCCTTCAGCGTCTGCGTTCAGGACTTCCTCGAACGCGATCGTCGTGATAATGACCCACTCGGTGCCGGGTATATCGAGCGGACTGTAACAGATAAGCTCCACCGCGCCGGTGCTGCCGATCTTCTGAGCTCGGCCCGATTGACCGTCTAGCGCGCGGTCAACAAACTTGCCCGATTTCGATTGTCCTGGTTTCCCTTCCTTCGTGACTCGGTCGGTGCGATAACTGGTCGTACCGCTGTCTCTTCCGACAAGATAGGTCTCACCGGTCTTGCCCAGTCCCAGTCCGTCGCGTTGTCGCACGATCTGGTTAATGGGGCCGAGGGCAATTTCAAATGCGACGACACTCGTCTGTTTTTCGCCCGACAAGATGGGTGCCACGCCGAACGCGACTCGCCGGTCGCCCTTAGCGGGATAGGGCAGAAAGTCGGTCAACACGGTTTCACCTTGCAACGCGCGCTCGACCGCCTCGCCAAAATGTGTCTTGGCGTATGGGCCCGTTAACAGATTCGTGTTGAAGTCTTCACCTTGGGTCGCAGAGTAAACGCAGCGGCCAGCAGGGTCGATAATATAGTAGTCCCCATAGCGTTCGTTCTGGACGAAGTTGTCGATAATCGACGTGTAACGCTCGTATTCCTTGGAAGCTTGGCCCGTTTCCAGAAAGGCTTCGTAATGGGACAGGCCCTTGGTGCAAATGCTGCGGCCTTGTTGGGCTTTCAAGTCTGCCAGGTACTGTTGAAACAAAGACTCCAAAGCACGTTTCTTGCTCTCGTGACTGGCCCCCAGAGTTTGCAATGCGGTGTGGCGAATGTTCTTGATGTTCTCGGCCAACGAATTGAGGTCGCCTCGCCGGTCCTGTGTGTAACGCTCGATCTGCGCCTTTTTCGCGTCGCGCAGCGCGACGAGTTGTGCTTCGGCACGTTCGGTGAACCCTTGCTCTGCGCGCGCCCTGACCTGTTCCATCCCACGAATGGCGGTGCGATAGCCGAGATACCCTACAAGTGCGATGGGGATCAAACTGCTGCCGGCAAAGGCGAGCACCAAACGGGTCCGAATTTTCATAGTCCTCAGCTCCATTCTTACTTCAACAAGCGTTATGTCACCGAATACGGGTTGTGCCCTGGCGCGATTGAACGAGTGGTCGCCCGCGTCTCGAAAACGCGGGGAATTCCGGTCACCAACAGAGGAACTGGGTTCCTGGACGAAACCGGTCGACCGAGGTCGGTACGTGGGGGCAGAATGGCGGTGGGCGTCGTCGAGCCAACTGCCACATTGCCGCTTGCCAGCCTTGCATATCTGTGACTAAACGTACGATCTGCCTGCGGTATATTCCGTGCGCCGCATGCGTTTTTTCGACAATTCCCCCCCAAGGGTTTGGTGAGTTGGGGCGAGCGTAACGGTTATCAGGGCAGCTCTGGTACCTATTCCAGGAATTCGGTTATCAGCTCGTTTGCGAATCGCAAAAAATAGGCGTGGTGCCGGGCACGGAATTCTGATAAACGGACCGTCTTGACGTAACGACACGTCGAGTAGAAAGCGGGGCGCGCGAGTGGCGCGGTCCAATCGGTGCGAAACGAGTGCAATTCGTTGAATTGTGATTAGAGTGGAAGTGGTAGCATGCGGTTCCAGGAGCAAGTTGTCTTGGTAACGTCTTTGGCACGCTTTGGCGGGGTGCACAACGGTGCGAGAGGGTTTTCCTGTCGTGCATCGTGGGCATACGGCTCGCCCTTCCTGTCGGCGGAACCGGTGCATTTAGGTAGACCGTGCAGTCTGCTGCGGTTGTTTTGGGATTAGATTGCTATATCCCGTAGATTCGATCCAATTAGGCAAAACTTTCAGGGTGGCTCCGGCGGATACATAGTCTGTGAGAATCCGTCTGGGAACCAAAGATGCGGAGATGGTCCGATGGCCGTTCCTGTCAGCCAAAGTCGAGTGAATGGACTCGAGCGATTTGAAGAGATCGCTTCCTCCCCAACCAGCAAGCCGTGCCCCCAATGTGATGGCACTGGATGGGTGAAAGTTTTCACGCCGTGGGGGTGCCCCACCAGCACTCGGTGTGCGTGCATGGCCGATACGATCCGCCATGCCGAAAAACGAGCGGTCTAGTGGCCGCCGAATCTACACACTGACTTTGACCCGCTCGCACCGCGCCGTTCGCGCGGTTATAGAACACCCCATTTCCCACTCGCGACGCGGGGATGCCACGTGGGCCGCTAAAGAGACCGTTTCCGCGCCCGTTTTTCTAGTGGTCGACACGACGCTTATTGTTCCAAATTGACGCGTGCTGTGTTCGGGCACGGGTAGACCGTTGCCTCGTCGCAACGTAATCCACCAAGCGCTATTCTTTGCCCCTCATCTTCTTTGCCCTTTGCTGCCCTCGCGCTCATGGACGGTGCTCTGGCTGTTCTCGTTGGAGGGCAAAGAAAAGGACGGCAAAAAAGAAGTGCGATGCCAGCCTCGTTTCTGCCCGTGGGATGCCTGATTTCGACTGCTGGTTGCTTGCCTATGCTCCCCACATCGAGCACTCACTCGCAGAGCAAGAACGGAATAAACAGAACCACCACAGTTCAGCAAGCTCTTAACAGCCAAGATGCCACGCATACTGTTCACGGCACGGAGTGCCGTGCCACTTTGCGTCAGGCCGAGTTTATAGGCCACCGGTGTTTTCTTGACATCGGCACCCGCACGCAGTACGCTAGCGGTTAGTCTTTTCTCTGTAACTCCTACAGTCGTAGGGACTAATGTCGACGAAGAATGCTCACAAATTGTGGACACTCGGGATGTTGGCGGGTGGAGTTCCGATACGCCGAGTTTCGACACGGCACCTGAATCGCGTCAAGAGATTCATTGGGAGGGGTGAACATGAACGCTGCGTGGATGGTTTGTCGGCGGCGAGTGACCCGACTCATACTCTTTCTCGTGTCCTTGGCCGCTGTGGGGCTGACGGTGTGCCCTCGAATTGCTTATGCGGTGACTCCATACTCTCCGCGTGTGAAGTCGGCGGTTACCCGTGCGCTGACCTATCTTGAGGGTGCTCAGGAGACACGGCTTGGCGGCCGGGCGTTGGTTGGATTGGCATTGGTCAAGAATGGTCGAGACCCGTCTCATCCGAAGATCGTTGATGCGGTACGGGTCATTAAGGCGGCTTTGCGAAACGGTCCCGAGCGGTTTCGCTCGGGCATTTATGACACGGGTCTTGCGATCATGTTCTTGGTGGCGCTCGATCCGTCGCTCTATCGTTTCGAGATTGAAACGCTGGTCCAAACGCTCCACTTGCGTCAGAAGACGCAAGGTGCTTGGGGGTATCCGGTAACGAACGAACGGAACGGCAAGACGTGCGACACCTCGATGACGCAATACGCCGTGTTGGGGTTATGGGAGGCGGAGGATCAGGCGGGTATTGAAACACCTCGGTTGGTGTGGGACCGCTTGGCGCTCTGGTTGCTACTGACCCAGGATCCCAACGGTGGATTCGGATATCAGGGCACACCTGCCGTGCGTTTGGGGCGTCACGAGAAACAGGGAGGAGTGCGTGACAGCATGACGATCGCAGCGCTCGGCTCACTCTATGTCGTCAAAGACCGTGTTGGCATTACGCAACTCAAGAAACCGGCTCATGATGACACGCCTGACGCGCTGGTGCCGTATGAATCGCAGGAGGAACGAGCCGCACGTTTGAAAACTCTGATCGATCGACGCCATTTTGCCCGGGCATTAGCCAACGGGAACAGGTGGATCGAAACGAACGTGGATGTCAATAAATTGACCGGATACCCATACTACGCGCTCTACGCCTTAGAGCGTTACGAGTCACTGCGCGAAGCGGACGCGGCGGGGCGGTCACAACCGTTGGAGAAAACCGAACAATCGAAGTGGTACAATCGTGGCGCTAAGTTTCTGCTGCGTACACAGAATTCAGACGGTAGTTGGGAAGGGCAATCGGGGCTGAATCCATCGACCGCATTTGGCGCCTTATTCCTGATGGGATCGACACGAAAGACACTTGCCGCTCGAAGCGTGGCGCGCTATACGTCCAGTAAACTGATCGGCGGCAAAGGGATTCCAAATATGCCCAACGTACGCGTTCGCGCTGGGCAGGTCGTGCCGATGCCGTTGGACCAACCGTTGGACGAAGTGTTGCAGATCGTGCGCGATCCGAAGAACCCGAAATTTGCCGCTGCGGTGGAAACACTGGCCGATGCGGCCAAGGAGATGACGGCGCGCGAGTTGACGCCGCACATTTCGGCACTGCTTCACTTGGCGCTCCATGCGAGTGAATCACAAGGCCGGCGCGAAACACGATTGTTGGCGATCCGCTGCCTTTGCCATACCAATGATCTTGACCACGTGCCTTGGTTGATCCATCTGCTCAATGACGAAGACTCCGAGGTGGCGTTTGCCGCGGTTGAAGCGCTGAGTCAATTGAGTCGAAAGTTTGATACACTCGGTTTCACACGTCGACCGGACGACCGTCAGCGCGCGGCGTCGATCGTAAAATGGAAGGCGTGGTACCACGACGTGCGACCCGATGTCGACCTCGACGCGTTCTCGTTCCTGCAACCCGACCAACCGCCAGCAAATGAGTAGCGTGACTGATAACGTGAGCAACAATGGAGTGAACGGTGCGCCGGACGATCCGTGCCACGATGACGGCGCTCAGATGACTGGCGCTCAGGTGACTGGCGCTCAGGTGACTGGCGCTCAGGTGACTGGCGCTCAG
>JAJRVM010000089.1 GCA_024277285.1 Planctomycetota bacterium
ACGAAAACCCAACCATCTTCGCCAATCCACTTAGTGCCACCGCGGTTGCGGTCACCAATGGTGCTCGTAACGCCGCCCGGATACTGACATTGGATCTCGTAGTGATGAGGCGAATTATAAACGTCGGTATTAGGGAACGTCCAGCCGACCGTTTCGACTCGCACCGGACCACGATCGTCCATGTTCAGACCCCAGTGAGCGATATCATTGTGATGGCCAATCCAATCCATCAGCACACCGCCCCCGAAGGCCAGGTGCCCTCGCCACCAGCGATGATATCGCGCCTGCATGTAGGGCAGCTTTGGCGACGGTCCACACCAGAAGTCATAGTCGACATGCTCGGGCGGCGCTTTGATCGTCGTGTCGCCGTTGGGGCCGGCATAGCCAGTTGGAAGCCCCACTTCGACGCGTTGGACTTTGCCGATATGGCCGTTGCGGACCAGTTGCACAGCGCGGCGAAAGCGCGAGTCGGAGCGTTGTTGTGAACCGACTTGGAAGACCGCCTTGCGTTTTTCGACTTCGCGGCAGATCAGTAGACCTTCGTGGAATCGGTGCGTCAATGGCTTTTCGCAATAGACATCCTTGCCGGCGCGCAGGGCTTCTAACGCGATCAACGCATGCCAATGGTCGGGCGTGGCGACAATCACGGCGTCAATATCGGGTCGCGCACAAAGTTGGCGGAAGTCGGCATAGAGTTTGAGGCCCCGGAACTGGCCTGCCTTCGTGCGTCGCGCGTAGGCTCGTTCAATGCGTTGCTTCGCTCCGTCGCGACCCAGTGCTGTCCCTTCGCCCCAGGGTCGGTCTCGGTAGTGCAGCGAATCGACGTCGCAGGCAGCTACGATCTGTGCATCGCGTTCCTTAATAACCGCATCGATCAAGTTGAAACCGCGTGAGCCGAGTCCGACAATTCCCAGCGTGATCCGTGCACCTGGCGCCTCGCGCGAGGTCATGCCAAACGCTGAGGCAGGAAGAAATGTCACTCCCGCTGCTGTGGTCGCGGCCGTACGCAAGAGCGTGCGGCGGTCGAAGCGAAAATGCTTGGTATTCATCGGGGAAAGTCCTTGTAACGTGCATTAGGTGGGTGGGAGCGAGATGTTGCGAATCGTCTGGATGGTGCTCTTTATTTGCGCCTCGCGACAAGTTGGGTGGGGCCTATCATTGCGATAACCGATATCCAAGAGTATGTCATGTGCGTCATCCCATGAAAAGGCGCGATGCCCAAATAGACAGGCGGGGCACGGACGATGCGGTGTCGCGCTGGACGCTTCATCACTCCGCTTCGTCACGCACCGGTATCTGCAAGAGGACCAATATGATCGCGACGATGGCAAGGGCGACATCGATGTTGACGAACCCCGGTTTTGTACCTTTCAATCCGGCAAATATCCCCAACAACCAGTAGTCCAACACGACAACGAGAGCCGCAAAGGAAAAAAACGACGTGCGCAACAAACGACAGAAACGGCGAGTTGCGGCTTGCGAAGAACGGGTCTGTGTAAGCCGGGATTCCGCGAAAAAAACGCGCACTACCAATGGCGAAAGAAAACCTGCAACGATAAGGCCTGGGTAGACGATTCCCCAAGTCGCTACGGTCGTAAGTGCGATTATGTCTCTGGGGTGTCGAGGTGGGACAAGCAGCCCAAGGGCCAAGAATGCAGCGGGGACAGCAGCTAGGATGATGACAACGCGTCGAGTGCACTTCAACCGCAGCGATGCGGGGTCTTGGTTCTTGGTGGACATAGTATTGTACTTGTTGTGCCGATTCGAAACCACGTGAACCGAGCGGCCTTGTGGTTTCCGCATCGAAGGAATCTATCGAAGGAATCCGCCACATTCTGAAATCGCTGAGACTCTTCGCGCATGAAAACCAAAAACAGCGAACACTCACCACGAGTTCCTCGGAGACTCAAAAAAACACGTCATTCAAAATCTATGGTCACCACCGCGACGCAACGAAAAGCGGGTAAGTCGATTCGGTACCCATCTTGGTCAGTAGTAGGCGTGAGCGGTTGGTTGGTAACGACGTTGCGAATCTGGCGGATGACGCGGTTCGTTCGGAGAATAATCTGGACGTTTTTGCAGGGAGGTGGCGGTGGGCGATTGATTCTGGCGTCGAGGTCAGCGATCGGTCGGCCGTCACGCGTGCGAGTTCGGCCGGTGAAGACCCAAGAGAAATCATTGACCAAGGCGACCGTGACGCGTCGCTTGGTCTCGTTGGTGTAAAAGACCGCGTGCATCTTCGGCGCACCGCCGCGCACGGCTAGTGGCGCTGAGGTTATGGCATCGTTGATCTCCTCGATAAACGCCTTCCCCACGCGGTTCATGCCACCACGAGGGTCGTGCCAGTGCCATTCGGGTTTCTGGTAGACCACTTGACCGCCGCTGCGTGTGAATCGCACAATCGCCTCTTGCATGCGCCGTGTCAAGTGTTCTCGCGCGGGAATAAACAACACGTGACAACCGTCCAGCCGTCCTTGCTCCAGCTGGCTGTCGGTGACAATGCCGACCGGCAGATGCGAGCGCAACAGAGTTGTAAACGCACCATAGACGGGGTAAAGGACTTGTTGCCAGGCGCGCGATTCGTCGGGCAAATAATGATCGCGAGCATATTCGCTGTAATGGACTGCTCCCCAGCGAATCGGTTGAGTGCCGGCCAAGGCGGGCGCCATCTGCACGACGATGTGGGTGAAACCATCGACTTGGCCGCTCAACAGCCGGAGCGTGTCGCGCGCATGTCGGCACAGCTCCGCACACTTTACCGCGAAGTACGTGACGAGAGCCCTGTCTGGCCAGCTTGGACATCACCGCGTTACGAGGGCCAGCGCATCAAAGCCGCGCGCAACGCGGGTATCTGGCCGGAGTGGAAGAAGAACGATAACCGTCCACAGAAATAACGGGCAAAGAAAGAAGTGTGTTGCCAACGTCGTCTCTGACCTCAGTCGCTAGCTGTTCGCCCGCGTTGCCACATCGAGCAACCATGCGCGGAACAAGAACGAGATAGGCAGCTCCACCGCCGCGGGCCGAGTTCTTGTCACTTTGCGGCGATGGATGCAAAACGCGGCTGGATTGCGGCGTCCGCGGGGTCCGCAAAGTGTTCCGGTTATGCGAGTCTTGCCGAAACTGACGATTCTGTCGCGAGTGCCAGCCCAATGCAAACACGTTCGGCCAACCATCGAGCCGGAACGTGAGCTACGTTTGGAATACTGTGTGGCTCTCGATAACAAAACGCACCATTTCGCGAGCGGAGTATCGGCAACATGTTTCGGACGAAACAGCGCGACGAACAGAATAAAGCGGCAGCATATCTCCGGCGGGTCTGTGATCTGACCAGCCCCAACTTGCCTCGATTCGATGATCTGCGCGGTGACCACCGGCAGAATCGAACGATTCCCGTCCTTCTGACGCCGTGGGAAGATGGGCGCGCCATCGTTACGGACTCGGTAACTGCGTTGACCAAGGACGTCAGTGACCGTGGGCTATCGCTGACGCTTCCTGCGCCGTTTCGTGCTGAAGAAGTGGTGGCCGGATTGTGGTTGCCAGGTGCGCCCGATGCTGGCGAACCGCGGTTTCTATTGGGATTGACGCGACAAAATGTGCCGATCGGTGGCGGCTTCTGGGCGCTCGGTATCGAAACTCGTCGTGTTCTCTCGGCCACCGAGGCGGAACCGTTGCTCCAGCTGGCTAAGACGCGGTTGTAAACGCAACCGATCGAGCAGTTGGCATTTGCGGCGTTGATGTCCGAGTAGATCGGCCGTTTGCCAACTCCATCGTATGAACTACGAAATGAGTAACCGTTCGCGCCCTCGTTCTGGTGAAGGGCGACTGGATATGGCAGAAAGCTGTGAACGGTTGCTGCCAAACCAATTGCGCGGTCCGAGCGTACTCGTGCGAATACGATGATAAGTTGAATAGGGTCGCAAAAAAGAGTAAGATCGGCTTCGTTGTTTACCCTGCCACGCAAATGTGTCTCGATTTGCGGCTGCCTATCCAGTCTCTTGACCGAAGCCACCCTAGGAGAAGAACCATGAAACGGCAAGCATCTCAAGCGTCGTCGGCAAAACCATCGCGGCGCGAGTTTCTTAAAAAGAGTGGGGTGGTAGCTGGTGGCGTGGCCTTGGCCGGACTTACCTGTCCGGCGGTGCATGCGGGCGAGAACAACACGATTCGGCTCGCTTTGATTGGCTGCGGAGGACGTGGCAGCGGGGCGGTTGGAAATGCGATGAATTCCGCCAACGGGCCGGTTGAACTGTTCGCAATGGCAGATGTTGTTGATGATAGGTTGACGCGAGCGCATAAAGCGCTGAGTAACAGTTTTGGCAAGCGAGTGAACGTTCCCAAGGAGCGGCAGTTTGTCGGGTTCGATGCTTACAAGAAAGCAATCGACTGCTTGGGACCGAATGACGTGGCCATGATCACGAACTTTGCCTATTTCCGACCGACTCAATTGGAGTACGCGGTGAAAAAGGGCGTCAACGTCTTCATGGAAAAATCGTTTGCTCCCGATGCACCCGGTTTGCGTCGTTTGATCCGCGCGGGTGAGGCAGCGCAGAAGAAGAACCTGAAGATCGCGGCCGGGTTGCAGTGTCGGCACAGCGTGAACCGCCAAGAGTTGATCAAGCGAATTCGCGATGGCGAACTTGGCGAATTGCAACTGATCCGCGCTTACCGCATGCACCCAGTTGGCGGCATGGGGCTGAAGCCGAAGGGATACGATGAGCTATTGTGGCAGATCCGCAACTTCGTTCGTTTTTTCTGGGTTTCTGGCGGGCTATTTGCCGAAATGAATATCCATCAGATTGATGAGATCTGTTGGCTCAAAGGGGCCTACCCTGTCTCTGCGCTCGGTATCGGCGGTCGGGCGGCCAACGGTACGAATCACGGCCAAGGATTCGATGCGATCTCGATCGAATGGACGTTTGCCGACGGGACCAAGGCAACCGATGGCGTCCGCTGGCTCGGTGGGCATTGCTACAACCAATTTGCAACGTTCGCGCACGGGACCAAATGTGCCGCGCAGTTTTCAGGGAATGTTCACGCGGGAACGACACGCATCTACAAGGATCAGCGCATTGCGGACGACAATATTTCATGGGAAGCGCCGAAAGAGCAATTCAGTCCCTGGGACGCGGAATGGAATGTATTGCTCGACAGCATTCGTAACGACAAGCCCCAAAATGAAGTGAAGCGGGCCGCGTATTCGAATTTCGCCGACTTGATGGGGCGCGCCGCCGTCCACTCAGGCAAGATGATTACGTGGGACGAGATGGTGAATTCGACGTTCCAATTCGTTAAGAATATTGACGATATGGACTACGATACCGAACCGCCCGTGAAGGTCGGCCCAGACGGTTTCTATCCCGTACCGATCCCCGGAGAGTGGTCTGAAGTGACGAGCCCCAATAGCTGATTGGCCGCGACTGGGCTTGTCCCGGTCGGGCCGCGACTGGTCCGCTACAGATGCCCAATAGCTGAGTGGCCACGACTGGGCTTGTCCCGGTCGAGCCCTGACTGGTCAGCTACAGACGCCCATTTCTAGAACTTTCCATCCCGTGTTTCAAAATGAGTTGGTTTCCCCAGCGACTGGCCGCCCCGCACCAACCAACCGGCAATCCACTCGATCAGCTTGTCTTCCGTTACGGTGGGCTGGCCCAGCAGATCGTGGCCGTGCCGCGAGTCGCTCAAGAGTGCATCGGGTGCCTCGGTTCCGACGATCTGCACCGGCTTGTCAAACAATTGGCCGAACTGTTGGGCAATGTCTCGTACACTCAGCTTGCGAGTACCTGCCACGTTGAGGACTGCGGGGGGGGAAGTGGCGTGATCAAAGCAACGCAGCGTCATGGCGTTGCTGTCGCCTTGCCAGATGGCGTTTACATAGCCCATGGTCACGTCGACTGGTTGGTCATTGAGCACTTTCTCGCCGATGTCGCGCAGCGTGCCGTAACGCATTTCGTTCGCATAAAACAAGCGAACAAAAGTCATCGGAGTTCTGTGTATTTGGCTGAAGTGCGTGAACATGCGTTCGCGTCCCAAGACGCTCATGGCATATTCGCCGATTGGCCCAGCATCGGTCGATTCGCGGGCGCCGGCGCTGGTGGCCGGGACCAACGGATAAATATTGCCACTGGAATAGACAACCAGGCGAGAATCCGCAAACCGTTGGGCGACCATGCCGGGTAGAAAAACATTCATCGCCCATGTCAGGGCCTCGTTGCCGGTCGAACCGAATTTACGTGCTGCCGAGAAAATCACGTTGGGCACATCTGGCAGCGCTGCCAACTGTTTCTGGTCCAAGAGATCACAAACGATCGTTTTGATCCCAGAGGTTTCCAGTTGCGCGCGAATCGCGGGATTGGAGAATCGTGATACGCCGATGATCTGACGCGATGATCCTGCCGCGTCACTGGCGCGCCGCGCCATGCGTGCCAGCGAGGGACCGGTCTTGCCGCCTACGCCAAGTATCATCAAGTTGCCTTCCATGTTCTTCATGGTCTCGACGACCTGAGCAGTGGGGCGACTGAGCATTTCCTCTAACTGGTCGAGGTCACGAATTTGGTCAACCGACATAAGATCCGTTTGCTGGCTTGGCATTTCCGGACTTCCTAATAATGTACCCACGATGTGTGACACGAGTGGCACACAACGTTTCTGCCAAAACGCGGCACGCGTATTGGTTTAGCTGAGTTGGAGGACTATTCGCCAGACGACGCGGATGGCCATGAGGAACACGACCAGCAAGCCGATGCCGCCCAAGATATTGGCGATCGGACCATTGCGACGATCGCCCATCACGTCTTTCTGGTTGGCCAGCCATAGCATGGTGATGGCCATCAGCGGGTTGCCGAGCACGGTGAGCGCCTGGCCGAAGATGATCAGGTTAATCGGTTTCCCGCCCGATTCCAGGGCCAATAATGCGACCACCATGCCGATGGCCATGACGGCGACGGTGAAGATGCGCGGCCACCGGTCACTCATTTTTGCTTCAAAACCGAGTCCATCCGCGAGGATCGTGCCGCCGATCATTGCGTTGATCAGAAATGGATTCATCGCCACCGCAACCAAACCGATGCAGAATACCCAATAGGCGGTGCTGCCCAACAAGGGCCTGAGGGCCAGCGCGAGATCACCGATGTTATCAGCGGGCTGCCCGGGAATAACCGTTGCTGACGTAACCATGATCACCAGACTTACGCCCGTCAGAACACAGACACCGGCGATCGCGTCTCCCACACTTCCCTCGTAATCCTTGACAGTCCAGTTCTTTTCACGCACCAGATTGCCTTGGAAAAAGGCACCGGCTACTGAGAACGTGGTTCCCAACAGACTGGCAACCAGGATCATCGGATCGCGGATCGCGCCATCCAATTTCACGGGCAATCCCAGCTTGATGTCGTCCGGGACACTCGGGATGAAGCCCGCCAGCACGTCCAGCAAGTTGGGATGTGCGGCGATCAAGTTGAACACAAAACAGATGATAATCACGCCCACCATGATCTTCATCGCTCGTTCCAGAAAGCTATAGATCTGGCGCGCATAGAACAAGAACATCATCACGGCCAGATTGAATCCGATAACGATCCCTGGAACGGCCCAGGCCTTGCCGTTCCCCGAACCGGCTCCGTCACCAAGAAAGGCGCCGGCGGCCAACGCCACGGCCAAGTTGTTGGAAAATTGAAATGCGGCACAGATCAGGCATAGCGTGATGCCGATTACGGCGGCAGCAAAACGTCCCAGTCGTTCCGCGACCAACGAACAAGGGGTCTTGCCGCCGCAGACGCCGATGCGCGCACCCATCGTCAGAAAGGTCCCCATAAGAATCGCGGTCAAGAGCAACAACCAAAGCAGTTCATAACCGTACGTCGCGCCCACTTTGCTGCTGATCAGCAGACTGCCCGGCCCGAACACGACGCACGCAGTAATCAAGGCCGGACCAATCGATTTCCACCAAGGTATGCGTTTTGGGGAAGGCAGGTCGGTTGCGTTGTTCTTGCCGCCATTATTGATCGTCGCATCGTCCATCGCGTTCCCAACTTTTTTGCGCTCTATCAAGTAAACTCGTTGTTTCGCAATGCATCACGCGCGCTGCGATCACCCATTGTACGGTCCGCGAAGAAGCGTTGCCACATGCCCGAGTGCGGGTGGCTTCAGGGATCAGCAGTTGTCGGTTCCGACGCAGAGTGGAACGACGCTCCGCGTCGTTCGCACCGCCTAAAAGGCTCCCACTTCGCTTGGATTTGCCAGGCTAGGACCGATCGCATGACCGCATGTAGTTTTTCACGGCACGGAGTGCCGTGGCACACTCTGTGGCCTCCGCCCATACCGCCGGCGCGCGTGTCTACGCAAGAAGGCGCATTTTTTCTCGTTCATTTTTGGATGGGGCGCGCGCTACGCTGGCCCAAGGTCCACCGCAGAAGACGGGTTTCGCGGCCCTGTCGTTCGGTGTCTCGTAGCGTTGCCCCGCACCGCCAAGAAATACCGGCTTGGCATGGCCAAACCAAATGGGAATAATTGCCACGACATCGGTTGCTGGCAGTGTGTCCTATGCTATGGTGCGAAAGCCCGATGTTTCTCATCCGAAGAAGAATGGTGCAAAAATGATTCGTCAACTCGTCTTTCGCTCGTTTGTCGTGATGACCATGGTTTTGACGAGCGTGTCGCTAACGCATGCACAACATGGAGGTCACGGTGGGCATGGCGGTGGGCATGGCGGTGGGCATAGCGGTGGGCATAGCTATGGCCACGGCGGTGGACACAGCATTGGGCATGGTTATGGGCACAGTGGGGGACATAGCATCGGACATGGCATCGGACATGGCATCGGACATGGCATCGGACACAGTGTCGGGCACAGCATTGGGCACAGTGTCGGGCATTATGATGTGGGGCATGGTGGGCACCATGACTATCCGCATCTCGATTTCTATGTCTCGCCCGGGTACGGTGGTTATGGTTATTCATCGCCTAACTATCGATACTACGCACCCAGGTCTTACTACTCGGGGTATTATGCGGATGGAGTGGTGAGTGCTCAACCATTGGAACGTGCCGCGCGCCAGAGTGAGTCGGCCCCTCAGGTGGTTGCCAAGCCTGTGATCGCGTCGTCGGAAAACGAGTATCAGCAACGCGCGAAAGCGGCGTTTCGTAAGAGCGATTTTTCCGGGGCGGCGCGGTTAGCCAACCATGCGTTGGTCGAAACGCCGCGTGATGGCAAGCTCCTCTTGTTCACGGCGCAAACGCTGTTGGCTGTTGGTGACTATCGCAGCTCGGCTGCGGCGATTCATCAGGCCGCCTCTTTGCTTGATGAGCAACAGTGGGGCTACGTTGTGGAAAACTACCGGCAGTATTATCGAGGCCGCGCCTATGTCGAGCAGATGGAGGCGTTGAACCAGTTTGTCGAGAAGAACCCTGACGCTGCCTACGCTTATTTCCTGCGTGGTTATCAACATGGGTTTCTCAATCACCGTGAGGCCGCCGTGCGCGACTTACGAAAAGCCGCCGAGTTGGAGAAACGCGATTTGTTGGCTACGCGGCTGATCAAACGTTTCAAGTCAGTCTTCGCTGGTGGAGTTGTTGATCCCGTCTTTGTTCTGCGCGTAGAGGGCCGATGAGGTGCCGCGCGCAAGCAGCTAGCAGCCGAGGGCAGCAATGCCACGGGCAAGAAGGACATGGACCGTTCTGTTCTTTTTTGCCCATCATTTTCTTTGCCCCCCAAGGAGCACCACCAGACGCGTCGTCCATGAGTGCAACGGGAGAGAAGGGCAAAGAAGATGACGGGCAAAAAACAGCGCGCGGTGGAACGTCTTCCGAT
>JAJRVM010000090.1 GCA_024277285.1 Planctomycetota bacterium
GAAATGAGATTACTCCCTTCTTCCGGTCCATGGCTGCGCGTGTGTGCCACTGCATGCGCAAGCGCATTCCCCATCCCGATCGATCTGGCACTGCCGAACGCTCAACGAACCCGCCGCCAGTAACTGCACGCAGTGCGAACCGCCTAGCCGGTTTCCAATGGTAACTCGATTGACGCTTCGCACTGCTCAACTTGGCGTTTGTGTGTATGCGTCGATTCATGACTTTGTGAGAGTGCTTGGAGTTAGGAAACGTACGGAATGAGCAGTGGCACGGACGCGCACCGTACTCGTTCTTCGCGAAACAGCGCTCGCCGCGTCCCAGGCGACTCTCGAAGGATAAGTCACTGTGGAAGATGCTGCACAAAGAAACGGTACCAGTTGCCGTGGAATACGGCGCGGATGTCATCGTCCGAATAGCTGCGGTCGTTCAATACATCCGCGATCTTTTGCAGGTCGGCAATCGAGTCGATACCGCGTGGTGTCTGCTCCGTTCCATAGCCGCCATCCAGATCACTGCCAATCGCGACGTGGCGACAATCGCCCGCCAATTGACAGATGTGATCGATCTGATCACCCACGGCACTGATCCCGACCACCTCGTGCCTTGGCTGGTCGGCGGACCAATGAAGGTCGAGCATCCAGGCATCAAGTGCGACACCGATCACGACACCGCGTTCAACCAAACGTTGAATCTGCTCGTCCGCGAACTGGCGGTCGCCCGGCACCAATGCACGACAGTTGTTATGACTGGCCATCACCGGACCATCAAACAACTCCAGGGCCTCACTGAACCCGGGTTCGGACAGATGTGTCATGTCCAGGATCATGTCAAGTCGTGCCATTTCGGCCAGCAGTTGTCGACCGGCATCGGTCAGCGGCCCGGTGCTGCCCGTGCCCACGCCGTAACGACTCGGGCCGTAATGGGCGAGACTAAGCGAGCGCAAACCGCCACGCCACCAGCTTTCCGCCTGATCGGGCGCGACGATCGGATCAGCTCCTTCCATCGCCAGAATGATCCCAACGGGCAACTGCGCCGTCTCCGGGGCTTGCCAACGCTCCCAATGCTGTTTGAGATCAGCGGCAGTGAACAGGAACTTGACTTCGCCTTCGTCTTCAAGCAGCCGATAGTAGGCCAATTGCCCTTGCGCCATCGCGTAGGCTGCCGCCGGGTGGCCATGGTCGACACTGCGCCGCGGCAATCGATTACTCAGTGGCACTTCCGGCTTGACCCTGGCCAATACGGTTGCCAAGCATACCGCCACACCAGCCTTGCGCAGTTCCGGCCAGCAGGTGGTTGCACGGCCTCGCGCCGCACTGTCCTTCGCCGCTGCTTCCAGCCTATTGATTTCGTGCAATGGCTGCGTGAGGTCGCGGTCCCAACCGAGTGCATTCCAGGCCAGGTCGAGGTGGGAATCGATAATGAGGTTCATGATTCGTCGATCGGAAAATAGTTATTCATCAGCTCGCGCACGGTCCAGGTATGCTGGCGCAGCAGTTCCTCCCATTGCCGAGCTTGCTCGGGCGTGTAGTCGTAGAAGCCGTGGCCATTGGCGATACCGCGTGCATCATCCTCCCGAAGTTTCTGCATCGTTGGGGACAGTTCGGTCGAGTTGTTCAGACTCGGTAACACCCCTTCCATCACCGTGCTGTAAAGAGCCGGGCCACCCGTCAAGTCCATCCAGCGAAATGGACCGCACATGGTCGCCCATTGCCCGAGCGCATTACGGCACGATCGATCGATCGTTTCGACGTCGGCAACACCCATCTCCAGCACGTTCAATGCCTCGCGATACATCGCATAGCCAATCCGATTGACAATGAATGCCGGTACATCCTTCTGGACTAGCGAAGGCTCCTTGCCGATCGCTCGGCCTAAATCGGCCGCCAATTGAAACGGGGCATCGGCGGTTTGCTCGCCCCGAATCAACTCCAGAAAACGAGTCACGTGGGCTGGTTCCGCCCAATGCATGCCCAAGAACCGCTCTGGGTGCTTACGGCCACGTTGCAGGTGTGAGATGGGCAAAGCCGATGTGTTACTGGCGATCGGCACATCAGCCGCGACCAATGCCTCAAGTTGATCGTAGACCCAGTACTTGGTCTCCAAATCCTCGATCACTGATTCGATCACGAACTGGCACGGGCCCATCGCGTCCAACGACGTGACCGGCTCGAAGCGGCTGGGCCATTGCTGGGCAAGCTCCGAGTCGAACCCGGCATGTTCGATCAAATCATCAATCGCACGCGAGATGTACTTCTTTGCATCAGCATGTGTTGCATCGCGACGAGTGAACGCGATCACGTGAAATCCGTGCCCCAACAGACACGCCGTGATCCCTCGGCCCAGCAATCCCAACCCCGCGACACCAACGGTCTTGATATTCATGAATGACGCTGTCCAGGCAAGTGGCATGTTCATACAGGACGCGCAACCATGCGCGTTTCTGTCGCCTCTTGATACAGTAGCGTCAGTCCTCTTGTCAAGTTTGGTGTCGGAGACGAAGCAACCGTCGTCATCTCAGACATCGACCAAACGTGCAATCAAGCTGCTGCGTGTATCCAACGGCACCGACATGAGGCTCCCTCCTGCTACTGCCTACTACAAGGCGCGCGAATCTTTCAGAAATCATTGCGATTTTGCGAAAAGGGACGCACTGCGTCACTCTCTCTTGTTCACGCTGCGGCGCGGCGTGGCACACTGCGTCACGGTCAAGGTGCACTTAGCCTCATGGCAATGGGATAGATCGATTGAATATTCAAACCCCAGCGGTTCGAGCACACGGCGATAGAGAACGTCACAGTGCCGGCAATAGTCGTGGTACGGTTTCATTTGCTCCAGTTCGATCAGTCGTCCCATGGAAGGGCACCGGTGCATGGCAATGCGGAACTCGCCCACTTCCTCGTCCAACTCCATCGTGAAACCGGCCGCCTCTTCGTTCAAAGTATGACTCCAGTAGTTCCAGCAGCCGCGCAGTCCGCTTTTTTCGACTTCGTTCTTCAGGTTTCCCAAGAACGTGTCGGAAAGATGTTCCCAAAACCGTTCGACCGCCGCCGGGCCCCCTTGCGCCTCGAGAAACTTGAATAGCTCGCTGTAAGCGGGGATAAAATCGACGCAAGAGATCATGGTTCACCTTTCGTTTCGTCTCCGGCCAGCGTCCGAGGCCGATTGCCGCCACTCGCTTCGCGACGATAGAAACGCACGACACTTCGACCGGTTTGTTCTTCGTATTCGACCAATTCCGCAGCGAATGGAGTCCCAGCGCAAATAGCCCGGTTCACGGTCTCCGTGGTTTCCCGAAACAGCCTGGCAACCGGATAGCCTTGAGCACGCATGTGCATCACCGCGGGACAGGCTTCGACAACAATACGCAACTCGTCGGTTGAACAAGCGAAACAGCACTGTCCTCCTTCGAGCGCATAGAGCTGAACGAAGTGTTCTTGCAACGCATCGAGCCCACTTTTTTGCAGCGCTGCGGTCAGTGGCGCATAGAACGATCGCGCGAACTGCCAAAGGTAATCGCGCACGGCCGCTTCACCGTAGGCTTCGTGCAAGTACTCGATTCCCGCACTCAGTGCACCGTGAAAATCCTGGTGCAGATACTGATTGTCACTGGCGTCACGGTGCATTATCTGCTTAGGCATGGTGGCGACACTTCTCACAAGACCTAGAAAGCGGGCCAACGTTCCACGCCAACCGATGAACCTACTCACACACCGTCAGCACGCTCTATTGGAACTTGTCGGGACAGGTTTCGAAGAGAAAACAAGGGGTGCACCCCGTCTGTCACAAGACACCCCGTCTGTCACAAGACACATTCACCACGATACAGGTGATATTATCGCGTGCGCCAGCCTCGTGTGCGTGACCGACTAGCGTGGCGGCCGCAGCATGTGGGTCGCTCTCACTGGCGAGCAACTTGGCCAGTTCCCCGGAGCCGACCACATCGGTCAGCCCGTCGGAAGTGAACAGTACTCGGTCGCCAGGCAAGAGGCGATGCGATTCGACCTGAAGCACCTTCTCCAATTTCCGTGTCCCAACACAATGTAGCAGCACATGTCGCATTGGGTGCCGTTCCGCTTCTCCGTCCGTCAACGCGCCCGCACGAACTAAGCCTTGAACAAGCGTATCGTCATCGGTCAGTTGGCGTAACTCATCATGACGCAAAAGATATGCGCGGCTGTCACCGACGCTGCAGAGCAACAGTTGGCCACGATACACAACACCCATCACCGCAGTCGCCCCCATTCCGCGGAGACTCACGTCGATTTGCGCCAAAGCGGTGAGCTCCCGGTTGGCTCGAGAAACCGCCGTTAGCATTGCTTCCGCTATCTCAGCTTGCGACGCGCGCTCGTTATCCAATACCTCGCTCAATTGCGCCGCGACAACTTCGATCACCGTTTGGCTCGCTTGCTCTCCCCCCGCATGCCCGCCCATGCCGTCGGCGACCACGAACAGCCCGCGACGCCCGTCGGCGTAGCAACGATCCTCGTTCGACTCACGAACCGGCCCCTTGACGCACCGTGATCCGGAACAGAATTCAAGCCGAGGCTGTGGCCTATGCGTGAGCTTCCACGCGAACACGGCCACCTGGTGCAGCAACGTTTGGGACCAATGCCAAACAACGCGCAGCGACCGTCGCGTGCGCGCATCATCATGAAAACCCGATTGGGCATGCTGGTACACGATCGGCCGAACAGCTCGATCGCGAGTCCAATTCTTTCGAGCGTTTCGACGATTCATGGCGTGGCCACGCTGGCAGAAGAATAGCGCGACAAAAACGGCGCGACAAAAAGACTAGCAGACATGCGAATGCATCCCCCGCTCCAAACGTTCTACCCTATCCTACCGATCTTCGGGCCCGCGATGCAACCCAATATGGACCTTCACGACGATTTTCCTGAGCTTACTCCCCTCTTGGGATGGTGTTCAGCCGGTTCACTTCGATTATGATTAGCGCCACGTCGTATCGTGGGTTCGTGGACACGGTAAACTCCACTTACAACCTGCCAAATACACCGTCAGCTTTTTCGACTTACCATGTGGGGCTGTCCCGCCAGCACAAAACAACACACTCGGATCGCTCCTTTTCCACAACCTCCTCTAGCAAAGAGTCCCTGCTTCAGAGCCCATGACAAAACCTCACCCGATGTACATCAACCGCGAGCTGAGCTGGCTGGAATTCAACCAGCGTGTGCTCGACGAAGCCCTTGACCAGTCAATACCGCCACTCGAACGACTCAAGTTTCTGGCGATCACCGCGTCGAACATGGACGAGTTCTTCATGGTGCGTGTCGGCGGTCTGCAGATGCTACTCGATCAAGACCCAGGCAAGTGTGACCCGGCCGGTATGACGCCACGGGAACAATTACAGGCGATAAGCCGGCGCGTGCACCAGATGGGACAGGCCCAGGATCGCTGCTTCCTGGACGACATCGAACCGACATTGGCAGCCAATGGAATACGCCGCCTGAGCGCCGACCAACTGACGACTGCGCAAGCAGCCGTTGTCTGCGATCTGTTTCAAGACCAGATCAGTGCGATCATGACACCGATGATCGTGACGCCGGGTGATCATTTCCCGCTGCTCGTCAAGCAGAACATCACGGCGTGCGTCCAACTAGCCGACTCCGAGAATACGCCCAATCCCCGTTTCGCCGTTATTCCGTTGGGACAGACCATCGATCGCATTCTCTCATTGCCCGCGTCAGGCGAGTATCAATACATTTTGCTCGAAGACGCCTTGCGGCTCCACGTTCAACAGTTCTTCCCGGGAATCGAAGTGATTGGGTGTACGTTTTTCCGTGTCACCCGCAACGCCGACATGCGCGTGCAGGAAGATTCCGCCTCGGACTTACTTTCCGGCATGCAACAAGTACTCACCGCGCGCAAACAAAGCGACTGCGTTCGGTTGGAACTGGCAGCGGGCGCGGGACAGGCAACTCGCGAGTTCCTGCAAACGGCGCTCGAGGTGGAGGACGACGACATATACGACTCCGAAGGTCCCTTAGACTTGGCCGCGTTCATGCAACTGAGCGGCACCCCCGATTTCGATCACTTGCGTTACCCGTCGTGGACGCCTCAGCCTACCCCACTGGTCCCTCCAGAAGCGAGCATCTTCGATACCGTCGCCGACCACGACGTGTTGCTGCTGCAGCCTTATGAGTCTTACGACCCCGTCGTGCGGTTAGTCCAAGAGGCGGCGAACGATCCACAAGTGCTGGCGATCAAACAGATCCTCTATCGCACTAGCCGGAACAGCCCGATTGTGGCTGCGTTGAAACAAGCTGCCGAAAATGGCAAACATGTGACGGCCATCATTGAACTGAAAGCTCGATTCGATGAAGCGCGGAACATCGTCTGGGCTAAGGCACTGGAAAAAGCGTCCGTACAGGTTATCTACGGCGTCAAAGGACTGAAGACACACGCCAAGATATGCCTCGTGACCCGTCGTGAACCAGGGGGTATTCGCCGCTACGTCCATTACGGTACCGGGAACTACAACGAAATCACATCACGGCTCTACAGCGACGTCAGCCTGATGACATGCGACGAGACATTGACGCGCGATGGTGCCAGTTTTTTCAACGCAATCACTGGCTACTCGCAACCGCAGCCGTTCCATAAGATCGAATCGGCACCGATCGGATTGCGGCAACGCATTCTCGACTTGATCGAAGTGGAGACACGCCATGCGCGCCGCGGCCAGCGCGCGCATGTCATGGCACAGCTCAATTCACTCGTCGATGCGAAAGTGATCAACGCGCTCTATCGCGCCTCGCGCGCCGGCGTACGCGTCGATCTGAACATTCGCGGTGTCTGCTGCCTGCGGCCCGGTGTGCCCGGGATCAGCGAGAATATCCGCGTCGTCAGTATTCTCGATCGGTACCTCGAACATAGTCGTATCATCTATTTTTACGCGAGTGGCAAAGAGTCCGTGTTTATCTCCAGCGCCGATTGGATGCCACGCAATCTGATTCGCCGTGTGGAACTTTTCGTGCCAGTCGAAGACGCGGCGGCCAAACGACGACTCAAGGAAGTGCTTCTCTCCTACGCACGTGACAACGTCAAAGGTCGTAGCCTGCAGCCGGACAGCAACTACCAGCGTGTCCGTCCTAACCCGGACCAGCCGCAGCATCGTCACCAACGGTATATGCACCAGCAAGCCATGGCCGCGAATCCACTCGCCGTCGAAACGTCGGATGCGTGATCTAACCCGCAGCCAGTAACAACTCAGCCCGTAACAACATTGAGCCTGCCGCACTCGCGGCGTATGATGGAGAGGATGGCTCAAGGCGCACCGGCAGGACCGTCATCGAAAAGGCTGCCATCGCCCCGGCTGCGGGTCACAAAGCAGCTTCCGCCCTGCTTTCGATCTGCCCCGAATACGCGAGATCCTCAACAACCTTGGTGCTTTCCTTTGGCGGTGCCAACCGCTTGGAAGGTAGCTCTTTAACCAACAGAGAAGCAGGTGACATCCGTTGTGGCTGATGCATTGAATCCCTATCGTCAGTGGCTCGAGCTCGATACGGATGCGTCGAGCTTGAATCATTACGAACTACTCGGCTTGCCGCTGTACGAAAACGACGCGGATAAAATCCTCCACGCCGCCGATCGCGCGTTGGCGCGCGTGCGCAGCCATCGCCCGGGGACACACGCCGCAGCCTGGTCCAAATTGCTCGACGAATTGGCACAAGCTAAGAAGTGCCTGCGTGATGCAAAACAGAAGAATCGCTATGACGCGGCGTTGCGAGCGCAGCAACACACGCCATCGGCCGATGACCACAAGACCACCAAAGGGACGAATACGGGCGCGCCCGAAATCGCGGCCGTCAATCAAATGCCCGACCTCTTTCCACCCGGAATGGAACCGACTGAGCAACCCAAACAAACGGCCCCGACACGCAAGCCAAGCACTGGCGCAGCAGCCCCGAAACCCAAACCCACTCAAATCGACCGCCCAGCACGGAAAACAAAGCCAGCGCCGAGTGAAACCGCGGCGCAGAAATCACACCGCACACCAACCCCCGTCAAGAAACGGCCGCCACCGCCCCCCACATCGACCGTTCCCCGCGCCGGCCGATTGCTCGACGATCCTTACGAAGAGGACACGCCCAGCGGAGCAATGTTGTCGGAATCGGTGCCGGACGTACCGGTCAACGCGCATGTTGCACCGCCACGCACAGAAAAATCGTCTATCCTGCCGATCGCCGTCAGCGTTGCCGCCGTGATCCTCGTTGTCACGACCGTCGTGATGTTCCTGGCCATGGGCGGTACTTTCGGAGACTCGCCCTCATCAACGTCACCTGCATCAACGTCACCTACTCCCAATCGGACACCAACAAAGCGGCCACAGCCCGCCACCGACGTGACTCCGCAACTCAACCCTGCGCTGCCGAAAAAGCCAAACAACACGCCGCTCACGACACCCGCCAAAACGAACACCTCAAAAACCAACGCACTACCACCAACTGCTCCGCCACCGGGCACTGGTGAGATCGACAAGCGCGAACAACAGGCCTCCAGCACGCCAACGGTGACGGAATCTCCCACCAAGCCGGCGTCACAAACGCCCCAAGTCAAGACACCGGCCGCCACGGTGACGGACGCGGCCCCCTCCGCAACCATGCCCGCATCGGGAACCGCGAGCAAGACGAAAGACGAACCCACGACACCACGTGTTCCTACACGCCAGGAGTTGGCCCAACTGGGACGGGCGCTGGCAGCGGCAAAAGGCGCTTTGGGAACACACAATTTTGACTTGGCAAGCATAGAACTCACAAACGCCGCGAAGCTGGCCGTCTCGCCAGACCACCAGGCGATGGTCGCACGACTGCAAAGGCTGGCCGATCTGGAGCAATCTTTCTGGCAAACCGTTACCGCAACCGTCAAGCGGTTTCAGGGCGCCGAAGAGCTGACCATCGGCTCAGGCGGGTTGGTGGTGCTGGTCGTCGAAACGGGCCCCGATTCGATCACGATTCGTAAAGCGGGCCGCAACCAACGCTACTCGATCACGCAAATGCCACCCGGGCTGGCCTTGGCGATTGCCAAGACACAACTCGCCCCCAACGCGCCCGACACGCTACTTCAGTTCGGTGCCTGCCTGGCAACGCTTGCCGATACCAAACCGGTCTACCTGCAAGAGGCGCGCAAGTACTGGCAACAGGCCAAGGCTGCCGGCGCCGACAACGTCGACGACCTGCTGCTGACCTTGACCGATTCGCATGACCTGGGCAAGTGAAGGAGAGGGGGAGAGGGGGAGAGAAGGAGAGGCTTGGTAACTCACTGGTCGAGGTGGTCAATTTCCCCAAGCCGTTGGTGCTTGCGACGCTGATTTCTTCATTGGCTTCGGCCTGGAGGGCCGCTCTAACGGAGGCTGCCGAATGACGACATACCCAATGACCCAACAATGCCGACCAAACAATGCCGGAATCCGAAGCTCCTGCACGGTTTGAAATGCAGCCCTGCATAAGAGCGTCGGCTGAAACAGCTTTCGACACTCGTCATTTCGGCTTTTTCACCAATTGGCCCTCCGGTCGGGGCGTGCCCGGCCGAGGGCGTAAGGATTGAGATGTGGCTTCCGCGTCAGCCATTCATTTCGCGACGGGAACCACGAGCGGAATGGGCGGTACGGTGAAGCGTACTCACCCCTTCTGGAATTCGCGTGCGAGTTCCTCTGGCGTCAAACGGCCATCCTTGTTGCCATCGGCAACGTCGAAGGTGACGCGCAGTTTATTGCACTCGCCTTTGGTCAGCACTCCGTCGCGATTGGCATCAAATCGCTTGACGTAGCCGGTAGCATATTTCAGGTACTTTGCAGGTGATACGTCGCCGGCCGAGTTTTTTTTGCTGAGAACCTTCGGCTGCTTCGATTCCGGGGCACGAACCTTTTCCTCTTTGCGCTCGCGCTTCGGACCATCGGGACCGCGCTCTTTGAGACCGCGAGCGTCGGGGCCACGCTTCGGACCGTCAGGACCACGGTGCATGTCGCGTGGACCACGATCTTTGGGGCCGCGATCTTTAGAACCGCGCTCTTTGGAATCGCGCTCTTTGGGACCGCGAGCGTCTGGACCACGTGACGGACCATCGGGACCACGGTGCATATCGCGTGGACCACGATCGTTGGGGCCACGATCTTTAGAACCGCGCTCCTTGGGACCGCGCTCTTTGGGACCGCGAGCGTCTGGACCACGTGGCGGGCCGTCAGGACCACGGTGCATATCGCGTCGTCCACGCGGCGGACCATCGGGACCACGATCTTTGGGACCACGATCTTTGGGACCACGATCTTTGGGACCACGATCTTTGGGACCACGA
>JAJRVM010000091.1 GCA_024277285.1 Planctomycetota bacterium
GGGAGAGAGGGAGAGTGGGAGAGAGGGAGAGTGGGAGAGAGGGAGAGTGGGAGAGAGGGAGAGTGGGAGAGTGGGAGAGAGGGAGAGAGGGAGAGTGGGAGAGTGGGAGAGTGGGAGAGTGGGAGTTGACTCTATTTCCGGGGAAAGAACGGTTTGCTGACCCGTCGTACACCGAGGCCGGGCAAGCCCGGCGGAGCGTCTTTTCATCAGCGCCTATCCGCGTTGATCAGCGGTCCCTTCCTCAATGTGCCGATCGCGTCCTCGTTTCCGTGAACGCTTACGGTCGAGTTGTTGGGTGAGCTTGCGCGGCGGTCGATGTTCTGGCAAGCACAGCCCTGCGGCCAAGAAAAAGGGAGGAGCCCGGCAGCTGAACTTGGTTCGCTGCCGGGCTCCCAGGAGCTGGATTGGCTCGCAATCGTTGGATCCCACCGTTGGGGTGCGTGGTTACTTGCTGAGTTTCAACACCACGTACTGCGTATGGTCGCCCTGTTGAACCAACAGCAGTAGGGAGCCAGTCCCTTTGTTGGTCTTCACGACATCGGCAAACTCGCCTGGCGTGCGGACGCGTTTATGATCAACTTCCTTGATCACCATGCCCGGTCGCAGTCCATGTGCGGCTGCTTCCGACCCGGGTGCGACCTGCGTGATCACAACGCCGCTGTTCGCACTGACACCCAGCTTCGCAGCCAGTTGCTCGTCAATCGCCTGGACGCTCAGTCCCAGCGCTTTGACCGAGCTCGGTGCAGCGGCACTGGCCATCGTGTCACCTGCCAGTTTACCGATCGTGACCGAGACGGTCTTGCTGTTGCCGTCACGCATCACTTCCAGCTTGGCCTTGCTGCCAGGTTTGATCATGGCGACCCGATTGCGGAACGAGGTGATGTCTTTGACGGCGTCGCCATCAAGTTTTACGACCACGTCACCGCGTTGTAGACCGGCTTTGGCTGCGGGCCCGTCCGCGGAAACATCCCCGATCAGTACGCCATCCGTTCCCTTTAAGTTGAACGAGGCTGCCAGGTCGGGCGTGAGCGGTTGGATCATGACGCCGAGGAACCCTCGAGTGACCGAACCGTTTTCGATCAGTTGCTCGCAAACCGCCTTGGCCATATTCATCGGAATGGCGAAGCCGATGCCGTTGTAGCCACCACTACGACTGATGATCGCCGTGTTGATTCCGATCGCTTCACCTTGCATATTGACCAACGGTCCACCCGAGTTGCCGGGATTAATGGCGGCGTCGGTCTGGATGAAGTTCTCGTAGTCAGTGATCCCCATACTGTTGCGCCCCTTGGCACTGACGATCCCCGAGGTAACGGTGCCGGTGAGTCCGAACGGGCTGCCGACGGCCAACACCCACTGTCCCACCTCGATCTTGTCCGAGTCGCCCATTTTGAGCGTCGGCAAATTGCTTTGATCGATTTTGATGATGGCCACATCAGTATGTTTGTCGGTGCCCACCAATTGCGCCTCGAACATACGTCCATCATGCAACGTCACTTCCAGCTTGTCGGCGTTGCCGACCACGTGATTGTTGGTCAGGATATAGCCGTCGCGCGAGATGATGAACCCGGACCCTTGCCCGACCATCGGCTGCGACTGTCCTTGACGCGGCCCCATCTGTGGTGGCCCCATCTGCGGTGGCCCCATCTGCGGTGGCACGGCGCCGCCAAAGAATCGCTTGAGCATCTCGTCGGGGATCTGCCCCTGAAGGCCGCCGAATCCTTGTACGTTACCGGTCTGCACGACCTGTTTCGTGGCCTTGATAAAGACAACCGCCGGCGCTACTTCTTTCGTTACGGCCGAAAAGGCCTTGCCCGTTTCGATCACACTGGCGATTGCGCTGTCGCGCGTCTCCGCTACCGCCGGCCCTTGCATCAGCAGGCTCGCGGCAACCACGCCGACCATGCAGACGATACCAAGGATCGTTGCGTTTCTCTTCGTGCAAACCGCGTGCACCCTATTCCTCGTTCTATTCATCGTTCATTCTCCCTTTACACGGTATGTGTTGATGTGGTTTCAAATTCGCTGCGTTCCACTCTGTGCCGCGACAACCTGACAGCTGTTGTTCCGCGACGTGTCGACTCATTGCAATTGTCGTGCCAATTTGCAAGACACCGGATTTCGCATGAGGGAAGGTGCGTTTGTGGGGAATTGGCGAAACGTCAAGCGGACCTTGCGGGCCGCTGGGGTGTGGCATTGTGCCCCGGTGGGGCGTTTTGCCGCGCGGCAGCGGCGTCGGTATCCGATCGGGATCCTGGAAAACACTTTCCAGCTCCGTGTGGCCCGGGATTCCATCCCGGGCGCCAGGCGGTTTGGACCTTGTATCGGCTTTACTGCAATAGAAATGGTTCAGCAGATGGGCGCCGATCCACGCTTGGGAAAGATTCCCAAGCTACGTAGTGTGGTACGCCGCTCCGCGGCGTTCGCATTGCCTGGTAACAGCCGAATTGGATTATCACCCAACGCTGCGAATCCGCCCCCCCACGGCACGGAGTGCCGTGCCACATTTCTTGGGAAAGATTCCCAAGCTACCTGGCGTTCGCATCGCCTGAAAGCAGCCCAATTGCATTGCCGCCCAACGCTGAGGAACGGCCCCCCACGGCACGGAGTGCCGATCCACACTTCTTGGGGAAGAATCCCCAAGCGGCTGCCGTCAATCCGTCTACGGATCGATCAACTCAGCCAACGGCGCGACAGCGGGATTGTTGCGCAGTGTGGCGAACGCTTTCTTTTCGATCAGACGGATGCTCTCGCGCGACAAGCTCATGATCTCGCCGACTTCGACGAGCGAACGACTGTGGCCGTCAAGAAGACCGTAGCGTAACCGCAGCACCTCGCGCTCACGCAGCTCAAGGAGTTCCAGCACGCTGTGTAGTTCGTCTTTCAGTGCGTGCCGCGTAAAGTGTGCCAGAGGATCTTCTTGGTGAGAGTCCGGCAGCATGTCGCGCAGGTCGCCGTTACTGGTCTGTTGACAAGGGTACTCCAATGACAGTGGGGCTTGGCTGAGCCGCATAAGGCACTGGGTATCGGTCAGCGACAGGCCGGTCAATTGAGCCAACTGCTCCAACGAAGGTTCACGACCATGTTCGACCAGATACTCGACCATGGCGTTTTGGACACGTTTGAACGGACCGTGCAGGTGGAATGGTAGCCGGATGGTTCGGCCCTGTTCCGCCAACGCTCGGGTTATTCCTTGGCGAATCCACCAGAGGGCGTAGGTCGAGAACTTGTGCCCACGGTGGCGATCGAATTTGTCGACCGCGCGCATCAGGCCGATGTTCCCTTCCTGGATCAAGTCCTGAAAGCTCATCGCCCAGCGGCGATACGGTCGAGCGATCGAGACGACGAGCCGTAAATTGCCCAGTGCGAGCCGGTGTCGCGCTTGCAGATAGCGGCGCCGGGCGTTCAGCGTACGGCGTACGTGGCGTGAGAGCGTGCGCGGGCTCTCACGGGTCAGCCACATGAGACGGTGCAGACGCTGGCGCCGTTCTCGGTCGCGTTGAGGGTGGCCGTTGCCTTCGAATAGATCAACCTCATCCTTCAAGGTAAGCATTTCGCGGCAAATGTCGACCAGGTTGATCAGCAGAGGATCGAAACACTGCGGACGCAGATCCAATTGTTTGACCAATACGTGTGCATCGTCCCGCCTTTGAATGATTCCACGCCACGCGTCTTGACGTTCGGCGTGCGAACGCTGCTGGTCCATCGCGATACGGAATTCGTCGCCATTGCGTTGCAGCATTTCAAGGATCGATTGAGTGCAGGGTTCGATCAGTTTCTGAATCGCCTGTTTTTTGGGCACGTCGATCACCCACAGGTTGATCGTCCGATCGAGCCTCAGGCGACCACTTTGGATCAACGTCAAAATGCGCGCCACACCACGCAACACGTAGTCGGATCGGGCAAGCGTCCGGAGGTACGCCGCGCGCGACTTTTCCAGTTCTCGTGTTAAGACGCGCTCTTGGCGAATGCCGAGCAACGGCGCGCTGCCGACGTCCGTCAGATACAGCTGGATCGGGTCGTGGACAAGGCGGCGGCCACGGACCTTGCCGTCCCCTTCGGTGGCCGCACGGTGTGGTGGCATAGGGGCTGCGTGCGCTGGATCGATGGCGGTCGCGGTAAGTGGATTGCCCTCGACCGGCGACTGCGCGCGCGTCGGCAGCGACGTACCATTCGTGTCGGTGGGCGGAGGGAGATCCAATTGTACGCCGCATTGCGACGAGGCATGGGCTGTGTCCTGGCGCGGTGCCGGAGCGTGGGCAGCGTCGCATCGCGTCTTGCGGTCGGGCCGTTGATGAGTCACGTGTTCCAGCTCCCAAGAAGGAGAATCTTGTCGTCCGTTGTGGAGTCGAGAGTTATTGCGTTACTAAAGTGGATAGACCGTTTGGCCGTGCGGCGCGTGCGTTGCACGACCGTTATTCGATTGAGATTGCCACGCCGCGCCGATCACAAGATCGGTTCGATAACTACACTGCAGGCGATCGGTGTTCGCGCGGCTGGAGAGTGGCGATCACAAGGTCGCGATCACGGTGTCTTCCAGGTGCGTCTCCCAGAGCGTCTCCCCGTGCAGCAGCGCGATTCATGTGACGTTGATCACCACGCTGGTGGCATCGTCGCGTGTGCCGCGCGCCACGGCTGATCGCGCCAGCGCTTCGGCCGCGGCATCGGTCTCAAAGTGCATGTTGAGGATCATCGTAAGGTCGCGATCTGTGAGTGTTTCCGTGACGCCATCAGTGACCAAGGCCACGCGATCACCTGGCCGGGTGTGGATGACGTTGATATCAGGGCCATCGATTAGTTTTTCCAATCCGAGATACTGCCAAAGCATGTGACGCCACTGGTGTTCGCGTGCGTCTTGCCGTGAGATGACGCCTTGACTGACCAACATTTCCGCCATGTTATGATCGACCGTGCATTGTTGGAGGTTGCCGTCGCGGAGCAAATAGGCGCGGCTGTCTCCCAGGCTGGCGATGTACATCCGATTGCGAATCATCATTCCCATTACCATTGTGGTGCCCATGCCGTAGAGTCGGGCGTCGGCGCTGGCGGCTGCGACAATCTCGTGGTTGACATCAAGAAACGCCTGGCGGATCGCGCGCCGAATCGTTGCGCAATCGTCGTTATTTCGACAGAGCAGGGCAGGGTGACCGGCCAGCAGTGTGATTGCCATGTGCGCCGCGCGTTCTCCGGCGCGGCAACCGCCCATACCATCGGCGATGGCATAGAGTCCGCGTTGGTTATCGACCAGGAAACGGTCCTGGTTTACCTGGTTCCGCGTTCCGGTGATCGTGTGTCCTGCGGCATTCAACCGCAACACGGCGCGCGTTGAATCGAACTGCGACGGTGTCTTGGTGGGCGTTGGCGTCTTGGTGGATAGTCGGGTCATCTCGCGCCGCTCCTCGTAAATGCCATTTGGTGTCGATTGCGAGGCTCGTGGGCCAGGCGATCAGCGTGTTGAGGAACCAAGGGCAGCATGCGTGACAGCAGCAACGGGGCGTGCCCGACCGCCACAAGCGTGGCGGCGTCATGTGCCGGAAGTTCGGTGACACTTACTAAGGCAAATGGAGTGCCAATCGCCGCTCGGAAGTGGCGAAAATGCGGCAAACAGGCGGCAACACGGACCAGACCACTTAAAATGAGGAGAGCGGCGTGCCCAGTCCAATCGAGAAAAAAAAGAGGGGCTGGCCGTGTCGCCGAGCGGGACTGGCGTGGCGTCGGTCGCAGCGGGGCAATATGCCCCGGGCGCGGAATTGTGCCGCGCCGGCGCAGCATCAGCGAATTCCGTCCGCTCGCCGCGTGGAACTCGCATCAGCAGACCCTACCTGGGCTAGTGGCCGACACGACGCTTTTCGTTCCAGATTGACGCGTGCTGTGTTCGAGTAGGAGTAAACCGTTGTCTCGTCGCAGCGTTATCCAACAATCGCTATTCGTTGCCCCTCATCTTCTTTGCCTTTGCTGCCCTCACGCTCATGGATGCCGCTCTGGCTGTTCTCGTTGGAGGGCAAAGAAAATGACGGGCAAAAAAGAAGTATGATGCCAGCCTCGTTGCTGCCCGCATGATGCCTGACTTCGACTGCTAGCTGCTTGCCTGCGCGCCCCACATCGACCACGTGCTCGCGGCACAATAACGGGATAAACAGAACCACGACAGCTCAGCAAGCTTTTGACAGCCCAGGCCCTACCGCCCTTATCGGTAGACCTGCCAAGCTGCGAAATCGATCGACACCATGGTCGCAGTCGGCACCATGGTCGCGGTCGGCACCATCGTGTCAATCGGCGCCAAAGTGGCGGAGTTTGCGATAGAGGGTCTTCCGATCGAGACCCAAGACGCGTGCGGCGTTGGTCTTGTTGCCGCCGACCGTTTCGAGCACATGCAGGATATATCGACGTTCGACATCTTCCAATGGCAGCAACTCGGTGGGGTCAGTGCCACCGAAGATCACCTGCGATTTCTGGTAGTTGCGGATCTTTTCGGGAAGGTCGTCGACCGCCAGTTTTTCGAAGCGTGTCAACGCCACGGCACGTTCGATCACATTCCGCAACTCGCGGATGTTGCCTGGCCACGCGTAGGCCATCAGCTTTTCGGCAACGGCATCGGACAGGCTAGTCACTTTTTTTCCCGAGCGACCGGTGAAGATATGGACAAAGTGTTGCGCCAGCAGCAACACGTCGCTACCGCGGGCACTCAAGGGTGGCACATTGACTTGGATAACGTTGATGCGAAAATAGAGGTCTTCGCGAAAACGCCCTTCTTCGACCGCCGATTCCAGATCTCGATTCGTCGCGCTGAGGATGCGCACGTCGAACGGTTGTTCGCGATCTCCGCCGACCGGTCGCACTTTTTGTTCTTCCAAAGCGCGGAGTAATTTGGCTTGAGTGCGGAGCGGAAAATCACCGATTTCGTCCAAGAACAGTGTCCCCGACTCGGCTTGCAAGAACAGGCCTTTACGGGCCGCATGGGCATCGGTGAAGGCTCCTTTGGCGTGTCCGAACAGTTCACTTTCGAGCAGCGTATCGGGCAGCGCGGCGCAGTTAATGGCGACGAAAGGTTGCTCGCTGCGGCGGCTCTTACGATGAATTGCCTTGGCTACCAATTCCTTGCCGGTACCACTTTCGCCGGTGATCAACACCGAGGCTTCGGAATCGGCGATTCGCGAAAGTTCGTCGAAAAGCTCTTGGATCGGCGGACTCATGCCGAGCATCTCATCGAAGCGCTTCAAGCTCTCGACTTCTTCGCTCAACACCGTCACTTTTTCCTGCAAATGATGGTGGCGGATGGCGCGTTGCAGGGTCAGCGCAAGCAGAGCGGGTTCAATCGGTTTGGTCACGAAGTCGTAGGCACCAGCGCGGATGGCGGCCACGGCCGTTTCCATGCTGCCAAAGGCGGTCATCACGACCACGGGCACATCGGGACGGTTTGCCGCGACGCGTTCGCAAAGTTGCGTGCCGCTCATGCCGGGCATTTTCAAATCGGTCAGCACCACGTGGAATGACTGGGACTTTGCCAGTTGCAATGCCTCGAGCGGTTGGGTCGTCCAGGTGCAATCGAAATCGCGCAATTGCAGATCGGCTTCGAGCATTTCGCACATACCGCGATCGTCATCGACGATCAGGATTCGTCCTTGCATGGTGCAGCCTCCATCGGCAGGAATACGGAGAAACAACTTCCCTGGCCTGATTCGCTTTCCACGGCGATCCAGCCACCGTGCTCGCGTACCATACCGTAGGCGATGGACAGTCCCAGCCCGGTCCCGTCACCGACATCCTTGGTGGTAAAGAACGGTTCGAAGATCTGTTCTTTGATTTCTGGCGAGATGCCGTCGCCCCGATCGCATACGGCTAGCCGCGCGTAGACTCGTTCAGGTCCATTCGCATCTTCGGGCGGTTTGGCCGTGACCTGTTCGATCGTCAGTTCGACTTGACCGCCATTGGGCATCGCTTCGACCGCATTGACGATCAAGTTGGTCAGTACTTGCTGGATCTGGCCGGCATCGAGGTTTAGGGCGAGCTTGTCAGGTGTCTGGACCAGCGCGATGCCGCAATCGCGTTTTTCCGCGATCGGCGCCAGCAGTTGGATGGTTTGTCGAGTGAGGTTGGGAAGGTCGACGGTCTTGCATTGAGGCGTGTTGCGGCGCGCGAAGTCGAGCAGTTGGCGGATGATGGTCGCGATGCGATCCGCTTCGCTCTTGATCGTCAAGGCGCTCTTGCGTGTCTCTTCCGCGTTCAGTCGTCCGGAAGCGATCAGGGCAGCGCGGCCGCTGACCACATTCAAGGGCGTCCCCAGTTCGTGCGCGATCCCAGCGGCCAATCTGCCGACGGTGCGCAGTCGGTCGGCGTGCCGCAGTTGATCGAGTGCCGCCACGCGCGCCTTGGCTTCGACGTCAATCCGCTGTTGAGCGGTTTGCAGCTGGCCGCACATCGAGTTCAAAGCGTCTGCCAGTTCGCCGAATTCATCTTTGCGTCGCAGTTGCAGTGGGCCGGTTAGGTCGCCTTCGCCGATGCGCCGCGTCTTTTCGATCAAACGCCGCAGGGGCCGGCCAATCCACGCACCGCCGATGGCGATGACCATCACTGCGCCGAGCATGGCGGTGGCACCGATGAGGATCATGGCGTGCAGGGCGAAGTAGGCGGAGTTGCGCGCCGCGTGTTCGATCGGTTCGGCGATTTCGATCGCCGCGGGCCGCGTGTCGATCGCCAGCCGAGCGTAGGTGCAGAGATGTTCCTTGCCGCTGGAATCACGGTAATACTCGGAACGAGCGTGTCGGAGCTGGAGTGTGGTGAAATCGATACTGGCATTGAGCGGGGCACTGGCGTTTGGACGCTCGACATCAAAATAGACGATTCGCACGCTGATGGTGTCACGCAGTTCGTCAATCTCTTTGAGTGCCGCCAACGCTCGTTGCTGGCCGCCGAGCTCCCAGAGGTCTTCGATGATGTGAGAAACGGTGGTGCTCAGCTGCGTCGCGTCACCGCGCATATCGAGCGTCATCTCTTCGTTCTCGTGCCGCAGCATGGCGAATTCGGCGATGACCATCAACAACAAGACGCCAAGGAGCAGGACGGCGGTAATTTTGGCGGTAAGTCGCATTGATGGCCTCTTGTCGGGCGGAAAATGGACCGTGGCAGGTTGAGGAAACGGATTTGGCCCGCGATGCTGTCACCAGACGCTTGCCGAAACCGAGCGGCTGCGACACATCACCTGAGTGTACTGACCTGGCGTGCAATTGTCGTGCCGGGGCGGAATAAAAATAGAGTGTGTGGCGCACTTGATGCGGCTTTGTTCAAGTCGCGTTGTTCGAGTTGGGCGAGCTGACCGAGTGGCAGTGCGCGTTGCAGGCCAGATGTTTTGCTCGGATGGGGGAAATCAAGGTGCCGGATTTTTGGACGGAGAGTTTTCTGGGAACGCGCGGATCCTTCATGCTGGACCTGGTCAGCCTGGCGATGGTGGGCATCGTGCTGGTCCTGGCAGTCAGCGTTTTTTTGGTGCGGTGGCGGCGCGCTTATGCGGTCCACAAGTGGTGCCAATTGACGCTGGCCGCGTTGCTGGCGGTCACGGTGACCTTATTCGAGATCGATGTCCGCTTCATCACGGACTGGCAAGCGCGCGCCGAACTGTCACCCTATTTCGAGCGCGACAGGTGGAATGCTGTTTATACCTGCCTGTCGGTACATCTATGCTTTGCGATCCCGACTGCGCTGCTGTGGTTCGCCGTGATTCTGCAGGCACTGCGGCGTTTCCCCCGTCCGCCCGTACCCGGTCGCCACAGTCGCCACCACGTATTCTGGGGCAGGCTTGCCGCCTGTGGCATGGTCATGACCGCCGTGACCGGATGGCTGTTCTACTGGCTAGCCTTCGTTGCGGTGTGAAGGATTGACGATGATGCGATTGACCGCATTCAGCAGTGCCTTGACGGTCGCTTCGACGGTATCGGTCGATACGCCGAGGCCTCGGTACGAGCGACCATCGTGTTCGATTTCGAGTGACGCTTCCCCCAGGGCGTCTTGGCCGATCGTGGCGCTGCGCACCTGATAGTCTTTGCAGACCAATTCGAGTCCCGTGATTTGCTCGACAGCCCGGAACGCCGCATCGATGGGGCCGTCGCCGGTAGTGACTTCCTTGGTGATCGCTTCGCCACCGTTCTGGAGCGTCATTTTGACATACGGCACGTCGCCGGTGCGTGAAACGACTTCAAAACTGACCAGCTTCCAATGTTCTTGAGTGGCGCCGTGCAACAGCTGTTCGATCAACGCGACAATATCGCCGTCGTAGATCTCTTTCTTCTTGTCGGCCAACGCCTTGAAATCTTCGAAGACCTGTTGCAGTTGTTCGCCGGTGAGTCGAAACCCGAGTGTCTTGGCGCGATCGGCCAGCGCGGCGCGACCGCTGTGCTTGCCCAGCACCAGGTCGGTTTGAGCGAAGCCAACGTCCTCGGGACGCATGATCTCGTACGTCGTTCGTTCCTTGAGCATGCCATCCTGGTGGATACCGGCCTCGTGCGCAAACGCATTGCGGCCGACGATCGCCTTGTTACGTTGGACCTTCAGGCCAGTGATTCCCGAAACCAGGCGACTGGTCGGGACGAGTCGCCTGGTTTCAATGTTGGTATCAAACGGGTAAACGTCGCGTCGCGTCCGCATCGCCATGACAACTTCTTCGAGCGAACAGTTGCCGGCGCGTTCGCCGAGTCCATTGATGGTGCATTCGATTTGACCGGCACCGTTGGAGACGGCGGCCAGACTGTTGGCTACCGCCAAGCCGAGATCGTTGTGACAGTGGATGCTGATGACCGCTTGGTCGATGTTCGGAACACGATTGATCAGCATGGCAATCGTGTCTCCCATCTGATTTGGAGTGGCGTAACCGACCGTATCGGGAATATTGACGGTCGTGGCGCCGGCGTCGATGGCCGCTTCGACAACGCGACACAGAAAATCATGCTCGGTGCGTACCGCATCTTCGGGTGAGAATTCGATGTCGTCGCAGTAGCTTGCCGCCAGCTTGACGCTTTCAACCGCGCGCGCCACGATCTCGTCACACGACATCTTCAATTTGAATTCGCGGTGGATCGCGCTGGTCGCCAGGAACACGTGGATGCGTGCTCGTTCGGCGACCTTTAACGCCTCCCAAGCTCGTTCAATATCTTTCGTGTTGGAGCGAGCCAATCCACACACGGTGGTGTTGCGGATCGCGCCGGCAATCTCCCGGACCGCTTCAAAGTCACCCTGTGAGGCGATCGGGAATCCAGCTTCGAGCACATCGACGCCGAGGTCTTGCAGCGATTGAGCGATTTCCAGTTTTTCGGTCAGATTCATGCTGGCGCCCGGCGATTGTTCGCCATCGCGCAGTGTCGTGTCGAAAATAGTAATGCGGCGTCGCTCGGTCATGGCCGGAACCCTTGTAACAATATGCGAATGACAATCTGCGAAACAACGGAAAGCGTGTGACAAAACTGTCCCGTGAACCATCCCAATCCGTACACGATGACGCGTTGAAACAATTGTGTCGTGCGTTGTGCGTCAGGTGTGTTGGAATTACGTTAGCGGTCAAAACGAAAAAAGCCCCGAGGCAAAGTACAGGCCTCGGGGCTTTGGGTTATAAGCGTCTGGCAACGACAATAAACCTTCCCTACGGCCTGCCTTTAGCAAGCAACAGCGACAACGGGAGAAGGTAAAGTCTGGTTGCCATAGTGGTAAATCGAATTCTGGTAATCAAGGTGCTGGGGCTCGGGTGCTCGACGGACCAATCCGTTTGGGTGCAGAGCACCTGTGGGGCGTGCCGACGAGCTTACTCGTCAATCTAATTATCGACTCTACGGTACGAAACGCTTGAGGTCAAGCGTGGAACATGTGCCCGGTGAGTTCACGCGGGCGCCCTGGGGCGAACGCGCCGGCCGTTGGCCGGGCAATTATCCGTTCGCGTGGGCTGCTCAAGGTGCCTCGTCGGAGTTGGCGCGGCCATTAAGGACGCGGCTGATGCGCGGGCGTGCCGTGGGTGGCCGTTCGGGGCCCGCTGCCGCAGGCTTCTTTGCCGGACGCTGTTCGACGCAATAGAGGTTGTCGTAGGTGCGGATGAAAATCTGACCCTCGGAAAAGGCCAATGACGCCCCCATGCGTTTCTTGATCGGATTCTGAGCCAAGACCAGGCACTCGGTCATGTCCGGTTTCAGGACGAATGTGGTGCCGTGCGAGTCATTGACGTAGATGCGCTGGTCGGCATAGCACATGCTGCTCCACGAGGTGGCGACCCCCAAACGGTGCTTCCACAGGATGTCGCCCGTCGCCAGTTCCATGCACCAGGCTATTCCCTGCTCATTGAGTACGTACACGCAGTCGTCGACAACGATCCCCGAACCGATCCGTTGGGGAGTTTTTTCGGCGTGGAGCCACAGGCGGCGCGTGGCCGTGACATCTCCCTGCCCTCCAAGGGAGACGGCCAACGTGGGACCATGGTTGCCGGACATCGCCACCACCACGCTCGCGGTCTCCACTCGATCGGCAATCGCCTCGGCGGACCCGGCAACACTACGGTTGGCAACACTATCAGCGAGAACACTACCGCTGGGGCCGGTTGAGGAGGTGGGAACCGAATGGGGCGAATCGCCGCAAATCGGGCTGGTGTAAACCAGCTTTCCCAGGCCAGCACATGACCACTGCGGTTGACCGGTGAGCGGATCGAGCGCGAAGAGTTTCGTCGGCAGGCTGACCAGCAGCGAGTCCGTGTCGCCGTGTGACACGACCAGCGGCGTGCTCCATGAACCAACGTAATCGTCCGGCTTTTGTGAGGCCATGCCAGGCAGTTGTCGGCGCCAACGCTGTGTGCCGGTGCGTTTGTCGACGGCCAACATAAAACTATGCACACCGGGGCCACAATTCAAAACGACCAAGTCTTGGTAAATCACGGGACTCGAGGCGCTGCCCCAAATGTGTTTGAATCGGCCCAAGTCTTCTTGCCAAAGCCGTGCGCCATCGAGGTCGTACGCAAACAGGCCCGCCGACCCGTGCCAGACGACAACGCGTTGGCCATCGGAAACCGGGGACGACGAGCAGTAGGGATTGGCGACATGGGTCGATTCTTCTTGGGCATAATCGACATCATGCCTCCACAGCATGGTCCCGTCTTTTCGGTTGAGGCAGAGAAGGGTGCGGCGGTGGCCGTTTCGACTGGCGCAACTGACAAAGACGCGGTTGCCCACGATGATCGGTGTGGCGTTGCCGGGACCTGGGAGCTTAGCGACCCATTCGATGTTTTCACTGGCGGACCAATTGAGTGGAAAGCCGGTGTCGCGGCTATAGCCATTTGCCGTTGGGCCGCGCCAGGCGGGCCAATCTTCGGCCTGCAGTGGCAGCACTGCTAGCAACAGCAACGTGGCAACAAGCGGTATGTGGCGCATAGGTATTATTCGATCACTGTGTATGGCGCGATGACGCAATTCGTATGGGAAGAACGTCGGGCGATGCACGGTGCGACGTCAAAACCCCATGCAATACGGTCTCCTGTCGGCGAGATATCCATGGGCGCCAAGTGCTGCGGCGCCAAGTGCTGCGGCGCCAAGTGCTGCGGCGCCAAGTGCTGCGGCGCCAAGTGCTGCGGTGGCACGTCCAACGGGGGTTGGGCGAAATCGGGTTTCGGAGGGCTGGAATACCAGTGTTCAGAGGGCTCGGGGTAAAGTGGGGGTGCAAAGCTGCCTAGCCAAATGGGTCGATCCATTGTACACAGGACCGTGGGCTGGCTAAACAGTTGCACTGCGGGGACTGGAAAGAAATCCCCTGAGATGACGAAAAACGGGCGTTATGACTGGCGAACAGTTCGACTTGAGCAGCGACCCGCCTTGGGACGATAGGGCGAATAACCGGGACGGGCTTCCGTATTTGGGCGTTTGTTTCGCCTGTTGCGGTGTCTACGCAAGGGTTTACGCGAATCGAGCTCGCACGTATTACATTGGTCATTGTCCACGATGTGCTCGGCGGGTCCAGTTCCGAATCGGTCCCGGCGGGAGCGAAAACAGGTTTTTCACTGCGTATTGAGCTAGAACGGGATTTCGCGTACTATTCGCCGGCGCCGTGTCAGCCGATCGCTCGAGAACGTGTCTTGGAGTTTGCTGAGCAGGCGGCTCGGAGCCGAATATCTCGGAGCCGAAGATCGCTTGGTCTTGCTCCGCAATAGAGGTTGAAACCGAACCGATTGTGCGTTGGGAACCATTTATGTATCTGTTTGGCCATCTGAAGTAGGGTGGCTTTCGGTCGGAAGGCGGGCCGCGCGAACTGGATCAGCAAAGCGATTTTGCCAACCTGAGCGTTATTGTAATTTGCTAGCTTTCGCCGCCTACCGACCTTCTCGGTTGCTTCATTTGGCTAAAGTGTTACCCATTTACAAGACAGGTTCTAACTCGAAACGCGACTGAATCCTCATGCTCGATTTTCAAGTGCAACGATTCACGCGCCGCTGTTGTGAGACGGAACGGCAATTTGAGCCGGGCGACACGGTCTATTCCGTCCTGTTGGCCCAAGGTGGTGACGTCATTCGCAAGGACTACAGCCAGCAGGCCTGGAGTGGCCCACCCGAGGGCTCGATAGGCTGGTGGAAATCGCAAGTGCCTGATGCGCATGCGGCCAAGATGCACTGGGCTCCCAATGACGTAATTCTGCATTATTTCGAGCAACTGGAAGACTGTGCCGAGAAGGCGGACATGCGCTATGTGCTGGCACTGTTAATGATCCGGCGGCGTATCGTTCGGCTGGAAGACACGGAAACCGATGACGGTCAGGGCGAGGTGTTTGTGCTGTACTGTCCGCGTAACGAACGCGAGTACCGGGTGAAGGTTGTTGTTCCGCCGGAGCCAAGGATTGGCGAGATTCAGAACGAGTTGGCTGAGTTGTTGTTTGCTGACAAGACCTAGCCGCGCAGAGCTCTGTTGAGCAAGGATGCTACCTTGAGCCGCCGTCAGGCACTATTGCTGGTCTGTCTTCTTGTGCCACTTGCTGCGACTGGCTGTCGAGTGCGACCTTTCTGGCTGCGCAAGAACCAAGTTGAGTTGCCTCCGGAAGTGTTCACGCAATCGCCGACCCTCGATGACGTGATTGATGTGGTCAATGCCAACACCAGTCGCGTGCGTCAGCTGCAGACGGAAAACGCGACGTTGCGCGCCGAGGGAATTCCGACGTTGCGGGCGAACATTGCCTACGAGCAGCCGCGGAACTTTCGGTTGCGTGCGCAGCTGTCCCAATTCACGGGCAGTGAACTTGATATTGGGAGCAACAACGACTTGTTCTGGCTGTGGGTCAAGCGGGACGAGCAGCCAGCCGTCTATTACGCTCGGCATGCGGAGTTTGCCACGAGTCCGGCACGCGACCTGGTGCCGATCGAGCCGAATCAGTTGACCGACGCGTTGGGGTTGATCCACTTGTCCCCCGACGATCGCCACTCCGGGCCGACCCGGCGCGAGAACCTGCTGGAAATCCGCTCGCAAATCCCTTCACCTCGTGGTGATATGACGCGTGTTCTGTTGGTGGATGCGAAATATGGCTGGATGGTCGAGCAACACTTCTATGATGCCAATGGGCAACTGTTGCTTTCGGCGCGTGCCAGCGAGCACCGATACTATCCTGAAAACGCCGTGACCATGCCTCACCATATCGAGATCCGGCTGTCACCGGGCCAGCCCACGCATCTGGCGTTCGATCTGGATGTGGGGCGGTACATATTCAACCGTTTGGCCGGAGATCCCAATGAACTGTGGGCGATGCCACAGAAAAAAGGCTTTCCTTCGATCGACATTGCGGCACCGCAATTCCGACCGAAAGTCGCTGCCGTGCGCCCAAACCCGTATGGCGCTGGCGGCGGATACGCGCCACCATCGTACGATGCGTTGTCGCGCGGCGCGGTGGTGCCCCCCGACCCTTTGAATGCCTTCGCGCCAGCAACGGCAGGTGGAATTCCACGCAGTGTGTACGGACCACCACGTACTGCGGCTGTGCCAGCTTATCGCGGTTACCGCTGACGTCGCTTCGCGCCGCAGCGACCGCAGCTATGGCATGTCAGAATTGCGGCATGCCAGAATTACGGCATACCGGTGCGGCGCATCTTGGCTCGAGCACGGCTGAGTGTTGGGCCGACACTGTTCTCGGGCATGCCGACCTGTGAGCTGATCTCGTGGTACGACTTCCCCTCAAGATGGTAGAGTCGTACGACATCGGCTTCCTGGGAATCGAGGCTGTGCAGCAGGCGTTCCACCTCTTCCCGATTGCTGATGCGCTCCTCGGCTGCGGCGTGGGTATCGATTTGCTTCCGCTCGCGGGCGGGGCCGGACCACAGGGCACTGGCCGAACGGCGTTTGAGCATCTCGCGCACGACCACGCGTCGGGCGACCACGGTCAGGTACGTGGCCAAACTACTCTCGCCGCGAAAGTGCCGTAACGTAGCGAAATCGTTGACGATGATGGCCAGAAACACTTCGCTTGCCATGTCCTCCACGTCCGCTGCATTCAGCACGATCGCGCGCGATTGGGCCGTATGGTGGATGACGTGGACGGCCAGGCCGAGAAATCGCTCAACGAAATCTTCCCACGCACCCGGCTTGCGGTCCAAGCAACGCTGCAAGAGCTTGCGGTCAATTTCAGAAAGTCCCACAGGTGACTACCCTTACCGTTAACCAACACGGAGAGAGAGGCGTGTGATGGTGATCACAGTGAATGCTCCACGGATAACGGCACCCGCGATTCACCTTCATTTTAAGAAGCCTCAGATCCTGAAGCAAGCTCGGTTATTTCGGCCTCGACTTCTTCAAATCCGCAGGCCCTAAGCCGCTGTGAACTCTCGCTGCGACGTATGCCGCGCAATTTCGTCTGGTTGCCCTTCACGCTCTCGCTCCGAAACAATGGGCCCGCCGGTAAACTCTCGCTCGGTTCCCTCTTCCATGCCCCTCTCGTAGGCGGTAGAATCTCCAAAAGTTGTTTGCGGATACTGGTTTGGTGCAATGTCAGCTGGTTTGTATCGCGAGTACGTGTTTTTCACGTACGACATAATAAGGGGAGTTTCTGCCATGACACATGTCGTTGCAAAGCCGTGTTTTGCCTGCAAGTACACAGATTGTGTCGTCGTTTGCCCGGTCGAGTGTTTCTACGAGGGCGAGCAAATGTTGTACATTCATCCGGACGAGTGCATTGATTGCGAGGCATGCGTGCCTGAATGCCCGGTGGATGCCATCTTCTTGGAAGATAACGTTCCAGACGAGTGGAAAGAGTTTGTTCAGCTCAACGCTGAAATGGCTTCCCAATGTCCGGTCATTACGGAAAAAAAAGACGCTCTGGGCGACTAGAAGCTCGAGTAGTGATCTAACTTTGCCGCGTTCCAAATGGTACGTTGGCACCGTTGTGGGCCGTTCAATACGCCCTTGCTCTACCCTGTTGATGGAGCTTTATGTGCGCGTTCCGACTTGGTTGGGAGCGCGCACGGCGCGAGACCAATTCCCGGTTGTGCCTCGTCTTGTCTTCCGAATTGGCCACACTGGCTCCGCTCGTGGATGATGTTCCCTTGGTGATGGTAACGCATTCTCTTGCTCGCTCAGGAAAGTGCCATCCGAGCCCGGTGAACCTCAGGATCAGCAGTCACTCCCTTGGCATTTGCTTCGAGCCGCACCAAGTACCGAGGGCGTAGCAGGCCTCTATTACCAACTCTCTCCAATCTAACCCAACGCCCACCTGTTCATCAGGCCAGTCTGCCCCACTGGCATTCTCCTTGGCGCACCTCCTCTTCACCGAGCCGCAGCTGGTCGCTGCGTTGCGTTCCGACTGGGTAGTGCAGCGGTAGTGATTGACGTTCTGTTTGGGCTGCGCAATCGTCGCGCGTCGTGTCACGCAGAAATTCTGTGGGAAATGACGTTGACGTTGAGTTCGGCTGTGCCTATTATCCGCCCGCCTTGTGCCAGCCGAATCGACCGTTTTCGATGCTTCGTGGGGAGTATGGTAAACTTTGCGGATTGTGTGGATTCTAACGATTCGGTTGCCGAAACATAGAAGTAGGCCGTCTGCCCATGCTCAGAGAGTGCATGACGCGCTGCTGAAAACCAAACAAACTTGTCGTAATCACGATTCTCAGCAAGAGGACCGCTGTCTGGATTCTTGGCAGTTCTGCCGCCGACGCGCGCGTTTCCTCACCAACACGTAAGGTCTCAACAACCATGCGCAATTAACTTTGGCGTTGTTCACTCATTTCGGCTGCCATCGGCGTGGCACTGCTGGCTACGGGATGCCGTAGTGGCGGATGGGGTATGCCCGGTTCAAGTTGGGTCAGCCTCGGCAAGAAGAAGCCGCCCGCATCATCGATTGCAGGTACTCATGAGGCGCCGGAACCGCCATCCATCACTTATCCACCTTACTCGTCGGGCGAGTCGAAGACGCCGTCGGCGGTGGCCAGCACGCCGAACGGTTACCCCTCTTCAAACGCGACCAGCACGGCGGCTACGCCCAGTTCCTATGCGGTGAAGCAGGCAGACAATACTTCGGGCTACTCAGTGGGACCATACGGTACGGGAGGCAGCTCGACAGGTGCCACGCAGGACAACTTCTACAAGCCGTCTTATCCGCCGGCTGGTGGTCCTGTGGCGTCGACAGCTGACGCCCGCGCCAACGCCTATCCACGTTCCACTTCCATGAACGGTATGACACCGCCGACCAGCGGGTTTCCAAGCAGTACCGCGCCAAACTCGTCCAGTTTTGGTGGCGCAAGTGGCTATTCGCAGCCGGCTGCCAGTAGCTATGGCACCGGTGGTTCAGGCTATGGTACCGGCGCGACGACGACGCCCCGTTCGAGTGTCACGACCCCGATTTATCCACCGACCTCGCCGACTAACGGTTATCCCGCGGCGTCGCCTTCAAGCAGCTATCCGACTGCACCGTCAAGCAGCTATGCGACACCACCCTCGAACAGTTACCCGGCGTTGCCATCGAGCGGCTACCCGACCAGTTCATCGACTAGCCCGTCCGCGGCGTTGCCGAGTTCTGGAGCGAGTGGTTACAACGCGCCGTTGCCTTCTGGCTATAGCACGACACCGTCAGGTGTTGCCGCTCCGTATAACTCTCCCTCCAATTACGGCGCGCCTTCCGGCTATGGCACGCCTTCCGGCTACGCCGGTTTACCAAATACCGGTAGTTCCACAGCCGGCGGTTATTCTGCGAGTCAAGGTTTTCGACCGGGCAGCACGGGCCGTGGGCGCGACGCGTTTGGCCCGACGCCGACACGTACAGCCTCGCCTGCCGGAAGCTCCGTCTACCCGAGCACTTATGCTCGCTAAACGTGGCATGGAATCGGCCACAGGACTTGGTTAACTGGTCGATTGGTTCGGCATTAGCCATGCCGAAGAATCGTCTTGAGACCGGTTCTTCGGATTGTGAATGCGACACACAACACCGTCTTGTTTGACACCGCAGGGTGTTCGAGCAGGACGGTATTTTTTTCTTGGCAGCGCATGACGTGTCAAAGCGTGGTGTGTCAAAGAGGGGCCGTTCGCTATCTCGGGAGCGAGTGCGTTCGGAGCGTGCTCTGGGGGGCGACGGCGAGTTTGGCACGTCTACCAATGCATGGTGCGACCGGCGCGCACGTGTCCCCAACGGCGCAAGCAGGCCGTTGGGGGCCGCGAAATAGATACAGCGTGGCGCTGTCGAATAGGCCACATACACGAGTGGGGCGAGTTTTCTACCAGCCCATCACCATGTTCGACTCGATCACTTTTCGAGCGTTTTCCAAGTCGGATCCTGTTTCGTGCATGTAAAGTCGAATGGCATGCACTTTGTCGCCCGAGGCTTTCGACAGGCAATCGCGCGCGACGTTGCAAGGATCACTGTTCTGACTGGTTGCCAAACCCAGGGCGCCTTTCGAAATCACCCACGTGTCACGAGGTCGTTTGGTCATGCGGATCACTTTGTCGCGTGGGTATGCATCCGCAAGCACCTCGCTTGCCGCAGCCTCGCTGTCCGCCCATGTGATAATTATGTGTGCGTCGGTTTCGACCTCGAACAACGGCATGTCGGTCTCCTCCTATAATGGAATCAGGTCGGATGAGATGGAAAGGGCAATTACGTCTGCAGGGCGGGTGGGATTGAGCAATCGTTTGCGCAACAAGCAACTGGCGCTAGCCTACCCCAATCTTGCCTAGCCGGTAGCCCTTCATGAGTTAGCATGCCGGACGGGGCCCATTTTTTCAAGTCCACCTCCTTGCCGTTGCCGGCTCAGGAGCTTGCCGAGCCAGTTTCTCCCAGATTCCGACCTGCAGATCTTCGTGTCTCAATCGGTGTGTCTGCGACAACGGGTATTCTGCGAGTGGGGGTTGAGTTGCTGGGCAGGGTAACGGGGGCTTGGCCAGCGCTTGGCGGCAGGCGGCCCCGCACTGACTGCCGATGGCAGTCGTTGGCGCGATGGTCTCATTCCGAAACCGCCAATGGGGGGGGGGCATCTTGCGGCATCTCACCCGCCTCGACGTCTTTGCTATTGCCGTTATCATTTGCTGGTGGAGGCTGTTGGGCTCGGAGGTGCGAAACGGCCCCCGGAGCTGCCGCCGACGCCTCGCCAAGGAAGGGCAAAGTAGCTCCAGAGAGCCCCAGCCCAAGAGAGTGGCACTCGCGTTCTTGAATAAGGCACAGTACCAGTGTGGCACAGCACCCGATTTTGACAACTCTGCAGCACACGGAGCTGCCATGCAGAAATTACTGATTGTCGTGGCGGTCATTGCGTTAGTCGTGATGCCGGTGCTATTTCACGAGGCACCGCGAGAGATTGCGCGCTGGTACGTGGCGGCGGCGAAAGAAGCGAACCTCGACGACGATTCTGTTGCCGCGGTTGCCCACATGGACCGAGCGATTGCTTGGAACGACAGCAATGCGGGGCTCTATCTCTTTCGCGCCGACTGCAAACTCGAAGCAGGGCAGTGGGAGAGCGGCCTCGAAGACTGCGACCGAGCGCTGCAACTGGCACCCGACGATGTGGGCATCCGGTTCACACGCAGCCAGATTCTTGCGCGGCTAAACCGTCATGAGTCCGCCATTGCCGAGTTGAAGGAAGTGTTACGGGAGCAGGCGGACGAGACGCCCGGCAAGCGTGCTCTTTCGTTGAATGCGCTGGCCTACGCGCGCGCTGTGGGGAAACGCGAACTTGCGGACGGTCTGGCCAACGTGAACAAGTCGCTGGAAATTGCCGGCACGCGCGCCGGGATACTCGACCCGTTTGGCTACCTTTGCGCTAGTCGTGGTTGCTCGGCCATGAAGCGGGGCGATAATGAAGTTGCGTTGGCGAGCTTGAACGACGCCGCTCGCACTGCCGAGGCTGTTTATCAACGCACCTTACACCGCTTTGAAATACTCAAGAGCTTGCCGTCGGGTGGCGAGGAATATGCGGAACGCACGATGGTGATGCGATCGCACCTGGCTGGCATCCTTAAGTTGCGCGCGACCTTGTTCGACGAACTCGAACAACCCAAGAAGGCGGAGCATGATCGCGAACGAATTAAGGAATTGGCTCCTAGCGGCAACTTGGCCATGGCCGCACCTATCGACCTGCTGGTGGCATTTGAGCGTTTGCAGGTAACCAGCAACATGCTGGATACGCGCGGTTTTCTGCACTATCAGTTGGGGGAGCTGCCGGCCGCCCGGCGTGACATGCAACGCGCTATCACCATCATCGACCTGCTTTGTAAACACTTTGCGTGGCAAGTCGAGGCATTGAAGTACGAGATCGTTGACCTGCGTCGCGTTACCGCAGTTAAACGTTCGATGCTCGAAGGCAAAGCCGTCATGTACTACCACCAGATGCTTGTCCATCAGGCGCTAGGCAGAGAGCAAGCCGCTGTGCGCGATCGGGAAGTGGTCGTTGAATTGGGGTACGAACCCAACGACCAGCTTTACTGAGCCGGAAAAGGTGTCAGGAACGGATGGCACTGTCAGTTACAGTGGCCAAGCCGTTGGCGAGAGTCAGGAGGCAAGAGATTGCGAATTGGTAATAGTTTTGCCGAATGAAGTTGATCGTGCATTGAGGTTGGGTTGGCTATGGAACGCCCCTCACCGCTGAAGGTGGTGGGAGAGAGGGGGGAAGGCGTTATTGGTACCGGCACCGTGTTTATCTCGCGCGGTTGGGGCGGTTCTTGTCGAGGGATCCGGTGGGGTATGAATCTAGGGAATACTCACTCTATGCCTACGCGAGATCTGCCCCTGTCTTCCTGCTTGATTCACTCGGTTTCGAGGCTTGCAAGCCTCACTGGAACAACGATGGTTGCTTTCGCATTTCGGATTTTCGGTTCGTAGGTACGAGCTGGGGAGAGTATGCCCATCCGTTCGTTGGAGATAGGTGGTGGATTCGAGGCGCCGCGTACATTTCAGGTGACGTTTACATACAGCTCATCATCAATGACAAAGTAGAATGTTGCTGCCCAAAACGATACGTTGAAGTGCACGGAGGACTAGATGTTCACTTGGCAATAGAGTACTGGAAGGTGGCGGAAAGATGGCAAATCCTCCAGAGGGTTGGCGAGAGCCTCTTTTTCCCTTGGTGGGCCAAGGCCGTTCTGTTTGGCGACAATATCGTGGGTTTGAATAACCTCATCAAAAAGAGCCTTCCGGAAGGAGTCGTTGATCTGACTGCGGCGGGTGTGTGTGCTTCTGGGCTGAATAGCATCGGTTTCGGGTACCGCAACATCACTCTGAATGTCAAGTTCGGCCCCGCCCCTGGCAGAAGCAATCGGCACGATGATCCAACGAATATCAACGTCGACATTGGTGATGCCATTGGCGACCTCCGATGGTGTCCTGGATCTGGATTGGAGCTTTACAATTCCGATATCCCGTCGGGAGGGATTCCAGCCCGTTACCGTCCACCAATTATTGGCCCGAAATGGTAGGAATACTAGGGGGATCGGACTTTGAACCAGAAATCCGCCAGGCGATCGTGGCAGTTCTCGATGGCAGCGTTTTTGAAGTTAATGGCCCTGGTCGCAGTGATGTGCGTTTTCGCTAAGCGTCTTTCAAACGGCGTTAGCGTGATTGCAATCGTCTTGGCTGTCTTAATCGCCCCACTCGTGTTCTTCCCTGAGCTAATTGATTTGTGCCTACGCCGCACGGACGATATGTAAGCCTAGATTACCCCAACGTTGCGGAAATAATCATGCTGCAAGGGAATCAAGACTATCGAGTATTTGAACAGTCGATCCTTGAGCAGCTTCCCGCAACAGAAAGCCAGCGTTAGTCGACCGCGTGGTTGAGTGAGCCTTCCAGCCCACTGAACAACGGTCTTTCCCGGTTCCCAAGAACAAGAATAGGTGATGAACCTGACCGCGTGCCATTCGAGGGTGCGCAGGGTGACCGGCAGGCGGGGGAGGTGGAAAAGCGCGAGAATCGCGAGTGACTCTATATATTAGGGAAAAGTAACGTGCAAGTTTTTTGCCTGCGAGTGAGTCCAAGCGAGGGGAAGACGCCCGAAGAGGGCGTTTTTTTATTGCCAGGCGTGAAACGCGGCGCGGGACGCTCCGAATGTGACAAGAACCGGTCATAATGACGTTATTGCGCGTCAGTCGAGGCGCACCGGTAGCGCGGTGGTGTGCAAAACACTTTGAAAACCGGTCGGTCATGCGTTCGGATGACCTTTCATGGTTGGATGGGGCGTCGCGATGGACATCACAGCGATGCAAACTCGAGACGCCCTTGCCGATCAGGGGGTGGACCGCGTCGCTGATTCTGTTTGCACGGTTGCTCTGCCTCGCGCGCCGCCGCCTGCTCCGCTAGTCTCGCCTTGAGACCATCCAAATAGACATCCTCGTGCGTGCGCACGCGGTAGGAGTTGGGCCAGACGTCCAATGCCGCCGCCATGTCCTCCCACAGCATGTCCAACACTACCGGCACGGTCGGCCGATGCGTGGCGCAAAGGTGCGTGAGCTCGGTCTTGCAGACCGCGCAGTGCCGCGGCTTTTTGCTTTCCTCGTCCCCCTCCTCACTGGCCTCGGGCACCACTGGCGCCACGCCCATCTGGCCGCGGATCAGCGCGAGGTTCACGGTTCTCACGCGATGGCCCCAAAAACCATATCTCCGTTTGTTGTGAAAGCCGCTCGGCAGCATGTGCCGCAGGAATCGCTCGAGGAA
>JAJRVM010000092.1 GCA_024277285.1 Planctomycetota bacterium
CCAGTAGATCAAGTGTGGATGGCGAACTGGTCGGATCGTCGAACGCTGCGTAGGTAATCGTAAAACTGTTGGCGGTGCCGGAGGTGGTAAGCGAGGGTGTCAGACTGGTCCGCAAATGGAATGTATCGCTGGGACCCACCTGGAGGGTGCCGGGTGCTGGAGCAGTGCCGCTGATCGTGGGATCAAAGGTTGATAACGTGGTGGCGTCAAAAATGGGCAGTGGCAGGTAGTCGACTAACGATAATCCGTCAAAGTCGGTCGTCGGCAATTGGTAGGTAAACCGGTATGTGACTTCGTCACCGGGTGCGACACGGACAGGAGAGGTCAATGACGTGTTGCCATTGACGGCATATACCTGTTTGCTCAACGTGCCGACCACGACGGCGATCGACTCGCTGCTCGTATCTGCTTCCGTCCCGAGCGAAGTTGACAGGTTATTGTTGTCGCGGATGCTCCCATCGATCGCAACACCGTTGTTCAACACATCGCCTTCCGACACATTCGGCGTATTCGGGAGATACGAGTCCGAGAATTGCTCCTGAATGGTCGTCCGAAACCGGATGGTGCCAGTTGCTCCCACGGCGTCGGGGGCGGTGCTGCGACCACCTTGCAGCACGTCATCCACTGCGCCGACGTTGAGCAACGCCTGCGAGACATCGAACAGGAGCGCCGTGCTGCCGTCTGTGGCGGGATCGGTATCGTTGCCGATTTGCGACAGGTCGATAACTAGATCCGCGTTTGGCCCTGCCGTATCGAAAGCTCCTGTGACGCTACCGCCGCGGTCGACGATCGAGAATGTGGGCGTGAAACCGCCGTCAAGTCGCTGGCCGTCACTAAATACGTCGGTTACGAATAGATCACCGAAACTAAAATAGTCTGAAATCTGGAACTGCAGCGTATATTCGATCGTGTCGCCGGGAGAAGGGCCGGTCGCACCGACGTCGCTGACCAGCGTTGACGTCTTTTGGATGGCGATCGACTTGTTGGTGTGAACGAACTCGAAACCAGGCGCGTCCACCGAAACCGTCGTTGGGGGATCCCGCGGGTCGACGGGCGTCCATTGCCCCGTGCTCGCGGCGTCGTTGGGAGACGTCGTGTCATCGCCGGTCGCCGGGTCCAGTACGTCGCCGCCTCCGGCGTCCGATTGCGGTACGAAAAAGGAAAATACCATCTCGACGTCGTTGGCGGCGTTGGTACCGGTGACGCTTGTGAAACGTCGTGTGAGCGTACCGCCCGGAGTGGATGTGTTGGGCGTGGCGATCGGATCGGTCGTGGCCCCGCTGCCCTGAATGAGCGTCGCATCGACGCTCACGAATTGGATGTTGTCGGGAAGCGTGTCGGTCAACTCGAGCAACGTCAGCGTGACTCCGGCGGCCACGTCTGCGGTGATCGTGTATTGACGCTGAAAGTTGGGGCCGGTGGCCGTTTCACTTTCCGGACCACTGAAGGTCTTTTGCAAAACGTAGACAACCGGTTCGATCGAGCCACTGTGATAGGAGGGTTCGACGAGCGTCGGGTCGCTCGTGGGATTGTCGAGTGGATCGTTGCCAAATCGAAAGCCACCGCGTGATTCAATCGTCAGTGGTACGTTGGCGTCAGCCAGCGGGCTCATGTCGACGGTCACTTCAACCGGCGCCGCGGGCTGGCCGGGCGTGTAGCTGCCAAACGGCAGTTGTAACACGACCAATTGGTCACCCGGTGTGCCGGTAATGACCAGCGGATTACCGCTCGCGTCCCGCGCCAGTGGGTGGGTTGCGTTTCCTGACGCGTCGAACGTCAATACCGTCGATGTGATCGCTTGCCCCAGATAGGTCGCGCCCGAAAAGGTGAGCCCGTCGTCGATTTCGGTGCCGGCACCATCGGTTCCGGTTGTCGGCAGCAATACGTCGATGTAAGGCCCGTAGCCGGTGTCGGTTGGCGAATTGTTGGAGAAACTGATGTCGACCGTCAGTGACTCGCCCAGTAAGCCTTGGCTCGGCACACTCAGTGTCGTCGTGGGCAATGCGGCCAACAGACGACGCGGTTCGAGCGTTTCAAAGCGAAGTCGCCGATCGTGGTGGATGCTCTGCCGATTCCGGCGATGGCGGTTGTGTCGCGTTCGTTTGGACTGCAGCATGGGATTGCGAGCGGCTCGCCTCCTGCATGTAATTCGCAAAAACCACGTGTTATCGTGGATTCGTTATTTCGGATCAGTACTTCCACTCGATGCCAGCCGTCAGCCCTTGGCCCCAATAACTGGAACTGTGCAGCGGCGCTGGCTGAGTGGCGACCGGTGGTGAACCGGGCGTCGGTATCTGAGAACTGTTGATGGTCGTGTTGATGTGCGAGCCGGCGCGAACCACCTGGCTCCAGTAGAGGAATGAGTAGCCGACCGAACAACGAATATGTTCGGTCAGTTGACGGCCTACGCGGATTTCCGCTTGCGGTACGACCGCAAACTCTCGGTCCGTATATTCACCCAGTCGGCTGCCGCTGGCCAATAGCCCGCCTCGATACGCAATCGGCGCCTGCCCAGGAACCGTGACGGTCGTGTTGCCATCGACCAGCAAGCGATGGTAGGAACTTCCCATGGCGATTCGTGCTTCGGCCGAGATGAAATAGCGGTTCTTGGCCAACTCGCCACGCAACCCAAATTCCAAACCGTTAAAGTACGAACGGCTTCGGTACGTGTCGGTGACGTCAAAAACCGTACCGATCAGCAGGGGGCCCTGCGGCGACGTTGTGGCAAGGCGCTCGCGAATCCGCACATCATCCGATAATTGAAGAAATCGATATCCCAACAGGAAATCAAGGCGGTAGCCTGAGTCCTCACCAGCTAGTTCGCAGCAGAGCAGGTTGCGTTGGATCGTTGCCGCCGCGCCCCAGAGATCGCTCGAGGCGTCAACGGATACTTCGCCGGCAAGAAACCCCGGGTAACTGATCAACTCAGAGTTCTGTGCGTTGATCGCAGTATCAAAGAAAGGGCGTGCGAGAATCGGCGCGCCCGTAGATGTCGCGTGAAAACCGTCTGAAAGTGATTCCATGACGAGCCAGTCCGTCATTAGCCACCAGCGGCCCGCGTCGTCCAGCTTGATTCCCGCCGCCCAGCGGAGTCCAGATCGAGGGCCGGAACCGGTTCGCGCATCACCGAACAACGTTGCGGCTCCCGGCGTGCCCAACACGCCCGCGTCGACCAGGTTGGTCCCCGGCGGGCTGGTGGTAACCAACGGCGGTAAATAGTCGCCGCGCGTCCACCACAAGAGATAGTCGACGCGCGCATAGAGCCAACTGTCCGAGCAACAATAGGGTGAAAAACAGGTGTCCGTAGCGGTGATGTCCAGATCGATCGTGTTGGACGGTTCCTCTGCCAACAGCAGTGTTGCCAGAAGCCAGACGGTGATCCCAAGGACGGCGGTCCTAAGAACTGGCAACCTGACGCCAAGAAAGAACGTCGAGACCGGTATCCTGCTAGAGTACGGCATACGCGCCTGCCACGTCGCTCGAATGGCGATCCACGATGAGACATAATTCGTCGATGTCGGGCTCGAAGAGATAAGACGGACCGACATCGAAAGTAACGAGACGGGCGGACCATAGGGATCTTTCGCTAAAGATTCAAGACCGATGTGCCGATGGTGGGCGAATTGCTAGCATGGTACGAGGGCGGACGTGATAACGATTTTGGTGCCGTGTTGATCCGTCTGTACGAGGCCGACGGCAAGCAGGAATGTTCCGAGACGAGATCGACGCCGTTGGTTTCCGCCGCTTGGCACTCGGATGACGCGCGCGGCGCTAGTCGATATGCGATTGTGCATCGAGTTCGCTCGGATGACTTCACGATCGAATTGCCCGCCAATACGCAGCAAACTTGGTTGCGCGCTAAAGTGTGGCTCATTTATGGTGACTTTTTCGGTCAGCCTCGGCCGCACGCGTGGCCAGTTGAATCGGGCGAAGTTGGTGGGGCACTCGCGTTCTTCACCATCGATTGGGTCTATCAGGTCGGGAAACAGCGACGGCCCGTCGTCCAACAGCAACGGCCCGAGCCAACTCGTTTCGATTGGACCGCGTGGATTGATCGAGCGGAGCAGGCAGACGAGCCGGTCGGAACGCCGCGATTGACGGTCGCCCTTGGAGCGACGGAAAAGCCCGTTGGTGCCGATGCTAAGCCGAGCGGTGATGGGCTCTGAACAAGTAGTGCCGTACGGCGGTCAATCGGGCTGGACAGCGATTCTTGGCAACATCACGAAGACAAAACCGTCACGCACGATACACCGCCATTCAACGGTCACTTGCTGTCGCCGGCTCTTGAACCAACGCCACACAGGCGATTTAGTTCTTATATCTTATGGCGTCCGAGTTGAAAGGGGGAAGGCCAACGGTGAAGCCAACCGCGTCTTGATTCGGTCTCAGCAAAGCGACGATTACTGGAAAACTTCACGTTCGACCGACGGAAGACGAAGGGCGAGCTGCTGGTAGCCGACCAGTCGTGCTCCCGACCGGGGCAGGCCCGGCGGAGAGCCTCGTTTTGCCCTCTGACCAGTCGTGCTCCCAGCCGGGGCAGGCCTGGTGGAGAGCCTCGTTTTGACCTCTGACCAGTCGTGCTCCCGACCGGGGCATGCCCGGCGGAGCGAATTTTCATCAGCGTCTATCCGCGTTTATTAGCGGTCCCTTTCTAAATGTGCCAATCGCGTTCTCGTTTCCGTGAACGGTTACCATGACGGGGCTTTCAAGTGATGTTTGCCATATGCTGCATCGTGTCATCCACTTGCTCGGGATTGAGCATGCCGACGGTGATGGCATCCACCAACTTGTTGGTGAAGACATACTTGAGTGAGTCGTTTTTTTGTTCCGGCTTGATCAACTTGCCGGCGCCAAAGATTTTCATTCCCACGACCGCTTTGCCATTCTCGCGCGCCGTCTTGAGAACGGCGCTCACTTCTTCCACCGTACCATCACACCAAAACTCTTTGCCACATTTGTGGTTGATACGTGCGAAGATGACATCGACCCATGGCAACGTCGAGGCGACTTTGAGCGCGCCAAGGTCGTGGCAGGAGACTCCCTTGGCGCGGATCACGTTCTTGTCTTTGAGCTCAGACAACTCGTCGCGAACCTGTTCATACTCGGTGGGCCACTGATCGTTGGTCATGCAGTGAATCAGACAGATCTCAATCTGGTCGACTTGCAACTCCTTGCGGAATCGATCAATCTCCTTGATCGCGCCACCCGAAGGCTTGTTCCATTGTTCCTTACGCGGCCAGATCTTGGTCAGTAGTACGTACTTGTCGCGTGGCAGTGCTCGTACCACATCCTTGACAAATGGGTGCGAGCCATACAGATCGGCCATGTCGATAAAGCGAATGCCTTGGTCGAGGCTATGCTTCAGCAAACGTTCGAAGGCGGGTTTGCCCTGCCGCGTGTGTGCTGACGATCGCTTTCCACCGTTGTACCCCGTACCCTGAGCCAGGCGTGAGACCTTAATCCCGGTCTTGCCCAGCGGCACGATATCCGATCCCTTGAACGAGAGTGTGGCGGTTTCTTGAGTGGCATGCAGCAGGCCGGGTGCCGCTGCCACCGCGCCTGCGGCCGCCGTTGTTCTTAGAAAGTTGCGACGCGATACGTGGTTCATGTGGATGCTCCCATTGCGGATGCTTGCCGGCGTATTGCCAGGATCGTTGGCTGGTTTGTTGACGATGTACCAATTGTTGTGCATTTGAGCAGCATTGGCAATTAATTCGGCCGGTTTTCTTCGTGGTCTGACGTTCTGAGCCGAGCATCTTCTCGGTTCCTCTATAGCACGGATTATTCACGAGGGGTAACGAATTGGGTTGAGAATCGCGAATTCGCCCCCGGTGTGATTCGGTTGCTGCCCGTGCGCAGAGTGCCCCCTTTCCCCCAAGCGGCGTCGGCAGCGGTTAAGATGTGTGGGAGACGGACACTCAACGGGTGGGGTATTACGTGTCAGGAGCCAAGGCCTGACCTACGTCACGGAAGAAGGACAGAAACGGCCCGGACCCGGAAAGAAATAGACGCACGCGACGGGCCGTGACCTTGATCCGTGAGGCCACTTTGATCCGCATTGTCAAGTCGATTGCTACCGCAAAAACGGGCAAACAGAAATCGTGAGTCTTGCTTCATGAGATTTCCGTGTCACATGCCGATCGTTAGCGACTCACTTCCTGATTTTCTGTACAGACCCATGGCGAATCACTTTGACTTCCGCATTCCCTATTCCGCATTCCCTATTGGCCACCTCACACCAGCTTCCCGCCCGAGACGCGAATGATTCACTGCCCAGCTCGCGGTGTTTTGGATAATATGCGCGTACGCCACTACCGTTTCCATAGTTACACGGATATCGGAAACACGCGTGAATAATCCGGGCTATCCAAGCGCCACTGTCGGCTGGGAGATCACGTCGCATGACGCCGGCCGTAACACGAACGCTGCTGTGACCCAACCGCTGGGATTCAACCGCCGTGCTCCAAAGCGAATCAGGCCTCTTTCTTGTGCAGGTAGGCACATTCTTCTAGTCGGGTGCATTGGACGTCGGTGATGGCGAATTTCGTCGGTCCCCAGAGCGAAACGCCAGCGTGGCGACCGGTTTTGTCGAGCAGGTAGAATTTGAGCCCGAAGTTGGGGCGACCCTGATCGTCCAGCAAATCGGCGCGGTGGGTGTGGCGAGCCACTCGGCGGCAGATCTCCAATCCCGCTTCGCGCGGTGATAGGCCTCCACGCATGAGCTCGACCGCCGCGAAGCTGCAGAGGTTTTCCAGGTTCGCCTCGCCGCGACCGGTGCTGCCACAAGAGCCGATTTCATTGTCACAGTAAAGGCCGGCGCCAATGATCGGCGAATCGCCCACTCGGCCGGGGATCTTGAAAGCGAGTCCACTGGTGGTCGTGGTGCAGGAGATCTCGCCCTGAGTGTTGATGGCCGAGCAGTGAATCGTACCGGTTGGAGGCCGGAATTGACGCCGCAGTTCCCCCGCCACGCGCATCGTGACGGTGTTCGCTTCAAAAAAGGCTGCCGTCTCTGGATCAGCACTCTTCTTGGCGGGTGCGATCCAGTCGTCTTTGTCTGAATGCGACAGTTTCCAGTGCAGCCAGATCTTGCGCGCCCGCTCGGTCAGCAAGTCCTCTTCCCGAAAACCGACCGCTCGCGCGAACCGCAAAGCACCTTCTCCGACAAGTAGTTCGTGATCGGTTAACTGCATGACTTTCAATGCGACTTGAGCTGGGTGCTTGATGCTTTGCAACGCCCCGACACTGCCTGCACGATGGGACGGGCCATGCATCACGGCCGCGTCCAGTTGAACGATTCCATCTTCGTTAGGCAGTCCGCCAAATCCGACCGACGTGTCCTTCGGATCGGCTTCGACGATCGCAACGCCGGCCACGACAGCTTCTACGGGGTCCTTGCCCGATAGAATCAGCTCATAGGCACGTTTCGTGGCGGCCAACCCGTTGGCCGAAGATATTACTTTGACCGGAAACTTGCCCGGTGCTGGAACCGGCTCGCGCCGCGTCGAGGTTGTTTCATGCTTGTCGTTCCGCACATCGTCTTGCTGCGCGTTGGCCGAGCCAGCTAAAGTGCCTGCGGCAAGTCCCAAAGCGGTGGCAGAAAGGAAACCTCGGCGAGGCAAGACGCGGTTAGTCATGGTGGTTCCTCAAGAGTGAAAGTGCGGCTGAGTGACGGTCGGCGCGGAGGCGGAATGAACATCATGTGCGGTACGCATTCGTGTCGCTGGGTGCCCCCTCGTGCAGAACGCACCAGCTTGGCGATTGACACGCACGAAACGCCAGTCCATTGCCCTCGTTGCTTTTCATTATCTTCGCGCGAACGCAGCCGAGTCGCAAGCCCTGAAGCAGCGCTAATTCGGTGAAGGGCAGATAGCCGTTTGCGCGATCTTGAAACAGCGAGAAGAAAACCTCGGAATATCGAATATCGAGCAAGGAGTGCAGAAGGAAGAGCGGCCAGTTGTGATGATAATAGGCCAAATTGCCGTTGACGGGTCAACGCAATGTCGCAGCTTCCATGTTGCAGCTTCCATCCAGGTTGGTATTGGCTTGTTTCCTTCGGCCTTCTGCGGTTCGTTTTCTTCGCGAAGTTTGAATTCTCGTGAACGGTTACGATTTTTGTTTTGGTCCGCTACGTGCCGAAGGCACAGCCCGATACGAGCCCTGGGTGCAGCCAATGCGAGGTTTGCGAGCATTGGCGTAACCCAGGGTAGCCTTCCCACGCAACCCAAAAGCCCCGTACGGGGCGGTCCTAACTGTTTTGGGGCCACCCCTGCGGGGTTTGGCAGTGATGTTTTTCATCACCCAGGGTTGCGCGGCGATCGCTGCGCTCACGCCAGCTCCACCCATGCCCCTGGTTTAGGAACGTCCCTTCGGGACTGGAACAAGAAACCGATATGAAACGACGAAGTAAGCGTTCACGGTCAGAGGCCGTGAACGCTTACGATCAATCAATGACGCTTAATGGTCGTGACCGTCGTCATCGCCTTGCATCTTTTCCAGTAACTTGCGGATCTTGGTCAGCTCACTTTGAATGCCTTTGAGTCGCTTGGTGACATCGGCATGGCTCTTGTCCGCGTGCATGTGAGCAGCGTGCATACCATGCGGTCCGGCGATGCTCCAGTCCATTTGAATGCCGTCAACTTGGACTTTCGGCTTCCCGTGCTGCCCCGCCATCCGTTCGAGGTGTTTGCGAATCATGATGCCATGCGGCACGTCCTTGAGGGCTTTTGACAAGCCGAACGCACCGGATAGGACGCCATCGAATTCAAACTCTTGCACGTTGCCGTCGTCGTCCATGAAGATCATCTTGCCACGAGCGCTTGGCTTGGTCTTATCTTTGGCATGATGGGCGTGGTGTTTGTGAGCCTTCTCGAGCTTGGCATGCAAGGCCTTGCCAGTGACTTCCTTCAGATCGACGACCGGTTTGCCGTTGATAATGACTTTGCCGTCTTTGACCGTGACCGTGATATTCTTGGCAGCATCCTTGCTTGCGCTTTCGTCGTCATCGGCGATAACCGTAATGGCATACGCCTTGGCGTGTGCATGTGCGGTTTTCTTGGCCTTGGTGACGATCTGCATCTTTTTCGTCGCCCCGACCTTGCCGTTCTTCGATGCACGGATTCGCACTGCGTGCGTGGGATGGGACGCCTTGCCTTTTGCCTTCTGGGCGTCGTCTTTTGAGATCCTTAAATCAAGGTGTTTCGTGATAAGATGCTTGCCATCGATTTCTACTTTCTTGGCGTTTCCATCGTCGTCGATGACAAACACGTTGGCTTCGATTTCGATTTCACGATTCGCGTCCGTCTTGTCACCGTCCGCCCTCACCACCACCACCTTCATTTGCTTGGACGGTGCCTTGTCGGTTTGCTTGGCCGAAATGACTTTCTTCGCAGTAACAGCGCGCAATTTCAAGGGTTGATATGGCTTGGCAATCTTAAGGTTCTTCTTGATCTTCTCCCGCAATTCCTTGGGCAGTTTTTCAAGCTCTTTGCCAATCGCTTTCTTCAACGCGTCGGCGACATCGGATTCACCATCCGCACGGACCACCACCACTTTGGTTTGGCTCTTGACTTCTTTCTTGTCCGCTTGCTTGTCTTTGTCCGCAGCGATGGCACTGCGGCCGATCACGAGGGCAAAACTGGCCACAATGGCCATGGACACTACTTTCTTGACGACTGACTTCATGCTCACTATTCCCCATTGGTCCGTATACCGATCCACGTGAGCCGACCATCGGCGCACGCGAGCAACACCGTCCCCCCCGTGGATGCTACCGTTTACAGTAGTTGTAGTTTCCGCGGAAGTCGAATTCTTGCATGCGTAGGGTTGGATTGTGGCTTGAAGGCTACGAGAGTCGAGCTGATGGGGGGGGCGATCCGGCGTAACACCGGGCCACCGAATCGCGAAACCGCGCTGACGCGGCGAGTGTGGCAAGTGATTTCCCCAGCCACTGCGGCGCGGAACAGCTGGTGCCGAGAAGAGAGTGGAAGTGGTCCTTTCTCGTGAAACGCCCGAACTGGGGCAGGGTCTGGCGCTGCACCGTCAGGGGGCTGCGTGACGCTTGCTGCCAGCATGCCCAGCTGCGACCGTAACGCAATCAGTTGCCGTACATCGCCACCCAATAGCGCTCGCCGTTGGGGCTGATCCCATACCCGAATCCGGCCAATCGGTTGTGGCTGATGATGTTGGACCAGTGCCCGCTGCTGGTACGCCAGCTTTGGAATACGCTGCGAATGGTCGGTTGTCCCATCGCAATGTTCTCGCCAGCAAAGCCGTGAAAGCCGTGTCGAGCGGCCCGGCCGCTGGGGCCACCGTTGCTCTGATGGCTGAAACTACCGGTGCGCGCCATGTACCACGCGTGGTCCTGGGCCGCTTTGGTCAGCTCGGGGGAGAGTTGTTGAGCGGGAAGACCAACACTCGCCCGCAGCCGGTTGTTCTCTGCAAGCATCCGTACGAGCGTTGGGTGTTGGTGTAGTGGCACCTTTTTGGTCTTCTTCGACTCGGCGCCCGGTATTTGAGCGACGACTGCGCACACACTGAGCAACACGAGGCTCCAGGTTCCCATGAGACGACTCCTAGTGAATTTCTGCTTGAGGTTGAAATGGGGGCGGATGGGTTGAGTTTTCCGCCCGAATCGTCCGAGTCTCTCAGGTTACCTTGTTTCGTCAAGCCCCCTAGTTTGGTGTATTTACTGTCCCCGTGAGGGGCGACGCTGCGCTCATTTTGCGGCAGAGCGGCAGGCGTTTGTGACCGCCTATTGTTTCTGCTTCGCCGCTTCAGGTTGCGCACGCAGCATGGCGGCTGCCATTTTGTAAGATCGCTGTGCCATCTCGTCGTCCTTCTCGTCCTCGGTCATGGCGCGATCGGCTTGGATCTTCAAACCCCGCATGATGAAACCTTGCATGGCCATGGCGGCTAGCCAATCGTGCGTCGTGATGCCGGTTTCGCGGGCGCCCGCAGGCACCGAGTGGAGCGGTGTGTTGGCGTCGACCTTTCTGGCGGCCGATGGCTTCTTGGCGGTCGATGCGGTTGGATTCAACCTGGCAGTTGTCACGATTTCACATATCCTGCGAAAAGGCAATAAGGTGGGTCGCACGGTATACGCGCAAGCGCGCGACGGCCTGCAAACTCTCTACTAATCCTAGCTTACAGATGCTGAGGGTGTGACTGGGATCAGTGAGTCCCATGGCTTGTGGTCACACGACCTGCGGAAATGGAGCGTCCCGAGTGGGGCACGGCGTGTATGGACCGTTTCGTCGTCTCGGCAAGCCACACATTGCTATGGCTCAAATTCAGGTTGCCACCGTGCTTCAGACCCAAGCGGAACTGCGGAAGTTAATCCACATCGGCCAGATCAACTTGGACTTGCATCACATCGTCAGAACGACGGAGGAACGCGTCGAGGACGGTCGGGTCGAAATGGCTACCGCGACCACGTTCGAGGATCTCAATGCACTTGTCGCGTGGATAGGGCTCTTTGTAGGGTCGTCTTGAACTGAGTGCGTCATAGACATCGGCGACAGCGGTGATGCGCCCCTCGATGGGAATCTGTTCACCGCGCAACCTCAATGGGTAGCCATTGCCGTCCCAGTGTTCATGGTGCGTTTGTGCAATTGTGGCGGCGACGGGGATCATCCAAGCGACTGCATTGCCCGGTTCGACCGAATCCAATCGACTGCGTGGGCCATGGCGTTCCCACGCAGGATCGGGTGCTTGCTGAATGATCTTGCGGCCGAACGCGCAGTGTTGCCGCATCGTTTCGTACTCTGCGTCTGTTAGCTTGCCCGGTTTCAACAGAATCGCATCGGCAATGCCGATCTTGCCAACATCGTGCAGCAGAGACGCTTCCTCCAGCAGTTCGGCAATCTCGTTGGATATGCCAAGTTCGCGGGCGATAATCCCGACGTAACGCCCCACACGCATGATGTGGTGGGCGGTTTCGTTGTCGCGGTATTCGGCGGCGCGAGCCAACGTCTGGACCAAGCCGCGTCGTGACGCCATGAGTTCGGCCGTTCTGGCTCGAACTTGTCGTTCGAGTTGGGTCGAGTAGTCTTCCAGGTGATCGTAGTGTGCCTTAACGACCAATGCATTGCCCACACGCAGCACCAGTTCACTTGGGTCGACCGGTTTGGTCAGGAAATCGGTAGCTCCCAATTGCAGCGCTTTTTGTTTGATGCGAGCATCACCGACGGCGGTCAGTATTACCACCGGTACACGGTGTAGCAGTGCGTTCTCGCGCACTTGTTGCAAGATCTCGATGCCGCTCACTTCGGGCATCATGATATCCAACAAGATGATGTCGGGGCGTTCGTCTTTGGCCACACGGAGCGCGATGGACGAATCGGTAAGCGTGCGAAAATTCGTGTAACCGTGGCCCTGCAAATATTTTTGCACAACCTTGATGTTGATCGGTTCATCATCCACGATCATGATCTTGGCTGACTTCGTCGTGTCGCGCGATGGCGACCAGTCCATTTTGTGGATCGACGTGTCCTGTGCCGCAATCGTGGCCGGTGGTGATGGGCAATCCAGGACGGCTGAGGATGTATCGTATGTCATGAGTGTGTCATTGGTGGGCAGTGTTGTGAAACGAGCCGTGTTGTGAAACGAGTGGGTACCGGGTTCGGCGCAAAAAAAGGAGGGTGGCGCGTGGTCTGGTTGTCGACAACGTCGCCAGCCCGCTCCAACTAAAATCATAGGATATGGTCGACCCGGTCCACGCGAATCGAGCAGGTGGATGTGGTGAAAACTGGGTAAATGAACCGGTGGTCGTGGACCGTAGTGATTGTAGCGAAGAGGATCGTTGTTATGCGGGGTGAGCTGCCACGTCGGGCACGACGATACAATCGGTAATGGCAGCAATGTCATTCACAATGTTCTGGATTTGTGCCTCATCCGCGTGCCCTCGCGCCAGACGTTCAAGTTCTTTCGCCAGATCGGTGAATTCATGGAACCCGGCAGTGCCGCCCGAGCCCTTGAGCCAATGTGCCAGGAGCGACAGTTCGTCGAAGTCACCGATAGCCAGCGCGGTGCGCATACCGCTGAGTTTCTCTTGCAGCCGGGACTCGAATTCCGCAATGATTTCGCAGAAATCGATGTCGTCGGTTGGCAAGGTCGAGTGGATCTGCGCGCGCCGTTGTGGTTGGTCCAAATCAAGTAGTGTTGAAGATGGTTCGATCGCAAAGTCGGTGTGCCCCTCCTGCTGGAGCACGTCGCCAACCGATTTCACGAGATTGTCCATGTCGATCGGCTTGGTGAGGAACCCAGTGCATCCCGCCTCGCGACACCGGCTTTCCGTTCCCTTCATCGCGTCCGCAGTCAGCGCGATGATGGGGTTTTCGAAGGCTCGCTCGCGCAGCGTTCGAGCTGCCGTGTAGCCGTCCATAATGGGCATTTGCATGTCCATCAAGATCAAGTCGAAAGCATCTCGCGCAACTTTGTCGACCGCCTCCTTGCCGTTACGAGCGGTCTGCACGGTTGCTCCGGCGCGAGTCAATACCAAGTTGATCAGTTTACGATTGGACTCGCCGTCATCGACCACCAGGATGCGCGCGTTGGGCAACTGCCCGCTGATGCTGCGGCGTCCAACCGCTTTCGGTTCTTTGGTACGCAGTTCATCCATGCTCGCAGTTCGGATACCATCGAGTGGCCCCGTGTCGACCGTAAAGCTGAACACACTGCCCTTGCCCTTCTCGCTTTGGACCGTGATTTCACCGCCCAACGCTTCGGCGAAGCGGCGACTGATTGCGAGACCGAGTCCGGTGCCTCCGAACCGTCGCGTCACGGAAGTGTCGGCCTGGACGAATGGATCGAAGATCCGCTGCATCGTTGCGGAGGGGATTCCAATTCCGGTGTCAACGACGTCTACTTGTAATTCGCGTCGGTTTTCGCGCACCTGAGCGACAACTCGAACTCCACCCTTTTCGGTGAATTTGATGGCATTGCCAATGAGGTTTGTCAACAACTGGCGAAATCGGACGGGGTCGGTCGAAATGGTCTCAGGCAGGCCCTGAGGGGCTTCATACGTAAGTGAGATGCCTTTCTTTTCGGCTTGGCCACGCAATACGTTGACGCCTTCGTGAATCAACTCCAAGGGCGAACAGGCGATGCGCTCGACTTCCAATCGACCCGATTCGACTTTGGACAGGTCGAGGATATCGTTAATCAGGTTCAGCAAGTGCTCGCCGCTAGCATGGATCGTATCCAGGTATTCCTGCCGTTCGCGCGCATTGCTTTCAAACCCGCGTCGTAGGACATCGGTGAAGCCGAGGATTGCGTTCATCGGCGTTCGGATCTCGTGGCTCATGCGCGCAAGAAAGTCGCTTTTCGCCCGATTGGCCGCGTCAGCAGCTTCCTTGGATCGGCTCAGTGCCTGCTGAGTTTCTTCGAGTTGCGTCACATCTTCAAAGCTGGCTAACACGCCTCGACTCTTGCCATCGGTGCCAGGGATCGGCGTGCAATTGACCATAAACGATCGGTTTTTCCCATCGTGGTCTGCCAGGTAGAGCATGACACCGGCCAACGGCGCTTCGTTCTCTAAGGCACTCTCCCAGGGATAGCAATCGTTCGACGCGGGATTGGGAAACGTCCAGGGTAAGTCGGAAGCGGAACGCCCCATCAGCTTTTCGGGTGGCTGGCCGATGATCTCGGCGAACGATTGGTTGGCCAGCATGATGCGCTGACGGTTGTCCAACACCAACAGGCCTTCCGCCAGCGTATCGAGTGCCGAGCGGACGCGGCCCGGCACGACTTTGGAGGGATCGAGGTGTTGGAGTATCTTGCGTAGATAGATACTACAAATGAAGAATGTCGCGGTGCCGATAAACGTGACTAGTATTGCGTGAGGACTGAAAAAGTAACCTTGCCACCCTTGTGGCGAGATGGGCGTGAATGTCAATTCCACGGCGCCCCACTTCTCGTGCTTCGCCCGGATTGGCACCATGACCTGTGTGTCCGTCGCCTGGCCATCCTTCAAAGGCTTCCAAACGGCCTCGTGATTCCCGACTTCAACGACCAGGCTTCCGTCTTCGCGGCGTACCGCGGCGCTGACAATGTCCTCGTTGCGCTGGACGGTTAGTGCGAGGATCGCTTCGAGTCTGCGTAGATCACGCTGCCGTACGACGACCGAAGTGTTGGCTGCAATCGTCTCGCATAGTTGCGCGCGGCCGCGCATTGCCACGTCTCGATAGTCCGGCATGATCCCGATGTTCAACGCAATTAGCACCACGCTGACAACCGTGCTCGTCACGCCAAAAGCTAGCCGGGATCTCGCTGAAAACATGTTACTAATTCCGCCTGAGCACAACTGGCCCGTTGGTCACGGCAGCCGCCGCGGCGTGGAGTGCCTGCGCGGCATGCGCTGCAGCCGCAGTAGTCTCTAGGGGGTATCGCGGGTTAGCTCTGCGTGACAATCCAGTACCGGATTACCGTCGTGATACTCTCGAAGTCAGAGGTCTCGCCGACATCGTGTGGTAGAGCATCGCTCCACAGTTCCTTCATTTGCGATACAACGAAACTATCGTTCTTCAAAGCATAGTTTGTGATTCAGGCTCGTTTGGCGATTGCCGGTTCGCAGGTGGGACGTACCCAAGAAGAGACGCGACGGTGATAACGTCCGTGGTGGTACTTCAGCTCTTGTCGATTACGCCAGCATTGTCGGTTACGACAGTCGGTGCGGTTGGTGCCGGCCCGCCTGCGGACGCCGCTGCTCCTGATTCGAGTAGACGCCGTGCCCGACCGGTCACCAACACGTGACTACGTGATTGGATTAGCCGTCTCCGGTTGAGCAATCGATTCGAGTGATTCGCCGTCCAACGCTACAGAGTTACCGTCAAGCGAGTTCAGGATCGGGAGTGGATCGACCAGACGCCATGCCGGCATCTGGGCAACCAGGCTTGTCAGCAGGTACCCTGCCCGGACCGTCCAGAATACGTACCCCACGGTCAGGCCGGTCGTCAAGCCAACCGCCGAACCAACCATTAATCGATGGAGCGCGGCGTCTTCGTCAAGGAGCGTCTCTACGGGATCAATATCGCCAAAAAGGATTGCCGATTCAGTTGTTGAAAGAACGAGGTTGGGTGTTACTGCGGTAGCATCGATTGACACCGTTGCCGATGCGAGCGCATCCTCAGCATAGCGGGAACGAGCAGTCGATGATGTGTCAAGGGAGTAGTCGGAATCACTTTCCCGGATGGCCGATGACAAGGCGGTGTTGGGGCCGTCCATGGTCATGGACGAATTATCGGTGAGTCCGCCACGTTGCCTGCTCATTGTGTTGGATTCGGATGAAGCGTCCGAGATGCCGTCTGGCAACTCGGCATTGACGAGCGAGGAAAGTGGTACTTCAAGTCCTGTTGACTGCGAATTATCCGAACCGTCTGACGGCTCGTCGGTGTTGGAAGTATCTTGATCCGTGTCAACGGGTGAAGTTGGTATCAGGACCTTGATGACGACCCGCGTGCGCCGCGATACCGATTCGCCATCGGTCGCGAAGTATGTGAACGAGTCCCTCCCGATATAGCTGGGGTCAGGGACGTACCGGAATGAACCGTCCGGGTTGATGGTCAACGTTCCGTGCCGAGGACTGCGTCCTAACACTACGAATAACTGGTCGCCGTCCGTATCGGAATCGTTGGCCAAGATGCCAGGCGATTGCACCAGCAGGATCTCATCACCACGCACTGAAAAACGGTCGATTACTCCAACCGGTGCATCGTTCACCGGCGTGACCTCAACCTTGAATGTTTCGGTGACTGTTAAGCCGTTCGTGTCTTTCGCCTCCAAAGTGATTTCGGTCGTACCGTTCATGTCGGGCGCGTATTCGAGCAGTAGCGCGCCGCTGGGTGTCTGTATGGACACGCTCTTGAAAAGGTCTGGATTTGTGACTTGTACAACGCGGTATGCCAGTTGATCATCCGGATCCTCGGCGTCTTCAAACGCCGCGTGTAGATCGACGGTGCTTGAAACCGTATCTTCGTCAACCTTGATGTCGGCGATGCCAGTACTCGTCGGCTCGTCATTGACGGGCAGCACATTGATCGTGACGTTGCCGGTGTCCTGCAGTGCTCCGCCGATGCCATTGTTGCCCAGATCGTCGATGGTGATGCTGAGCGAATCGGTACCGTTGAAATCGAGGTCGCCGCGGTAGGTGAGTGTTGCCAAGGCGTTGTTGACGTCCGCTACTGTGCCGGAGAAGGTCATCGTGTCGTCGGCCGTGCCGTCACCGGTTGCGAAGGTCAGGTTGGTGGTGTCGCCGAGTGTGAGTGTGCCGTCGCCTACGGCCAACGTGATCGACACGGGATCGGTACTTGCATCGACATCGGCGACCGAGATCCCTGCAATCGCGACATCCGTGTCTTCGTTAGTGTTTTGCACTGGTGGTAGCGTGAGCACCGGTTGGTCGTTGACGGGCAGCACATTGATCGTGACGTTGCCGGTGTCCTGCAGCGCTCCGCCGATACCGTTGTTGCCCAGATCGTCGACGGTGACGCTGAGTGAGTCGGCACCGTTGAAATCGAGGTCGCCGCGGTAGGTGAGTGTTGCCAAGGCGTTGTTGACGTCCGCTACTGTGCCAGAGAACATCATCGTGTCGTCGGCCGTGCCATCACCGGTTGCGAAGGTCAGGTTGGTGGTGTCGCCGAGTGTGAGTGTGCCGTCGCCTACGGCCAACGTGACCGACACGGGATCGGTACCCGCATCGACATCAGCGACCGAGATCCCTGCAATCGCGACGTCCGTGTCTTCGTTAGTGTTTTGCACTGGTGGCAGCGTGAGCACCGGTTGGTCGTTGACGGGCAGCACATTGATTGTGACGTTGCCGGTGTCCTGCAGCGCTCCGCCGATACCGTTGTTGCCCTGGTCGTCGACGGTGACGCTGAGTGAGTCGGCACCGTTGAAATCGAGGTCGCCGCGGTAGGTGAGTGTTGCCAAGGCGTTGTTGACGTCCGCTACTGTGCCAGAGAAGGTCATCGTGTCGTCGGCCGTGCCGTCACCGGTTGCGAAGGTCAGGTTGGTGGTGTCGCCGAGTGTGAGCGTGCCGTCGCCTACGGCTAACGTGACCGACACGGGATCGGTACCTGCATCGACATCGGCGACCGAGATCCCTGCAATCGCCACATCGGTGTCTTCGTTGGTATTTTGCACTGGTGGCAGCGTGAGCACCGGTTGGTCGTTGACGGGCAGCACATTGATCGTGACGTTGCCGGTGTCCTGCAGTGCTC
>JAJRVM010000093.1 GCA_024277285.1 Planctomycetota bacterium
GGCGCGCAGGCAAACAACTAGCAGTCGAAGTCAGGCATCGCACTTCTTCTCTTGCTCGTCATTTTCCTTGCCCTTCAAGGAGAACCGGCAAAACGGCATCCACGAGCATGAACACAGCAAAGGGGGTTTGACGCCTGGGGTTTGACGCCTGCCTCCGTTTTGGCAGGGTGGGCAACCCTGAAAGTTACGTAGCGTTCCAAAACGGAGGCAGGCGTCAATGGCCATCGGTGGGGAACCTGGTGCGCGTGCGAGACCGCAACGCGCGGGTGGTGCAATTCGCTTACGTGTGCCGGGCCGAATTGCGGTCGTAGTTTCGACCGAATTGTGACTGTATGGATTTGGGGGGCAAAAACGGGGTTGTACCGAATTGCTGAGAATTTTGGAGAAGTCGGCGTCGACGGCGGCGCTCTGGCGGCTGTTGATATCAGCGCAATATCCGATGTCGCACCGATCGTTTTTTATTGTGAGACGTGCGTTCGAAATCGGATTGGCGGTGGCCCGGCTCTTTACCGCGAAGCGGTTGTACTCCAGAGCCCAGGGTCGCTCCGCGGAGCGCACCCTGGGAGAGCCTCCGCGGAAACCGTACGCCGAAGGCGTTCCACAGGAAAGAGCCGAACGCCTTGGGGAACGCGCTGGTACGTACGTCATCTTTTCCAACCGTCACCTAGGGTGGCGCTTGGCCGCTACGCGGCTGCGCTTACCCCAGGCTTTGGAGTATAACGCCTTCGGCGTAAGGAATCGTCAATGGATGGCCACGCAGCGCACCCGCATCAGCACCGGCGAAGTGTTCGTGTGCCATTGGCCTGGAGCCACGTCTTGATGCGGCCTGGGCAGCGCGGCGGTGTGGTGGGACGTGTTGCGCCAATGCTCGCAAGACTCGCATTGTCTTCACCCTGGGCTCGAATAGGGCTGTGCCTTCGGCACGTAAGAGACCAAACCAAAGCTGAGCCTTCGTGAACGTTTGCGGTTTCAACGATTCCTTGTATCCGCGTTCCTCAGCGGTTCCTCGTCTGAATGGGCTGTTCATGGTATTATCTCCGTGAACAGTTACGGCCAACGTAACATCGAAGCGGTTAACAGACGCCGTAAGAGGGTTGGTTTACGACCGTGGGGGCGTCGGACTATTTGTGATCTTGAGTTGAAGGAGAACTGGGTCATGCGGAATCGGCTTGTTCACGCGGCGTTCGTGATAGTTGGTTGGTGGGTGCTTGCGATCGCAACGCAATCGACTCAGGCGGCCGAACATGCAGCGGTAATCAATCGAGTTGGGAGTGATATCCAGTACCTTGCCTCCGACGCGCTGGAAGGCCGTGGTCCGGGAACAGATGGGCTGGACAAAGCCGAACAATTTATCCGCACGGCGTTCGAAAACCTGGGCATGCGCGGTGCCGGAAACGACGGTGCGTATTTGAGACCGTTTTCCATCGCGATTGGTGCGGAAGTGGTCAAGCCGAAGACGTTTCTGGTACTTCATGACCCGGAGGGGCAAGAATGGAAACTCGCGCTGGACAAGGAATTCCAACCTCTCTCGACCGATAATGCCGATCCGTTAACGCTTGATGTGATTTTTGCTGGCTACGGGATCTCGGCACCGAAACTCGATTACGATGACTACCAGGGCGTTGATGTGAAGGGCAAGGCGGTGATCGTGATCCGCCGCGAGCCGCAGCAAGCTAACGAAAAGAGCGTTTTCGATGGCGCGCAAACGTCGAAATACTCCTACATTCGAACGAAAACTCGCGCAGCCGAAAAAGCAGGGGCCGCGGCGATCCTGCTAGTGAACGATCCGTTTACGACAGAAAAGGAAAAGGCGGACCAACTGAGTCGACCTGGCGGGTTTGGCCGCGGGGTCAGCAAGATTCCCTTTTTCCAAATCAAACAAGATGTGATCGATAAGATTTTACAGCAGTCGCCGTTAAACGGGGGCGAGAACCAGTGGAAATCACTCGACGCAATTGCCGAGGCCATCGATGAACACTTGAAGCCAATCTCCCAACCGCTTGATTCATGGACGGTGGAACTGCGTTGTGCGTTTGAATCGACCAAGGACGATGTGTCAAACGTCGCTGCCGTAATCGAAGGCGAGGGGCCGCTGGCCGAAGAGACGATAATTATTGGTGCCCACTACGACCACCTTGGTTTCGGCCCGTACGGTTCACGCCGGCCGAAGCAGCGCGCGGTGCACAACGGCGCGGACGACAACGCGACCGGTACCGCGGCGGTCATCGAATTGGCACGACGCTTTGCCGGCCGAGCGAAGAAGCCCGCACGCCGGCTTGTTTTCATCGCCTTCACCGGCGAAGAACGTGGGCTCTTGGGTAGCTACCACTACCTCAAGAACCCGCTCTTACCGCTCGACCAGACCGTCGCCATGCTGAATTTCGATATGATTGGCCATCTCGACACCGGCGGACTTTCGATCGGTGGAGTTGGTTCTGCGAAGGAATTCACCGCAATTATCGAACAGCTGAACGAGCGTGGACCGATCAGCGCCAAGCCCACCACGGCGGCCGGCGGAAGTGATCATGCCGGATTCTATCGTAACGACGTCCCATTCCTGTTCTTCCACACCGGACTGACCGCTACCTATCACACGCCAGAGGACGATTATGAGACGATTGACGTCGGCGGTGCGGTGGCCACGATTGACTACGGCGAACAGGTAATCGACGCGTTGCTGGCGATGGCCAAACGCCCCGTCTTCACAAAAATGGCACGGAAGCCTCGCGTCACACGGGCGAGCGCGTACCTGGGCATCGTTCCCGACTACGGTGCCCAAGCCAAGGACGGAGTACGATGCATGCAGGTCAATCCCGGCTCGCCCGCCGCGAAGGGAACGTTGCAAGTGGGGGACGTGATCGTCAAGATCGGTGACGCCAAAGTGCTGGCGCTGCCCGACTTGATCGGCGCGCTCGGCAAGTACAAGGCCGGAACGCGAGTGACCGTCGTCGTCCGCCGCGGCAACGACGAGAAATCGCTCGATGTCACGCTCGGCACGCTTGGAAAATAGGTTGCTGTCTGGGCTGTTAAGAGCTTGCTGAGCTGTGGGGGTTCTATTTATCCCGTTTGTAACGGTTTAGCCATCTGAAGTGGGACGTGCACTCGAGTTCATTTTCCATCGGTCGATCCCCACCGCCTTGTGCGGTGGGTGAAGATGATTGGTACGCTACCCGTGACGTCCCATCTCCCCCCACATCCACGGCCCCCTTTCCTCCCCGCCGCCTTCGGCGGCGGGGAGGAAAGGGGGGGAGTAGCTGGCATCGCGGGTAGCTCACCAGCCGTTTTCACCCACGGGACAAGCCCAATGGGAGTCTCTGGAAAGCGACATTACTTCATTCGGCTAAACTGTTACCCCCGTTTTGTTCCTATGTGGGGCGCACCGAGAGGCAACTAGCAGTGGAAAATCAGGTATCCTACGGGCAGCTACGCGGCTGGCAACACCGTTCTTTTTTGCCCGTCATTTTCTTTGCCCTCCACGGAGGACAGCCAGCAGCGCCCAGTATTTGACGGGTCCACACTACGAAATCGGTACAAATGGCGAAATCGGTACAAATGGCGAAATCGGTACAAATGGCGAAATCGGTACAAATGGCACGCTGCTTCCGCAGCGCAGCCGCTTTGTTCAAGGGCAAAGAAGATTACGAGCAAAGAAGAGCGCTTGGTGGATTACGTTGCGACGAGCCAACGGTCTATCCGTACTCGAACGCAACGTGCGTCAATCGGGAACAAGAAGCGTCGTGTCAACCACGAGAAGCACGTTCGATTACGCGTCACGCACGGTGTCGATCGAGGGTGGGAAGGCCAGATAGCGCAACCCCAGAAAAGTAGCGAAACCGAACGTCACGGTATTGATTGCCCATGCGACCCAATAGTTGACGGTATGCAGATCGGCAAGCAAATAGACGCTCAGTGTGGATGCGACTGCGGTGACGCCATAGACCAATGCGGCCCACTTCAAGCTCTCTTTATAGGCGGCGTTCGAGCGAAATGTGATCCAGCGATGGGCGGCATGGGCTTCAAACGCCCCAATGATCCACGACGGCGCCCAGACACTTAACGATTTGTACGACGAGACGTCAAGCCAATCAAAGATATAGTTCAACGCAAAGAAAAATAGCACGTTCAGCGCGCCGATGATATTGAACCGCAGGTACTCAGCGAACAGTTTGTGCATGCAGTAGCCCGCGGTCAAAGGACAATTGCCGAGGTATCGTAACCGTCCGAAAGCCTCGAAGTCGTGGACCGCTAATGAACACGACCGCTAATGAACACGACCGCTAATGAACACGACCGCTAATGAACACGAATATGCGCTAGTACTCAAAGGAAACCGAAGATTCGCAAAGGTCTTCTTGCGGCGCGAATCGTTGGCTTTCCTGAGCCCCTCGCCAGTCGCATTTGGCACATGATACGCGCACGTTATTGGTGTTCATCAACGTCCATTTGCGGTTCACCCGTTTTGCATTTCAAACGGCGACAAGCCTTCCTTGGCATCATCGTCAATCCGGTCGGTGCGCACTTGGCCAACCGCTAGGGGGGGCAGACTCATTCAACAACGATTTTTGCATCTTCGATGATGATAGCGTACTTATAGCCAGCACCGAAGTCTTTATCGAGCTGAAGTTTGCCGGTCACCAACACGATGTCGCCTTTTTTCACGGTTGCTGATGTGGTGATCGTCAGGTCGTGTGTCTTGGCTGCCGCATCGCCCGAACCATCTTGGATATGCAGCCAGTTCTTGCCGAGGATATTGGCATTGTACTTCGTGACTTTGCCACGCAGCTTGATCTCCTTGCCCTTCAGGGCGTTCTTTTCCGCATGGATCTCAGCGATCGTCTTGCCACCTTCAGCGCGTTCGACTGTGCCAACGTCAGCACTCGCGCCACCGGAGGTGTGTCCGGCGGAGGGCTGCGCGGCAGCGCCATGCCCACTCTTCGCCAATGCCGAACCATCCGGCTTCTCAAACCCGCCGACAAAGTAGACCACCTCGAATACGCGATTGAGCGTCTTGCTCTCGAAGTTGCGCATCGGCATCGCTGTCGAGACTCCCAATTTATCCCCGACCTTCACTTTGCAAACGGGTGCCGCAGCCCAAATCTTCTCGCTGCCGGTATCGATTTGGACATAGGTGTAGGAACCGGCGTTCATCGTTTCTACCACGGCACCGACGGTAACTTCCTGACTGCCACCCATATCTGCCATGCCGCCGCCCATACCGCCACCGGCTTCCGACTCGGACACATCGGCCGCATCTGGCAGGTCTGTACTATTGCTTTGGCCGCTGTTTCGTTTACAACCGCCGGCCAGCACGGGCAGCAGCAATACGGCGACTAACAAGATGTGATATTTCTTCATGCTATGGGCTCCAGATTGAGGTGATTCGGTTTGGGATGCGAATTTGAGTGTTCCGTCCGTATAGCTTAGTCCACACGGCCGAAATGGCAACGGATATGCCGCCGGAAACTCGGCTTTGGGCACAGAAACGGCTACGGTTGGCGCAACACGGCACCCGTGTCGGCACTGGTCACTTGGGCGGCGTAGCGTGCCAGGTAACCGTGGTCAATTTTGGGTCCCCGCGGTTGCCAATTATCGCGGCGGCGCTGCAATTCGTCGTCGCCAACCTGCAGGTTCAAGGTGCGGTTGGGGATGTCGATTTCAATCACGTCCCCCGGCTCGACCAACGCGATCGGGCCGCCGGCAGCTGCTTCGGGACTAACGTGGCCAATGCACGCACCACGTGTGCCGCCGCTGAACCGTCCGTCTGTGATCAACGCGACGCTTTCGCCAAGTCCGCGGCCCATGATATTGGATGTGGGAGCGAGCATTTCCTGCATTCCCGGGCCACCACGCGGTCCTTCGTACCGAATCACGACGACGTCACCTTCCTTCACGTCACCGTTGAGAATGCCGGCGGAGGCATCTTCTTCCGATTCAAAGATCAAGGCCGGTCCACTAAACTTCATCATCGACGCGGCCACGCCGCCTGCTTTGATCACACATCCGTCGGGGGCCAGGTTGCCGAACAGAATGGCCAATCCACCGCGGTCGCTATAGGCATTGTCCAACGAGCGAATAACGTCGTCGTCCTTCACATCGGCAGCGGCGATGTTCTCGCCCAGCGTCTTGCCGGTCACGGTCATACAATCGAGGTGCAACGTACCGGTTTTCTTGCCAATTGTGTTCAGGATAGCGCTGATTCCGCCCGCGCGGTCGACATCTTCGATATGGTGATGGCCGGCTGGCGAGACTTTGCAGATGTGTGGTACGCGTTCCGCTACTTCATTCAGTTTCTGCAACTGGAATTGTTGTCCCGCTTCGTTGGCGACGGCCAGCGTATGCAACACGGTATTGGTCGAACCTCCCATTGCCATATCCAGCGCTAAGGCGTTTTCAAACGCCTCGGGCGTCAGGATGTCGCGCGGCTTGATATCCTTTGCGATCAACTGCATGATGGTCCGAGCCGCTTCCTTGTACAGCTCGTCACGTTGCGGATCGGTTGCAAGCACGGTGCCGTTGCCGGGCAATGCGAGCCCCAATGCTTCACACAAACAGTTCATACTGTTGGCGGTGAACATACCGCTGCACGAACCGCACGTCGGACAGGCGTTTTCTTCCAACTCGGTCAGTTTCGCTTCATCAATGGTGCCCGCAGACAGTTTCCCTACTCCCTCGAACACGCTGATCAAATCGATCGTTTTGCCATCACATGGGTCGACCCCAGCTTTCATGGGCCCCCCAGAAACGAAGACGGTCGGAATGTTGACGCGCGCGGCACCCATCATCATGCCGGGCACGATCTTGTCGCAATTCGGGATGCAGATCATGCCGTCGAAACAGTGTGCTCGGAGCATGGTTTCGACGCAATCGGCAATCAGCTCGCGGCTCGAAAGGGAGTACTTCATTCCGACGTGTCCCATCGCGATGCCGTCACACACACCGATCGTGTTGAACTCGAATGGGATCCCGCCCGCGTCGCGCACCGCCTGCCGCACCTTGACACCCACGACGTCCAAGTGTGCGTGGCCCGGAATGATCTGATTAAAGCTGTTAGCAACGGCAACAAACGGCTTGCGAAAATCGTCTTGGTCGCGGACTACGCCCGTCGCACGCAAAAGACTGCGATGAGGAGCCCGAATGGCATCTTTCTTGATCTTGTCGCTACGCATAATGTCTCGGTCCTTGGTTTGGCCAGGAAAACCCCTATCTTAGCGAAAATGTGCGCCGTTTGCATCGGGCGAGTACTTGCCGGAATCTCCCATGGTTCGGCTCCCGTTTGCGCGCCCCCGAAACTCGCGTTTCACTGTGGCTAGGCGATCTGAGCAAACCACAGGTTTTGCTGCAATACAGGAACGCACGCGCACGAGTGCACCAACGTTGGGGACGACGCGGTCTGGGACGATATTGTCACATGCTCGTGGCAACTCTCGGAATTGGGTGATCGTGACAAGTTTCACTTGCCTCCAAGTCGCCTTGCTTGGCAATTCGACACTTTGGCCGTCGGTAGTTGGGCGTGTCTCGATATCTGGCATCGAGGTCTGGGAGATGGGGGCGCGATCTAATAAGCCTGGCACGAACGGTGCCATGGCGGGGCCGCTCAAGGGCTGTGGCAGTGGGCGATGCATGGACGGCCGACGGGAGCCAAACTCGGACAGGAGGGATGAAAGTGCGACCGCAGATCAGCGCTTTGTCGAGCGTTTGCCAAGCCGGGCGGCATGCTCAATCGATACGGCGATCGTCGTCGACAATTTGCCCATTTTTTCTCTCCAAGTAACGCGTCAATCCCCATTTGGCGGGAACCGCTGCCGCAACGGAGAATCTCTTTGGACGATACTGTGGCCAAGTATCGGTCATTTCCAAAATGACGTGATACTAGGGCGGGAAGAGCGCGTCTAGCAAGCTCAGGCCCGTTCCCTTTTTCTTCACCGCGATCAGTGGTATGTCTACCGACCTGATCAACCGCTCGGTGACGCTGCCCAGGAGCAGCGCGGCGCCAAGGGCTCTGCCTCGTGCCCCCACCACCAGCAGGTCTACCTGCTGCTCCACACTTGCTTGTGTGATCGCCTGCGACGGATTCTTCGCCAGCAACACCTGGGGCTTCACCAAGCACCCGTTGAGGTCACGATTCTTGATGAACATTTGGCACTTGTTTTCCACGTCCGACCGCATGAGCTCCGCGAACTGTTCGTGGGAAACGTCCGATCCCAGATAGCGACTAGGTACTTTGAAAGCGTGCAAGCATCCGATTTCCGGCACCGCACAGGCTTTGCAAAACGCGATCGCTACGTCCATCGCGTCGCTAGAGTGTTCTGAGAAATCGACGGGCACGAGAATCTTTGTTATCTGCGGCTTGGAGCCTTCGGGAACGATCATGACCGAACATGGGGCCTTCCGGGCTAGATTCTCTTGCAGCATGCCGCTCTTTTGGTGTTCTTTGGTTTTCCCGACCAGTATCAGGTCGATTTCTTTCTGCCGGGTCAGTCGTAGGATCTCCACCAGCGGTGCTCCTGCGACAACCTCAAACGCCACCTCCGTCTCCGGGTGGCAGGAGAAGCGTTCTTCGACCATTTCCCCCATTTGTTTCGCCAAATGTTCGTCGACTGGCTCGAGCAATTCAGGGTATGCTTTGCGAATCGACTCGGGAATCTCCAGACTGCGGGCAACGTGAACGAAGTAGGTTTTCTCTGCCTTCGCCATACGACTGACCATTGCAGCGTACTCGATTGTCGTTCGATCGCGTTCGGCTCCAGCGAGGCCAACGAGCAGACGTTTGTATCTGTACATGAGCCACTCCTTCCTGAATTTCCACACGGCCTGAAAATGGGCGTTCAATTCACCGTTAAACTGATCGGCGAAACAAATCCGTCCGGTTTGACGGTCAGCACCGAACATGTCACATTCCGAAGAACGCTTTCGGCGGTATTGCCGATGAAGAAGCCGGCCACACCGGTGCGGCAGACGGTCCCCAAGACGATCAGATCAATCTGCTGCTCTTGAGCCAGATTAGGGAGTACGTAGTCCGCATCACCTTTCACCAGGTGAACTCGCGAAATCACGGTTCCCAACTCCGAGTTATCAAGAAGTTTGCCAAGCTGCCGTTCATGCCGTTGCCGTTCCTCACGGACCAGCGCATCCACTTTCGCTTCGTTCAGGTGCGCCTGAGCGCTTCTGAACAGAGATTCCCCGTACAGCGTCCACGCATGAACGATGTGAAGCTCGCTTTGTTCCAGTGTGGCCAGGGAGGTTGCGAGGCCCATGATCTTCGTGTTTAGCGCGTCATGCTCCACTGCAGAATCGTGCGGATCGGTGTCGACCGCAGCCAGTATTCGAGCAAACCGTTTGCCAGGAGTGGGTTTCACGACCCAGACGGGGCAAGGGCATTTGCGCATCAGATGCAGTGACGTATTGCAAAAAAAGGGAGCCCTCAGTCCACCCTCATGTTCCGCGGTCATGATTACGAGATCATGTTGTTCGCGCAGCACTTCGCGAATGATTTCTAAGAACGCAGTACCCGAAAGCACCTTCGTATCAACGCGCGTGCGTGCCATTCGCACGGGCGCTAGCAGTTCAGCCAACTGCTCATGCGCTGCCTGAATGACCATCTCATGCACGTCCGAAACGGACATGACTTTAGCGAATTCACGAGCTTCCCGAGGCCGCGGCCCGACCATCTTGACCACCGTTAGCTTCGCGTCGTTTTCCTTTGCTAGCGTTACGGCGCGGTCAAGAGCCGCCTGGTTGTCGGCCACAGGGGCAAGGACCAGCAGGACTTTCTTGAATCGCTGCATTTCGGGGACCCCCTTTTTATCTTCCGGTTCCAATTGAAGAAGTCGCTTCTACTATGAGGCTTCGCTCTGACCGTCTTTGCACGTCTGCTCGCAACCCCAATGCCTCGCACCTCGCTGCGGCTTGTCGCTGTCAAATGCCACGCAAGTGGTTTCTGGACAGAGCTAGGAGTGTTAACGGTGTCGACCGAGCACGGGATGTCGGCCCCGAATTTCAGCTTCGATCTTCATGTCCCAAAGGTGGCGCACGATATCGTGTGCATGCTTCTCGCACTTAACCGCCTCTTCGTGTTGACCCAAACGCCGATGTGCGGCAGCCATTCCCTCCCATGCCGGAGCATACATCATGTCTCTGGTGACACATCGTTGGAATTGGTTCACGGCTTCTGCGGGAAACCCGTTTTCCAGTAGTTCATGCCCGAGCGCTAGCTGCGCCGCAAGGTTTGCGATTTCGGCGTCCAAGCGCAACCGGATCGCGTGTTCTGATTTGACCGTAACGATGGAACAGGGCATCTCCTGAGCGACGCGCCGCGTAACGCTACCGATTAAGATCCGTGAAATCTCCGTTCTTCCCACAGTACCCATGACAAGCAGGTCCGATCGGATTTCAGTGGCGACTGCCACGATTTCTCGATGTGGTGTACCACGGCGTATGAGTTTGTCCCGGCGAACGTCGTAGAAGTCAAAACCCTCGAGGAACTGATCAAGTTGAGGCAGTTGCTCTCGTACACATTCCTCCTCTGCCACGATAGCATCAGGCGCGAAGCGACCGTAGTATTCCGGCAGGCCTTGGAGCACGGTAAGGACCGTCAATGTGGCCCGAAACTGGCGTGCCAAATGAATGGCGTTTTCGAGCGCGCAAGCGGACGAAGGGGAGCAGTCGACCGGACAAAGAATCGTCTGGACTTGAGCTGCAGCGTCTGGCTTCACGACCCAGACCGGTTTGGTTGTTCTGCGCCGAATTCTGGCCGCGGTCGTGCCCAACCGACCTGGCCCGCCATCGTCCGACTTGCCAGCCCCCATGATGACTACATTGACATCGCGTTCGGCTGCGTGCCGTTCAATCTGCTCGAATGGGACACCTCTCTCGACGACCGTCTCGACTTGCTCGATTCCCTCGGCTCGGATTCGTTGTGCGATCTCTTCCAAGTGGTTGTCGATTTTCCTTCTAAACATGCCTTGGAGATCGGAGCAGAAATCTACCGTTCCCGGCATTACGTGAAGCAAGCATATCTGCGACTGGAATTGTTTTGCGACATAGACAGCAGTCGCGATGACGTTTTCTCCCGCCTGGGAGAAATCGGTCGGTACGAGAATCTTTTCCAAGAGTTTCATGGCCTTCCCCTTTCACGGTGGTAAGAAGACGTCGGGATCGGTCAAGCCGTGGTTCGTTTCATTCACGCCGCTCAGCGTCGCCTTGCTCAGCGTCATCAACGATCGTTGTCGGTGTCCCGCGCGGCAGTCGTCGCTGCTTTCACATCCCTTAGCGCCGTTTTCGCGTTGCGACCTCTATCCCGAATTTCGTGCCGTTGGATGGACACTTCTGGTGGGGCCGCGATTCCGAGTCGGACTCTCTTGCCGGTGATACCCAAGACCGTAACGGTTACACCACAGTCCGGCAGTACGAGTTCCTCGCCACGTTTCCGATTTAGGACTAACATCGCGGAAGTTCCTTTCCTTCTCGCCGTCGAACTACGGATTGACCAAACCTCGATCAGATAACCTCTGCAATTCGTGTGCCGGACCGTGAAGTCGTGACACGTTTTGACCTAAGTACGGTCCACGCAACGAAATTACGTTCATTTGCTCACTGCGTCCGGAGGCAATGACCGTCGTTGTGTGTCGGCGAACTGACACCACGTTGAAAAGCGGACGCATTCATTGCTAGGCAGAGCCTAGCTGGACAGCGCCAGTTAGCCGCCCAATGACGAATGACGAAACACCCAATGACCAAGAACGCCGGCTACCGAGGGCGCGAAACCGATTACAAGACCGGCGTCAGGAAGCGATCTGGCTTTACTGTCAGCACGGAGCACTCCACCTGCTGCAACACTTCTTCGGCAGTGTTCCCAATAAAGAAACCGGCAACCCCCGTTCGGCAAACGGTTCCCATAATCAGAAGATCTGCTCGGACGTGCTCGACCAGAGCGGGAATAACCGCTGCCGCCTTACCTTTCACAAGGTGCGTCTGAATATCCACTTCTGGCAGCGAGTACTGTTGTAGGAGTTGGTCAATCATGGTCCTGTGTCTACGATGCTCGCTCGTCACCCACTCCTCCGCGTTGTCTGCCGAGATGCGATTGCGCAGTAGTTCTTCGCCAAACAAATTCCATGCATGTACGATATGCAATGTGCTTCTTTCCATCTGGCTCAGAGATGTTGCCAAGTCCATGATCTTTGTGTCGAGGTGATTCGCATCTTCGTTAAAAGAATCCGGATCAACCGCGGCCACGATCCGTTTGTATCGATTGTGACGCGTTGATTTCATCACCCAGACAGGGCACGGGCACTGTCGCATGAGATGCATCGACGTACTGCCGAACAATTTTTGTTTCAAACCAGCGGCACGGTCCGTATCCTCGGTCGTCACAACCACCAAATCACGTTTCTTGCGGACAACTTCGAGAATAATCTCCTGAAATGGTTTGCCGACAAGCACGTTCGTGTTGACGCGTGTTCCTTTCTTACGGAATGGGGCAACGAACTTCTCCAGCCGTTCCTTTCGGTCGTTCACGATCAATTGTTGCAGATCCTGAGGTGGTTTCACGGTTGCCACGATGCGCGCGCGCTGAGGCAATTCTTCGATGACATCAACCACGGTCAATTGCGCACGGTTTGTTTTTGCCAACGCCAACGCACGTTTGAGCGCACTCCTGTCTTGGTCGGAAACGAAAAGAATGTTCTTGAATCGTTTCATCGGTTATCGTTCTCCTTCTTGAGCGGTGGCCAAGGAAGTTCATTGCGTTAGAAACTAAACCGAAACGGGTTTCTGAATCAGAGTGGTGGTAGCCCCAGGCGGAAAAGCTTGTTGCCCTTCCGTGCGGCCAAAGATCTGCGGATTGCGAGTTTCAATTCCGAGAGATCCTCTGACTTCTCGACACAGATGGCTGCGAGTCGACTGCGCCGGTCGGTGAGACAATCTTCATCGTTGGCGGTAAATAGAATGACTGGAACGCCCGGGGCGAGCGCGTGGATCGCTTCAACGGCATCAAGGCCACCGACTCGTGGCATGCGAAGATCCAGGACGACCAAATCAGGTGTTGCTTGCTCAACGATGTCAATTGCCTCCTGGCCATCGCGCGCCAGGACGACATCGTATCCTTCATCTTCAAGTTCCTGTTTGCAGAAGTCGCGAATGCTTTTCTGGTCGTCGGCCAATAGAATCGTTGCCATGGTTCACCTATCATCTCGCCTGAATACCGATGTGACGTGGCCGTGATACGTTGCAGATCATCTCCTTGCAAACACGATGCCAAACCCTAACGACCAAATGCCCAGTTGGTTGCAAGTCGGGCATGTACCGCGGGATGGGACACCATAATACGCTCGGCAGCGTCTTGCAGAATGACCTGCGCGTGGCAATCGATCGACAGCGTGTCAGGAACCTGACGCTATTTGTCGCTTTTGGTGTGAAGGCCGTGTTTTTGCATTTTGGCATGAAGGGTGGGACGCGTCAGACCAAGCAACTGGGCTGCTCGAGTCTGATTGCCTTTGGTCCGGCGGAGGGCATCGGCCAGCAACATGCGTTCGACTTTCTCCAAGAACTGTTCGCAGGTACCGGCTCCTCCGTGCGCGTCGAGCCACCGTTGAACGATATTCAACATCCGGTCGTGGTCGAGGTCGGCCGTACCTGTCGGTCCCTGGCCACGGTCGGGAGCCAGCGTGAGTTGCAGGTCCGTCGCTTGCAGAGAACGCCCCTTGGTTTGGATTATCGCTCGCTGGATACAGTGTTGAAGCTCACGAATATTTCCCGGCCAGGAGTGGTGTTGCAGAAGCGAGACAGCATCTTCAGATATTGGCGGGCTATCGACGTTGAGTTCTCGCGCTGATCGCTCCAAGAAGTATTGGACCAGCGCGGGAATGTCCTCGCGTCTTTCTCGCAATGGAGGCACTCTGATCGTGACGACGTCCAGGCGATAGTAGAGGTCTTCCCGAAAGGCACTTTCCGCGATGGCAATCTCCAAATCTCGATTCGTGGCGGTCAGCACGCGCACATTGACGCGGATCGTCCGGTTACCACCGAGTCGCTCGAATTCCTGCTCTTGCAATACACGCAGGATTTTGGCCTGAATACTCAGCGGCATGTCACCGATCTCATCAAGGAACACGGTGCCGCCGTCAGCCTGTTCGAACTTACCGATGCGGCGCGCCGTTGCTCCGGTAAACGCGCCTTTTTCATAACCGAACAGCTCGCTTTCCAGAAGCGTCTCGGGAATGGCGACACAATTGACGACGGAAAGGGGGGCATCACTGCGTAGGCTGTGTTGGTATATCGCCTGCGCGACCAGTTCCTTGCCAGTCCCCGACTCGCCCCGGATGAGCACGGTGGCATCGGTTTGCGCGACACGTCCGATGGCCTTGTAGACTTCCTGCATGGGTGCACTTTGGCCGATGATGGCATCGCTGCTCGCAACGTCGCCTTTTCGACCAAGCGCGACATGGCACTTCATGAGCCGGGCACACTGCAGTGCCTTTTCGATCGTTTGGAGCATGTCGGCCGGTTCAAACGGTTTCAGGTGGTAATCAAAGGCACCCCGTTTGGTGGCTTCTACGGCAGTCTCCATCGTTCCTTGGCCGGTCATCATGATGACCGGCAACTTCGGATGTCCGTCCTTGATCTTCTTGAGCGCGTCGAGCCCACTCATACCCGGCATGCGGATATCCAGAATCACCAGATCGAATTGTTCGGTCTCGATGCGTTCCAAAGCCGCTTCGGCACGGCGGGCGGTGAGGACTTCATGCCCCTCGGTACCAAGTACTTCTTGGAATCCGGACAGCACGTTCCGTTCGTCGTCAACTACCAGAATTCTGCTCATCGGCTTCGTTTCGCGCTATCGGAGTCCAGACTGCAAACGTCGTTCCCCGTTGGGTTGATGATTCCAATACCAGCCGTCCTCCGTGTCTCGCCATGATTTGAGCGGCGATACAAAGGCCAAGTCCCGTGCCGTCATCTTTCGTCGTGTAGAACGGTTCAAAGACGCGTTCACGAACGTCTTGTGGCATGCCGCAACCAGTATCATGAACGCGCACGACTACCATCGGACGATCGTCAGACACGCAATCCATTTCAATCGCAATCCGAATCTCACCACCTTCGTTGGTCGCTTCGACGGCATTATCAAGCACGTTGATGAGCACTTGCTTGAATTGATCGGAATCGGCCGTTACCGGCGCCAAGTGGCTAGCGTCGGCGCGGACCAACCGCAGTTTCTTATCTTCAATCCGATGGCGGAACAGCTCCAATGTCCTATCGACAATCGCTGCCACTGACTGCTCCCCTAACTCCAGCGCCGGCGGCCGCGAAAACTCAAGGAAGTTTCGAACGATCTTCTCGAGTCGCGTGATCTCGGCGGAGACAATATCAAATTTCCGATCTAGTTCGGGAGCTTCCCCGATCGTTTTACGGATAGAGAACAACCACATCTTGACCGCAGTCAGTGGGTTGCGTATTTCATGCGCCACTCCGGCCGCCAGCTTGCCGACCACAGCCAGTTTCTCGGCATTGACCAAACGTCTGCGATTCTCCTCGAGAGCCGATCGAGCATCTGATACGTCGCACATCAGCGAACGCAAGTATTCTCCAACGGCGGGTAATTCGTCATCGGGTGAGTCCACGGCGCAAGGCGACGTCTGACGAGTGAAGCTACGGGCTTCCGCAACCATTTGCCGCAACGGTATTCGAACTTCGTGGAAGAACAGCCAGCCAAGAGCTGCACCAACTCCGATGGTCATCGCTGTGAATCCGCCGACGATCCAAGTGGCACGAGTGATGTGGCATTGTGCGCGTTCCGTGGCGGCGTCAATATAGCGTTTGTTCTCTGCAATGAAGTCCCGCGACAATTGATCGACCTGCATGGAAAGGTGACGTACTTCATTAAGGAAGAGCGCAATTGCGTTGTCTCGATCACCACGTTGGTAGCGTGAAATCATCTCGTCTCGCTTCTCGTCATATTCGCGATAGGTTCGTTCCAGTTCGCCTAGAATCTTCCTTTCGCCGCGCGTGTGAGCAGTCGCTCTCGCGCGCTCGAACGCGAGTCGGAAAGAACGCTTCTTTTGCTCCAAATCTCTGAGCCGTTCCGAATTCCCATCGTCCAGGATGAACGAGACGACGACGCCCCGTGTTTCGAGCAGCGCAATCTCCAGTTCTTCGGCCGCACGGAGGCTTGGCAGGTTCTCCGTGACGGTATCCTGCATCAACCCTCCGATATGCCAAGCCACAATCAAAGCAACGCCGCTGCTGGACATGGCCAAGCCGACCACACCGACGATCGCGATCGAGAATTTCGTTGCCAATGTTGAATGCATCAAGTGCCGCTTTCGATGTGCGTCTACGCCGCCACTCTATTGGGGGCCACTGTGTTAGAGCGTGTGTTGCCATGCATATCCGATGTCAATTCGCGTGATCGTTCAAACAGGGTGACACCGCACAGCGACGTTAATTGGCGCCAGTCAAACGCGAATGTCACAATCTGAATCAGAGCCGATCGCAGTCTCATACCTGCATCCCTTCATTTTCCTCGATCGTCGCCAGGAAATGATCATATTCCTGGGATGTACGCGGCGAGTAGTTGAGATTCTTTAGCAGGCCGATTTGCTTTGTGAAGTAGCTGCGTGCACTCTCTTTGTCATCGAAGTGATAGGCACGCTGCACAAGCCGCTCAATCAGTGAAAATAACTCTTGCTGCCGCTCCAGGGACGCCGAGACATCAACCGGATCGAAGGCATCTTGTTGCAAGTAGACCATATCCACTAACATCGCTTTTTGATAAACAATGAAATCATCGAGTGTAATACCTTCCTCGCCAGTGACTTGCATCATCTGAAAGACACTGTTCCCGTGCTCCAGTAATGTCAGTATGGCTTTGACCGATTCGCTCCATCCTGCGCGGACATGTTTGTCAAAAAAAGGTGCGACTTGGTCTAAGTAACGCGACCAGGACGTCAACGGATCGACAGCCGGATAGAACCGTTTGTAGGCACGTTCATACGACAACCCGAGAAATGTTTTGACGGTGCCAAGCGTGGATTGTGTCACTGGCTCCTCGAAGTTGCCACCGGCCGGTGAAACTGTGCCGATCATGGTCAGGCTGCCCGTCGCGCCATCACGGGTACGAATGACTCCAGCGCGCTCGTGAACACTCTTGATAGCCGAATCAAGATAAGCGGGAAAGGCCTCCTCGCCAGGAATCTCCTCTAACCGGCCCGACGTTTCCCGCATAGCCTGTGCCCACCGTGATGTCGAGTCGGCCAATAGCAGGACATGGTGTCCCATTTGACGGTAGTACTCGCCCAGCGTGATGCCCGTATAAATCGACGCTTCCCTTGCTGGAACGGGCATCGACGACGTATTGCAGATGATAATGGTACGGTCCATCAGCTTTCCTTCGCCGTGAGGGTCCTGCATCTCGGAGAACTCGACGAGTGTTTCGACGACTTCACCTGCACGTTCGCCGCAGGCCACGACGATGACGATATCGGCCGCCGAATGGCGTGCGATCAACCCCTGAAGCACCGTCTTGCCAGCGCCGAACGGCCCAGGAATACACGCCGTGCCGCCCAGGGCAATAGGAAAGAATGTGTCAATTAGCCGCGTCGTCGTGATCAGTGGCTCCGAGGGATAGAGCCGCTCGACCAAACGACGACGCAACATCGCTGCGGATAGAGGTCGTCGCACCGGCCACGTTTGTGCCATGGTGAGCGAACGCTCGTGTCCGAAGGCATCACGCACTCGGGCCACCGGCTCCTCCACGGTGTAACTGCCGCTCTTGATCCAGGTTAGTTCCAATTCACCTGGCTCAGCGAAAGGGACCATGATCTTGTGCACAACATGCAGTTCTTGGACCGTACCCAAGACGTCGCCCGCCGTGAGCATTGCACCGACTTGCTGAATTGGCGTGAAGGCCCAGCGGACTTCGCTGTCCAGCGGTTCAACGTAACGACCACGTCGGAGAAAGAAGCCGTCTTTGGCGGCGAGCGTCTTTAGAGGGTTTTGGAGCCCGTCATAGATGTTCCCCAACAACCCTGGCCCCAAACTGACCGAAAGCAATTGACGAGTGAATTCGACTCGATCGCCAACTCTTACACCTTGCGTATCTTCAAAGACCTGCAAGTCAGCGGTACGGCCGTGAATTCGCAAGACTTCGGCTTTCAATTTCTGCTCAGCAACGCAGACGTAGGCGACCTCGTTCTTCATGATAGAGCCGGTGGGAGCCACAACGCTGACGACGTTGCCAACGACTCCGCTAACGGTGGCTTCATTCGTATAGGTTGACGTATTCACTTAACGACTCCATGACAAGTTGATCAAAGTACTGCCGGCCACGTGTTGCATCTCGACTAACCCAACGGTGGATGATCTCCCAACGTGTCAGATAGAGCAGCACCGCTTCGAAGGAGAAGAAATAATGCTCGGCTACCCTGTACCAATGGTCCCATGCGAATTCCAATAGCGACCGCTCAATCCGTACACAATCAGTTGTGCCGACTGTTCGCGCCACTTCGGCGATCCATGGATACTGCCAGTGTAGGCGTAACTCCGGATGCTCCCAGTTGTTTCGGATATGGTCGGTCCATTGCCCCAGCCCGGGCGCCGGTGGCAAGCCACGGCGGCGCCGCCGCAAACTACTCACAACCGCCTGAATGTCCCTTTGATAAGTCACGATGTGACGAGCCAGACGATTGTTCATACACACTATTAAATTGTTGTAGTGCGAGGCCGCATTCTCGTCGGTCAACTCATTCGGTTGCCGGCTCCAACGGAAAAGCTCAAGAAGCTGCTTGACGACCTCGGCATCCTCACTTGTTAGCATTTCCAGCCGTTGTTTCAGGTCGAGCAGACTGATCGGAACGTGCTCAACATCGAAATGACGCGGCAAGGCCGGTAGGCTGGCGACAAGCGTGTAATAGCTGCTGCTGTGGGGCATTGTTGCATCTCGCTAATCGGAACCGTCCACGATTGCTCGGAAACGCGGCAGCAAGTGCTGCAGAAGAAACTCCGTGATGGCTTCTTCATTAAAAGAAATCTCGACATCCTCCTCGATCATCTTGACGCGTATGCCGGGAGTGTCATCGTCGGCTACTCCGAACGTGACTCCTTCACGCATCATTTGGCTCGATAGCGACAGCACAAAGTGACACAAGCTACCTTCTCGAGCTGCCTGCATTTCACGACGTGCCTCCTCGGGTGGCAACACATTGTCCGGCAAAAGGAACTCCAGAGTGTGGCTGCTCTCTTTCGGCACCGCGCGGCCGGCGATTTCCAAGATCAACCGTTGCATAAACGGTTCGTCCTGCAGGCAGTGCGAAGCGAGGCGGCGCACCTGTTTGCCAAACAGATCGGACATTTCTTCCTGCAATGCCAGAAGAGTGTCGCGCGCTGCCAACCGCAAGGCTGCATCGCCCGCCGCACGAATATTCGCCGCCTCATCGCGGGCCTGTTGGAGCAGTTCGGACGCCTCCTGGCGAGCTTCGGCAAGGATCGTCGTGGCCCGTTGCCGCGCATCGTCGACGAGTGCGGCGGCCTGGGCGTGGCCTTCCTCAACACCTTTCTCTCGCAGGCGATCTATCAGCTCTTGCACGCCCGAGGATCGTTCTGTTGCGGTCATTCTGTCGCGGTCCTTTCTTGATACCCTAAGCCGCACCGGGAATGCCGGCGCTGACGACCAACGCGAAGACAAAGGCGAACACGGCGAAACCTTCGACGATCGCTGCCGGAGCGATTGATAGGCCAAACACTTCCGGTTTGGTCTTGCTGACATTGATCGCTGAGGCACAACAAGCTCCTTGCATCATTGCGCTCATCATCAGGGCGACGCCCGACAGGAGGCCAATGGCCAAGAGGCCGGGTGCGGATTCGACCGAAACGCCACGTGTGTTCAAGGTGAACATAACGACGATGCCGTATATCGTCTGCGAAGAGGGCAACGCCGAGACACCGACGAAGCGTCCGTAACCACTTTCGATTTCGAGCATTGCCCCGCATGCGGCCTGTCCGGCGCGGGAACAGCCGAGGATGCTGCCGATGGCTCCCAATGCCACCGGAGCATAGAGGCCAGCCCACCCCAAAGAGAGAATTAAGGGTTCCATTATTGCGTCGCTTTCTTACTAAATGCCTCAAAAGCGTAACCTTCTTCGGGAAGGCTCCAGTTAAAAAACTCAATGCAATTCAATCGCAATCCGTGTACAACACCGCCGATTACGGCTAGTACAAAATTCAGCCCGTGCCCCACTACAAGAATCAGAATTGCCAGCAACACACCGATGCCACGGGACTTGGCGGTGGTGCCCGCGATCTCGTTAAAAGTCGCGGCCAACTGTGAACTAGCCAGCCCCAAAGCAAACAATCGCAGATAGCTAAGCACATCGCCAAACGCCTTCGAGATACCGGTCAGTTGCATGGCCCCGTCGAGCAGGCGCATGCCCCAGGCCCTTATACCGACGGAAAAAGGACGGTCGCTGCTGAAGAACAAGACGGCGCCCCCCCCGCCCCCCAGCAGAATCAAGCCCATCGGGCCGGTCATTTCTGACGAAGTGCCGCCGACGAGGTTCAGTCCAGCGATCAGGCCTCCCAAAATGATCGCCACCCAGCCCAATGGGGCCAGTAATCGAAAGGAACGTCGGTAACGCCACGCGGTGACAAGGTTGGCCACAATCAGGTGAATCACCCCCACGATAATCGAAACACGCATCATGCCACCCTGATCTTTGACATCGAACACCGTCAGCGAGGCGAGCGCCGAGCCTGCGGGTGGAGTTACGCCGAAGTAACTCCCTACCATGACGCCCCAGATTAACGACGCGACGACCAACGCCAAGAAGAGATTCCGCATGCGGATCGCGCTGCGATTGTTCCCCAGTTTGCGCCACATCACGGCGAGTATTCCACCCAGCACCAGTGCGTAACCGGCATCGGAGAAAATCATGGCAAAGAAGATAGCGAAAGAAAAGAATACGACCAACGAAGGGTCCCATGTGCGGTATGCGGGTGTCATGTAAAACGTCACGGTACTCTCACCGCCGGCCAGCACTTCCGGATTTTCCAGTAACGTGGGGGGAGATTCGTCCGGGAGTGGCTCGTCGGTCGTAATTGCAAGTCCATGTTCGTGTGCAAATCTCTCAAAACGAACGATCGTGCGACGAGGTGCCCACGCTTGTACGGCGAAAAGCTCTGTGTCGTCCCAGGTCTGTGACGCAGCATGTTGCCGGGATGCTTGATCATCCGCTTCCGCCATCTTCTGGGCCATGAGCGAAGCCCAACGCGCTAACTCGGCGCGACGTTGATGAAGTTGCCGTAACTCCAGTTCTATCTCTCTCTGTCGACGTATGAGCTGGGACAAGGGACGCGGGTCCAGGCTCTCCGCTTCCACGGGCATTTCTGGTGGTTCGTCCTTTTGAACGACTACCACATAGTCGAAGCGATCATCATGCGTGACCACTTGCCACACCAAATCCGAGCTCTGGACCTTCTCCATTTGCTGGCGCGGCACCACGTAGAACCAAAACCGCAGTGAGTTGTTCCGTTCCACCAAGGGTATGTGAAACTCTCCCCACGGCCGCGTCGCGCCGATCGCCGTGGTCAGATAATCGCGCTCGTCGGTCAACGCTTGACTTCGCTGCTGAATCAGCAACGCCTCACGCTCGACGCTGGCAAAATCAAATTCGGCTGAATTCGTCGCTTGCTGCGACTCAGTTGGACAGGTTTGCAAATACCGCAAAGCCTGGCAGGTTTCCCGTGCACAACCTCGGCCGGGTTTGCCTTTACTCTTTCCTGGCGTCAGACTGATCAAATGTGCACACCCGAGGCGTTGCAAGCCCTCAAGAACGGCCTCTTTCTGGTCGAGGGTTCCGTGCAGCGTAAATATGTTAAGGGGGACAATTGCCATTAGCGGTGCTCCAGCTGCCTTACCTTCCGTTGACGTTTAGCTTTTACCAGCTTCGAGCGAACCACCCCCGCACGCTCCGCGTCACCCAGGTAGATGCGGATGCGATGGATGTTCTTCTGAGCGGTTGGAATCAACACTTTTTCAAATAGATTGACTCGCTGCGTAATTCGACGCACCGCGTCGTCCAAACGCGAAGTCCGCTCTCGGTCAACTTGCGCGCGAACCTGAAGCGTGACCATTTTCTGCAGATACTCCACCAACGTATCGATCCAAAAGGGAGTCGCCAACGTGGAATAATCTTCCACCACGCATTCCAAGTCACGCAGAACCGGAAGCCGGACACCGACAATGTTCTCCTCGTCGATCACCACGGTTCGGATTTTCACGTAGTTGGCAAAGTCCATCGTTGTCGCGCCTAAGAGCGACTGTAATCCCGTTAGCGATGACTCAAGTTCATCGATGTGCTGGCGCGTGGCAGCCAACGTTCGTTGCGCTTGTTTGAACTCAACCATCAACTGTTTACGCTTGAGGTCCAATGATGGCAGGAAACGCTGAAACGTCTTCAACCGATCACGCTCGTTCTTCAACGAACTCTTGTTAAGCGACAGAGTCTCCATTACCTGGTCACCCGGTATTCTGTAGTGTGTTGGCCGGCGCCGGCGTCGGATAGTATTTGTCCACCAACTCCTGCTTCATCAACAGTTCCTCTGGCTCGAAACATTCGGCCAGCGTCTCCCAGCAGAGGTTCAGGGCTTCGTCCAAAGCCATCGACACCTCCAGATTCATGAACCGATCGTAGAACAGCTGGCCGAATTTCGCCGCCTTGTGGTCAAAGGAGGACAACTCGAATGCCATCGCCTTCTTCTGCTCTGCTTCCTTGGCCGCCGAGTAGAATCGGATCATCGTGTTCATGATTTGGGCGTGATCCTCACGCGTCACCTTGCCGATTACCTGTTGCTTCAGACGTGACAACGATCCGAACGGGTCAATCGTACCGTTGTGAAGGTAGAACTGACCTTCGGTAATGTAACCCGTGTTGTCTGGCACCGGATGCGTGACATCGTCTCCAGGCATGGTAGTCACGGCTAGAATCGTCACCGATCCGGCGCCCTTGTAATCACACGCGCGCTCGTAACGTTGGGCCAGTTGGCTGTATAGATCGCCAACATAGCCGCGATTCGCCGGCACGCGTTCAAGGGTGATCCCGATTTCTTTCAACGCGTCGGCGTAAGCCGTCATATCGGTTAGTAATACTAACACCCGTTTTGATTGCTCGACGGCGAATCGCTCGGCTACCTTCAACGCCATGTCCGGAATCAACAACCGTTCAACGAGCGGGTCGGACGCCTGATTCACAAACATCACGACTCGTGAAAAGACACCCTCCTCTTCAAACCTCGTGCGGAACAAATGGTAGTCGTCGAAGATTAGCCCCATACCGCCAAAGACGATAATGTCAGCGTCAGCCTGGATTCCGATGCGCGCCAAGAGCGGGTTGTATGGCTCTCCTGCAATCGAGAAAATTGGTAACTTTTGACTCTCGACCAAACAGTTGAACAGGTCAATCATCGGGATCTTCGTATGGATCATGTGCTTCGGCAAAACACGCATCGTCGGATTAACGGCCGGGCCGCCGATGTCGATGTGGGGGTCGCCCGATAGCGACGGACCTCCGTCCAAAGGCTCGCCAGAACCGCCAAAAATGCGGCCCAGGATATTCGATGAGTGCGCTACCTGCGTCGGGTGGTCAAAGAGACGGACTTTGGCATCCGTGGAGATGCCTCTTCCTCCCGCGAACACCTGCAATGAAACCTCGTCACCGTCAAGTTGGATCACTTGGGCTAACGATTGCTCGCCGTCACGGCTCTCTACCATCGCCAAGTCGCCAAAACCGGCGCCCTTGGCACGCACCTTGAGAATGTCGCCCACAATAGCCAGTACTCGTGTGTGTCGAACCAATGCACCGAACATATTCATATTCCCCGAGGAGCAAACGTCACAAATCCACTAGGCTTTGTCTCAAAACGCCCTTTCGCGCGGCAAAGCCATGTCATTCTCAGCAGATTACGCGAAACGCAAGGTGTAAATACGAGTTTTGAGACGAAGCCGAAGGCAAGAACACAATGAGACACCAGCACAGCGAAGCAGTTGAAAC
>JAJRVM010000094.1 GCA_024277285.1 Planctomycetota bacterium
AAAAGGGGCTGATCGCAAACCCAATCCATCAGAATCCAATCCATCAATAACCGGCGCGCCGCGCTATTTTTTTCAGTTCCTCCTTCAAGAAAGCATCTACTTCGTGGGCACTTTGCATCTGCATTGCCGCTTGAGCAATCGCTTGACATTGTTCGAGCGTCACACTGCGCAACACCCGTTTGATTTCCAGAATCGCACTCGACGGCAAACTAAAACCGGTCAAACCGAATCCTAGCAGGAGGGGTGCAAAATGTGGCGTACCACTCATCTGACCGCATATGCTCGCCGGCACACCGGCGTTACGCGCCGCGTCCAGACTGATCGCAATCAACCGCAACACTGCCGGATCCGACGCCTGGTAGAGGTCCGCCACTTCCTTGTTACTACGATCAACCGCCAGGGTATACTGAATCAAGTCGTTCGTTCCGATGCTGATGAAATCGACTTCTTTAAGGAAGTGTTCGATCATCATCACGGCAGCCGGTACTTCGACCATTATTCCCAGCGGTATGTCGCGGTTAAATGCAACTCCCGCCTCTTCCAGATCTTCCATCGTCTCGCGCAAGAACAGCTTTGCCTGCCGCAACTCAGGGAGCGTAGAAACCAGCGGCAGCAAGATCTTGACGTTGCCAAGCGTGCTGACCCGCAAGATCGCGCGCAACTGCGTGCGGAACAGGTCAACATTGCGCAGCGACAGCCGGATGCTGCGCAGGCCTAGAAACGGGTTATGTTCGTCTTCGGTCCGCGGCAGATGGCCCATCTTGTCGGCACCCAAGTCGAGTGTACGGATGACCACCGGCCGTTCTTCCATGGCCTGCACCACTTCACGATAGGCGCGAAAATGATCCTCTTCGGTCGGTTCCTTCTCGGCACCCAAGTAAAGGAACTCGGTCCGGTAGAGCCCGATTCCGGCGGCGTTACGTCGTTGGCACGCCGAAACCTCGTGCGGAAACTCGATGTTCGCCAACAACGCGAACGCGTGGTGATCAACCGTTTCACTCGGCAAGTCTCGCAGTGCGGCCAATTCCGCCAATTTTGACGAGCGTCGCTCCAGCTGCTCGCGGTACTTCGCCACGTATTGTTCGTCAGGCCGTACCAGCACCACGCCTTGGTCGCCATCGACGATGATCAGGTCACCACTGGCCACATCGGCCAGCATGGCGCCGGTCCCGACCACTGCGGGCAATTCCAGCCCCTTCGCTAGAATGGCGGTATGGCCCCCTTCCCCGCCCGCTTCCGTCGCAAATCCCAGCACCCACTTGCGATCCAACCGCGCCGTCTCGCTCGGCGTCAAGTCGTGTGCCAACACGATCGTTTCGGTGTTCAGGGAGATTTGGCCTTCCTGGCGGCGCTGCATCAAGTGCCCCAATAGACGCTCCTCGATGTCGAACAGATCGTGGGCGCGATCGGCCAGATAAGCGTTCCCCATCTCCTGGAAGACGCGCGCGTAACGTCGCAATGTGCGATGCACGGCCATTTCGGGAGAAACCAGCTTGCGAATCTGCTCTTCTAACTCCTGGTGGAGATGCGGATCTTCAAGCATCTGGCGGTGCGCCGAGAAAATCGCACCGTACTGCGCGCCAAGCTGGTCGGTAATCGCCTGCTTGTCCCGATCCATCTCGCCCGCGACCACCTCGGTCGCATGGTCAAGGCGCGCTAACTCGGCATCGACCGCGTCGCGATCGATGGTGCGACGAGAGATTACCAACCCCTCGTTATCAATGACCAGCGCCTCGCCAATGGCAATGCCGGCCGAAACGGCGATTCCCTGCAGTACCTGCATCGTTCATGTCCGTGGTCGCAGCGCTGCGGGTTCGCCAGCCTCGTTATCACGAAAACGCATTTCAAGAAACACGCTATCGGGAAAACAGGGCGCGATCTACCGCACACCACAAAACCATCGGTACCATTGTTCTCGTTCTTAAGGACGAACGCCCCGCGACGCCACAAACGGAATCAACATCGCTCAAAAAACGACGTTGAAAAACCGCACTGCCGCTGACTATCCGTCCGATGATGAATCCTTGGCGGGTTCGGATACTTCCATCTCGTCGAAACCTCGCCTAAACAACTCGGCCAACGCCTCTAACGCTTCACCCGCATCAGCACCATCGGCCTGAAGCAACAATTGAGTTCCCTGTTCGGCGGCTAGCGTCATCAGCGACAGAATACTTTTTCCGTCAAACCGGTCCCCTTCACGCACGATCTCGACCGTCGCGTCGAACTGCATCGCCAGACGGACAAACATGTCCGCTGGCCGCGCGTGCAGCCCCTGCGGGTTCACAACGGTCACTAATCGGCTTTCACGACAACTAGCCATGGACTTCCGCTACGCCTTCTGCCCTCAGAGCGAGCTCGCCACACCCACAACAACGCGTCAACGACACGGATCCTGGGTGCGAGCTGCTTTTGTGTGGCAACCCCATTTGAATTGAAGAATCGTTCGTCCCTGAGCCCCACGACGATCAAGCCAAGCGCCGAAAGCCACAAGACGACCGGCGCGAACGGCTGAATCCAGACGATCGCGCACCACGCATATGCCTTGCTGCCAGCCACAAAGAACTTGACCGATGCGCTTCGTGCGCAAACGACCGACTGAAGCGCCACCCAGCTCAGCGCGGGGTGCGCTCCCTGCTCCCTTGGCACCTCTGTCGCCTTAAGAACCGAACTGGTTGTTATCCGCTTCCTCAAGCAACTGCTGCACATCGTCCGCCGTTTTTGCCTGTTGGAGAAAACGGCAAAACGTGTCATCACGCAATTGACGTGAGATGTTCTCCAACGCTCGCAAGTGGTCACCGGGACGATCGGGTGGCGAAATCAAGAGAAAGAAGAGCTGTACTTTTTCGCCATCCAAGCTATTGAAATCAACGCCCTCGGCACTCACTCCAACCGTGCCAATCAACCGGTCGACGCTGGGATGCTTGGTGTGCGGTACCGCCACTCCACGGCCAATACCCGTGCTCCCCAACTCCTCCCGTTTCATGATCGCTTTGATAATGCTCTCTTGCTCGTCTCCAGCAATGTCGTTCGATTCCACCAGTCCTGTCACGAGTTCCTTAATCGCGCTTTCCTTGTCAACTGCCGCAAGGTCCGCCTTGATTGCTTTCACTCGTATAAAATCCGCAAACTTCATTTCTCCGTATTCCTTTCACCCGTTAAACGACCCGCGACTGCCACCTGATCGGTCGTCGCATTGCTGCAGCGGACGGGTTACCCTGGCTTTCTCATTCGGATTCCGGCTCACTTTCCACCGGAACTTCTAAGTGCTTGAGCGGTGGTCGACGACGCTCAGTTCGCTTGTCTTTGTGCCGACGAATCTGTTGCTCGATCTTGTGCAAAGCCCCATCAAGCGATGATGTCACATCGCCCGATTGGTCCGCCGCGACCAAAGGCTCAGCATGCTCGACCGATACCTTTAACTCCACCACCGGATTCTCCCGGTGCTCCAGATCAATGGTGACCTGGATCGCCGTTAGCCGGTCGAAGTAACGGTTTAGCTTCTCTACTTTCTCCGTAATGCGTTCCTGGGTGCTTGTACTAAGATGACCGTGCCTAGCCGATATGTTCGTCTGCACCGACGGTTCTCCTTACTAGGTAATTCCAGAAACGATGTAAACTCAAGAACGGATGCAATCTCAGAAACCACACTGAGTAATCTCAGAAACCACACTGAGTAATCTCAGAAACCAGACTGACTCGGAAACCATGTAAATCCAGAGCTGGCTTGGTCTTGCCGCTGAGCCTCCGACTGCTGAGTCTCTGACTATTGAAACATAGTATTCTAATGGTCCGCCCGATAGCCGACAAATCCAATTCCCCTCCTGTAAACGGGGGGATCAACCCTTTATTCCGCCCAATTACCCCATTTACACGCGACCAGAACCGCTTGTCGGCACCCTCCCCCGACGCCAGCCTTGCCGACCAAATACTGCCCTACAAGACTCGACGAACGCAAACCCGGGTGACTTCGCACCCTGAATTGTACACGGTAAGTGTAAAGTGCAAAACTGGTTAAGATACTCTGCCCCACCGAGAAAGAGACCGGAATCATCTCTACTAAAGCTAGTCATATACCTCGAAAGGAGGGGTTTTATAAGCGATCTTGCCCTGTTTCAGGTCGCGTTGCCAGTTCAGAATCGCCCGGCGCTGCCGACTCGGGTCAAGTTCTGGTTGGTAAGAGTTGGTCTTTCCAACGATGTTGTTGAGGTTTTCATAGGCCAATACGCGGATGTCCATCGACCCACTCGCCAGCGCCTCGACCAACTCCGCGGCGCCCCCATCGGCTAGTTGTTCGGTACTATAGCCCCACAAGAATCGGTACAAGCGGGTCCCGTCCGCGCCACGCAACCGCTCGAATGTGGACCGCGCGCGCGTGGCCGTTTCCGAGTCCTGATTAATGGCAAGCGACAATGCAATCAGGAGGTCGGGCCAAAACGAGCGGTACGTTTTGGCGTTGAATGCGTCGACAAACGAATCGTACGATCCAAGTGCACACAGTGAACGAATCGCCAGCGAACGCACTTCGACCAATCGGTTCGTCGCCTGCTCTAACAGCGACATGGTCAGCGGCCGATTCACTTCGAGGCGCGGTTCTAATTGCTCTGACGCGTCCCGATCAATCGGACGAAGATTCTTGGCGTCAAGCCATTCGGGAGTCGACGAATCCGTCGCTATCTGTGCGGCGTTGGTGTCGATCATCGACATGACTTGCCCAACCTCCAGCGCCGTCGGCTCGTCACTGCCTTGGTCTCGCCAGCGCAAACGCCCACCCGCCGCTTGCGCCAGAATAAGCCAGTGTGCCGCATGCTCTTCGGGGTTCATTCCCGGCGCGTTATACCGCCGCACGTCTAACGCTAAGGTCGAATCCAAACCGGGCAGCTCCAGGTGGCTGATCCGATCACCCATCTGCAGGTTCAATGCCGATTCGGGTGCGCCCGCCGTGGTAATCAGAATTCGGCCGTAATGCACCACCAACCCCGGTACACCGTCGGTGTCGGGATCACGCAAACTGACAGCAGCCGGCCCAACCAACATCAACTGAACTCCCGAACGCAAAGTGATTTGCGGGCGGTAGGTCGGCAGCGCAATCAGCTCTTGCTGAGCTGGAATTGGGTCATTGGCAGTCAACCGCAACCACGTTTCCGTCTCGGGATCAAAACGTGCCAAGACATGCAAATTGGACATACAACGCGCCAACGGCTCGGGCACTTTCGCGTCTCCTGTGCCGCCATCCCCCGTATCAGCGTCTCCTGTACCCAACTTCATAGCGGCGTCCCCGTCCGCCATCGCTTGGCCCGGCACGCGGACGGCAGGCGGTTCGCCTGTGGTCGGAGTGGCCCCCTCGGCCGCGCCGGCATCTGCAGCTGCGGGCGTTTTCATATCGCCACCGGGTGGAATGGGAAACGTGTGTGGGTCGGCAGTGGGCGGCGTTTCGGTCGCCCCCCCCTCCGTGGTCCGCGTGGCATCCCTTGGCGCGATGCCGCCGGTGTCGCGATCCTTTGACACCGCCACGCCATCGGCTGACGCGTCTGGT
>JAJRVM010000095.1 GCA_024277285.1 Planctomycetota bacterium
AACGAAAGCGAAACGAATGCGAGTCAATCTATGTCGCGAAACGTCAAGAATGAAACGTACCGTGCAGTGGCGTCCTAGTATCGAGTCCTTGGAGTCGCGCTGCGTCCTGGCAGGTGATCCGCTGGTGATCAGCGAATTCATGGCGGCTAACGTATCAGTCCTGGAGGACCGTTTTCGCAACTACAGCGACTGGATCGAGTTGTACAATCCGACCGACCAGGATGTCGATCTGGAAGGCTGGTCATTGACCGATGACCCGAACGTTTTGGATAAATGGGTGTTTCCGGAAGAGTCGATCTCCGCACGGAAGACACTGGTCGTCTTCGCTAGCGGTCGCGACCGTTCGAGTTCTAATCAGCATCACACGAACTTTCAACTCGCATCCGACGGCGAGTACCTGGCGCTCGTTCGGCCCGACGGCTCCGTGGCGCACGAATACACTTCTTCCTATCCCGCACAACGTGGCGATGTGTCCTTCGGCATCTCGTTCGACGACGACGGTCCGCGACTCGGTGAACAGCGGTACTTCGCCACTCCAACTCCAGGCGCCGAAAACGGTATCGGAGTTTCCGGTTTTGCGACGAATCCAGTCGTCAGCGTACAGCGAGGTTTCTTCGACGCGCCGTTTCAGGTGTCTGTGACGACGAGCACACCGTTCGGTCAGATTCGATATACGACCGATGGTAGCGCTCCGGATGCAGAGCACGGCGAGCTGTATTCGGGACCCATCACGATCGATACGACGACGACGCTAAGAGCTACGGCATTCGCCGACGGTGTCGCGGCCAGTTCGCCAACGACTCAAACTTACATTTTTCTTGACGATGTCCTGACACAAGATGGCACTGGTCTTCCAACCGAATGGGGTTTTTTCGACGATCGAGGCCCACCTCGGCCGGCCCGTATGAAAGCGAACTACGACGTAGACCCGGAGGTCGTGAATGATCCACTATATCGGGATACGATCAAGGACGATCTTCGTTCAATCCCCACATTGTCCATCGTACTGGATCCCGATGATTTATGGAGCCTCGACAGCGGTATCTATTCGAATCCAGAATCACGCGGCGACAAATGGGAAAAGCCGGTGTCGTTAGAATGGATCAATACCGACGGGGGAACCGAGTTCGCCACACAAGCCGGTATCAAGATTCATGGCGGCTGGGCGCGGCGGTTTTCGCAGACGGCAAAATTGTCGTTCCGCGTCGTTTTTCAGGGACAGTACGGACCATCGACGCTCAAGTATCCGATGTTTGGACCGGACGCCGCGACCGAGTTCAGTGAGTTGGTGTTACGAGGTGGATTCAACGACTCTTGGCGAGTATCGGAAGGCAACAACACGTACTTGCAGGACTCATGGACACGCGCGACTCAGTTGGAGATGGGCGGTTACGCACCTCGCCAAACCTTCGTCCAGCTCTATCTAAACGGAATGTACTGGGGACTCTACAGCCCCACCGAACGCCCCAACGGCCTCTGGGCCGCAAACTATCGAGGAGGTGATGCGGACGAATATGACGTCGTTAACACAGGGGGAAACGTTGTCGATGGCGATTCCAAGGCCTGGAGCCAACTGCTGCGAGCTCTCTCGCGCAGACGCTTCGACTATGACACGATAAAAGAGATGGTTGATATCAATAGCTTTATCGACTACTTGATCGTTAACCAATACGTCGGCAACTGGGATTGGCCGCATAACAACTGGTACGCCTCTCGACGACGTGTCGAGGGCGCGAAATGGCAGTTCCACTCGTGGGACGCGGAAGCTGCGTTCCAGCGAGGTTCGTCTGAAAATCGTGTTGCGGAGGCGGGGGATAACGTCAGACCTGCGGTCGGTCCCAGCAACCTGTATCTCGCGCTGAAAGATGTGCCCGAGTTCCAACGCCTTTACGCCGACCGTATCTACAAACAGTTCTTTGGTGACGGAGCCTTAACTTCCGATGCCAACGCCCAGCGACTCCGGTCGCTTGCCAGCGAAATCGACCGCGCGATCGTCGGAGAATCCGCACGCTGGGGTGATGGCAAGGACGACAACGGCCGTCCCGTAACGCGAGATGGTTCCTGGATTCGACGAATTAATAGTCTCGCCGGCAGCTACTTCTCATCTCGCCACCGCCGAATGCTCGATCAGTTCCGCGACGAAAACTTCTACTCGGACCTGGATCCACCCGAGTATGCACCTCGCGGCGGCCATATCACGTCCGAAACCGACATCCAGCTCACGGCGCCCGAGGGAGACATTTTCTACACCACCGATGGGTCCGACCCGTTAACTGCGGACGGGAAACTGAGCGATAACGCCATTCGCTCCAATTCCGTCGATCTCATCACGCCCGATAGTGTCGCGAAGTTGCTCGTCCCTAACTCGGCCAACCCCAACGACTGGCAAGCCCGTGATTTCGATGATAGCGGCTGGACCGACGGACAAGCAGCATTTGGCTACGATACGGGCGTCGCCGAAGACCCGATCACGGTGCCTCAAGGTTTCGAGGTTCGACAGACCCTGGCAAGTATCCGTCTGAGCACCATGGCCGAAGCCGAGGCGGTTCTCGCTGGCGAGAACGACATTCGTACCGTGACGGTCACCGATGTCCCCATTCTGAATTATCAACGTCTCGGCCGCGATGCGCATTTTCAAGACAGCTTGGCGTTCCCCGTCGAGGGGGATAATTTCGTTCTGGACATCAACGGCAAGCTGATTGTCAAGACGCCGGGTATTTATACCTTCGGTGTAACCAGCAACGACGGTGCGAAGCTTCTTGTCGATGGCCAAGTACTTTATGCCGACGAAAAACGACATTCGAAGCGGGACACGTTCGTGACCGTCGAGCTGACCGCCGGTGAGCACGACGTGAATTTGGTGATGTTCCAGCGTCTCGGGTCGGCGGTTCTCGAATTCTATTACGCGCCGGGAGAAAAGACCGAATTCGACGACGACTTTCTACTTGTCGGCGACCAACAACATCGGCCTTTCGACGGTCTGTTTAACTCGGACGTGCAAGCAGCGGCACTAAACAAGAACGCATCCGTCTATGCCCGTATTCCTTTCGTTATCGATAATCCAGAGGACTACGACCGCCTACAGTTGCGAATCCAATACGATGACGGTTTCATCGCGTACCTTAACGGAGTCGAAGTCGTTCGAGCCGCAGCTCCCGATCCGACTCCTTACAACGCAGCCGCAACGGGCACGCGAGGGGACGTAGTCGTTCTGCAACAACAACTGTTCGACATCGCTAACTTTCGTGATTTGCTTAAGAATGGCGAAAACGTTCTTGCTATCCACGCACTCAACATCGCCGCGACCGATGCCGATCTGCTCGTTGTACCTCAGTTGGTCGCCTTCCCCACCGATGCCGGCTTCCGCCTTTCCCAAACGGCTCAGGTAAAAGCGCGCGTGCTGACCGGGGGTCAATGGTCACCGCTGACCGAAGCCAACTTCTCTCTGTCTGAACCCGCCGATCGCACGAACCTTAGAATTAGCGAAATCAACTACCACCCAGCAGACCCCAACGATGCCGAAGTGCAAGCGGGATTCACTGACGGCAGCGATTTCGAATTCATTGAGTTGGTAAATACAAGTGATCTGCCGATCGATTTGACAGACGTCGCGTTTCAGAGAGAAGCGTTCGGTGACAAGCTCCAGGGAATCGCATTCGAGTTTGCTGAAGGAGCCATCCTCGAGTTGGGGCCCGGAGAACGTGTCCTCGTTGTCGAAGACTCGACCGCATTTGAATTCCGGTACGGCTCCGACCGGCCCGTGGCAGGGCAATGGACCGGCGGACTGAGTAACGCCTCGGAGACCATTACGTTGGCCACGGATGAGGAGATCATTCACCGCTTCGCCTATCTCGACCAATGGCATCCGGCCACGGACGGCGCCGGACCGACGCTCGAACGCATTGATCCAACTGAGCCCAACCTGGATCGATGGGCCAATGCAAATGCGTGGCGTCCAAGTTTCGTACCCGGGGGAACCCCAGGTACGCCAGGAGATCGTCCGGGCGATGTCAACCGTGACGGCATCTTTGATTCAAATGACCTTCTCCTTGTCCTACAGAGGGGAGAATTCGAAGACCAAGACGATAACAACTCGACCTGGGAAGAGGGAGACTGGAACGATGATGGCGACTTCACCACGTTAGACTTGATCTTCGCTTTTTCGGCCAACCTTTACGAATCCGCGGGCGTACCGCTGGCGATCGTCGCCGCCGTCGTCGGCGAAGATCGTTGGACGAAAAATGAGAAAGTCGGACCCAATGAAACCTCAGCAAAGGCGACGAACGTTTCTGACGAGACGCTCGGTGCCATCGCACGATCGACCCCGCGATCCACCAACTGATTTTTTCTAATTCGGCTCGCTAGCCCACCCGTGCCTGGCAAGATTGGACGTTCAGACGCCCTTTTGCACCGGTCGTTCCGTTTGTCGAGCAGTTGGTAAGCAACGCCCGGAGCTCGTCGATAGGGATGAGCTAACGGGTTGGGTAAGACATGACACGGTCTGGATCCGAAAGTAACTTCGAATACAACCTCCTGTCGATAACCCAGGGCGAGAGTCAACGAACTCAGGGTCCGTCGCTTCTCATGAGTGACGCTACGGTGACGCTGCCACGGCCGCTGATCCACTGGCTGAATGACTGAATTGTCTTATCGGGTAAAAAGGAGTTTACCAATGTCGCAGTCTCGCGTTTCCTACATGCTGTTTGTCACTCTGACAACGGCCACTATCGCGGGACTTCACGGCAAGGCTTCGGCTCAGTCGTTTGGCATCGAGTTACACAACACGATGATGCCCGCCGCCGGTGGAATGGGTGGTGTAAGTATCGCGCGTCCGCAGGATTTACTATCTAGCCTGACGGCGAACCCCGCGACGCTCACTCAGTTTCATGGAACCAACGTCACGTTTGGTGGAGGGTGGATTGAGTCCACGTACAATGTCTCGCACACGGGCGGTGTTCTCCCAGGCCCCGGAGCGTTCTCCGCCAAGTCCGAAGCCGAAGGTTCGGCACCGGGAAACATCGGCGTGACACAAGACCTTCGCGCGCTCGGTCTGCCCGTTGTGATCGGCCTTGGCCTGAACACTGCTGCGGGAGCTGGACTGAGTTTCCGGAACGTCCCGGCCAGTAACGGTACTTCAGTGACGATCTCGATGCTTCAAATTAACAGTTCCGCCGCGGTCGAGTTGACAGACCGCCTCTCGGCCGGAGGAACGTTCACCTTTGGAAGCTCGACCCTCGATGCACCGTTCGTCGGAGTTGGCGCCGCGGCATTCGCCTATCAGCTTCGCGGCACTCTGGGACTAACTTATGAATTGCCGCGTTGCACGACGCTCGGTCTTTACTACCAAACTCGACAGAACTTCAACTATGACGACGCACTTCAGCTAAGTTTAGGCAATGGACGGTTTTCGGCGACCACCGATGTCAACGCCGGGCTACCCGAAAACTACGGTCTAGGGATTGCCAACAGCAGCCTTTTGGACGGTCGCTTGCTGCTGGCTGCCGACGTGCTGTACAAACAGTGGGATACGGCTGATCTGTTTAACGTCGTCTACGAAAATCAGTGGGTCCTCCAACTAGGTACTCAGTATCAACTGAGTCCACATGTGCGAGTGCGGGCCGGCTATGTGTACGCCGAGAACCCCTTGGATCCGAATCCGAGTGGACGACCTGGCGGAGTCGCGCCGCCAGGAGGCCAAGCGGCACTGTATTACCTGCAAAGCACGGTGGCCGTTTCAAACTTGCACCGCATCAGTGCAGGTGTGGGTCTTCAGGACGTCATGCCGGGCGTCGACTTCGATTTGATGGCGGGCGGCATGTTCGAGGACGGTGAACAACTTGGGCGATTCACTTCGACGTCGGTCGCCAGTTATTGGCTCGGTGCCGGAATGACGTGGCACTTCGGCCGCGGCGGGGTGCAACGATTGCCACCCGCCAACCAATGGTAGAGAACATCCATCCGTTGACAAAACACCGTCCAAAGACGTTGCGATGTGCCTGCCTAGGAGCCGACGCACGATGAGGATGCCACCATTCGCTCGGTCGATCATTGCGTTGTTGTTAATCGGTAGTGCCGGCAGCGTTGTTGTGTCATCGATGGCTCAGACGACAGATGCCGATGAGTTCAAGATTCGATTCCTAGACGACCTGCTGCTCCAAGACGTGCCGGATCGCGATCCGTACGAGGAACGTATCGAAACCGAGCGGCACGATTTCACTCAGTCCACAAAAACCATCGGACGCCACGTCGCTCAGATCGAGTCGGGCTATGTCTACTTCTACAAAGACCAAGACGGTGAGGTCGAGCAAGCTCACGCTGTGCCCGAGTTGTTGTTGCGACTCGGATTGACCGACGACATCGAGTTCCGGCTCCGCTGGAACTATGTTTGGAAGTCTCGCGACGACGCCGACGATATCGACGGCGGCCAAGATCTGCGGTGGGGTTTCAAATTGCAAGTCACTGAGCAGGAGGGATGTATTCCCGAAACGGCGTTGGATCTACGATTTACTGCTCCCGTCGGCGCCCAAGTCTGGACCACTGCCCGTGTCGAATACGGCTTCGACTATATTTACGGCTGGAAGCTGGGCGAGATCTGGTCGATCAACGGTTCGACCGGCTACTGGAACAATGGACTGGGCGACTTCTCGCTGCTTCCGGAGGAGCCGCAGGGCGAGAACTTTGGTGTCTGGTCGCAGTCGTTCGTGTTGGGCGTCGAACTGACCGAACGCACGACGATGTTCAATGAGGCTTTCGTTCTTTCGTCGAACGGACTTCCCAGCAACTTCACGATTGCCGTCTACAATATCGGCGTCGATTACTACTTCACGAATAACTTTGTCGGCGATATTCGTGTCGGCAAAGGGCTGACCGACGAAACCGACGATTTCTTCGTTGGAATCGGCGGCGGCTATCGGTTCTAATTTATCCATGCCACCTACCGAACCGAATCTCGAAACGATTCGCGATGCGCACCGACGAATCGGCGCTCACGTCGTGCGGACCCCGACACTGATGATGCCTGAACTGAATGATCGTGTCGGTTGCGAGCTCGTCCTGAAATGCGAGAACATGCAGTACTGCGGAGCGTTCAAGTCACGCGGCGCCTGCAACGCCGTGTTTTCGTTAGCCCAAGAGGAAGCCGCTCGCGGAGTTTGTGCGCATTCGTCGGGAAATCACGCCGTGGCTCTTGCGCGAGCAGCCGGGCGGCGAGGCATACCCGCCCATATCGTGATGCCCCGCAATTCTCGGTTCAATAAACTGCAAGCTGTTCGCGATCTGGGCATCGAACCGATCATGTCGGGTCCGTCTGTTGCCGAACGACAACAAGTGACGGATCGAATATTGGCCGAGACCGGCGCCAATCTTATTCATCCGTATGACGACTATCGCGTCATTGCCGGACAAGCCACCGTGGCACTCGAACTGATGGAACAAATCGATGATCCTGACATCGTACTGGTGCCCTTAGGCGGCGGCGGTTTGCTGTCCGGGTCGCTCCTGGCCATCAAGGCCCTCGCCCCACACGTCCAAGTGATTGGCGTGGAACCCGAATGGGCAGACGATGCGTATCGCAGCTGGCAGGTGGGGTCAATTCAAGAGCCAACTCGCTACGACACGGTCGCCGACGGACTGCGAACGTCGCTTGGAAAACTCACTTTCCCCATCATCCGACGTCTCGTTGACGATATCGTTCTTTGCAGCGAAGAGTCGATCGCACAGGCAACCGAGCTATTGCTGAACGTCGCGAAGATCGTCGCGGAGCCCTCTGGAGCTGTTCCTCTGGCAGCGGTGTTGAGCGACGTGGATCGCTTTCGACAATACCGCGTTGTCTTGCTGATCTCGGGAGGCAATATGCGGGTTTCCGAAGCGGCGTCGTGACTCGGTCAATGCGTATCATTCGGCTCGACCCACGCCGATGATCCCATCGAGGTCTCGCGCAAGAAATACGACCATCTCCCAATTGTCCGACACGACTCCTAGAAGGCGTTAGGCTTGTGTTGCTCCGTCCAACGCGGCCTGCAGCTTTGCTTCGTCTTCGTGACCCAATGAGGTCTGCAGGACGACACCGCCGAACTTCTTGATCTCCTCGACGACCTTATCGGGCGTTGCCTTGCGAACAAGCACAAACAGAGCCGATGTGTTCGGTTTGAGCCCGGCAGCCAAGTCTTTGATAAACTTGTCGTTGATGCCTACGTCGCTTAGTGCGCCGGATAACGCTCCCGCCGATGCCCCCGCCGCGGCGCCTAGCAACGGGTTCAAGAACAGGACACCGATCAGCGTTCCCCAAAACCCCCCCGACACCGCTCCTGCCGCCGTAAGATTCACCGCCTGATGGAGCTTGATTTTCCCTTCCTCGTTCTTGACGACCACGACCGCATCTTCTAGGTCGATGAGGTACTCCTTCTGTAGCTTAACGAGCGCAACTTTGACGTCCTGGGCCTTAAAGGGATCGTCATAGCCTATTGCCACGAATGTCGACATTGCGAAACTCCTATTCGAAGAAACTTAGAATCGTCTGTCGTCCCGTTTGGTCCGCTAAGTTTCCCAGTGACAGGGAGAATTGGCGGGTGCCGACCGGCTATGGTAATGCCGATACATTTTGGCCGATAGAGGCCTCTGGCGGATCCCCGCGCGACGCGTGCAGGAACGCACTGTTGGTCCGCAGTCCCTGAGGAAAAATGAAAACGCAGAGGACGCGGAGACCCACCGAGGAAGAACCGCAGTACTCGGGGAATCGAACTCCAAGAACCACCGCAAATGGGAAAATCACCACTCTCAAGACCATCACCCCATAAAGAGCCCATACAGGAAAAGAACGAAGATCCCTCCCCTCCGCGCGCCTTTGCGTCCTTAGCGCCCTCTGCGTTTACCCTTACATAGAGCGACTGAGCCGTGCGGAACAAGAGCTCGGGCCGCGAAGTGCGTTCCTGCACCCGGCCGGAAAATAATCGTTCTGAGTCGCACGGCGGCATGGCTTTTGCACCGATGACGAGAGGTTTTCGGCGCGATTTCCTGTGACGTCGGCAGCCGTGGCACGCGGGTGCTTCCGGTGAGCAACTCAGTTTAACTACTCGGCGAAGCAGATTGGTCCGGGGCAGATCGGGAGGATGAGGCGATGAGCGAGGCGTCGAAACAGCGAGCGGGTGCGTCGGACGTTTTGGGCGCGATCCGAGGCATATCGAGCAGTGACCCGGTGGAACGAGAGGCGTCGCGCGGAAGGCTTGTCGACGCCGGAAGGTTAGCCGTTATCCCCCTGCTCAAGGTTCTACAAGATTCCGACGATCATGTCCGTTGGGAGGCAGCCAAGGCTCTCGAAGGGATTGCCGACCCGTTGACGGCGCACGCCCTGGTTGAGGCGATGGACGACCAAAACGGGGATGTCCGGTGGGTCGCGGGCGAAGCACTGGTTGCGATTGGCCGCGAGGGTGTTCGCCACGTGTTGACGGCAGCGTTGACCAACTCCGCATCGCTCGAATTCTGCCGAGCTGCTCACCACGTGTTCTCAAGCTACGCGAAAACCGCATCCGCCGACGTCCTGAAGCCGGTACTTGAACAACTTGACGGCTATGAACCTGGCGTCACTGTGCCACAAGCTGCCTATGAGGCCCTGCAGCGCTTTTAGCGTTCTTGCTCGCTCAAGTTAAATGGATAGCGACCGCGATCCCCAGACGCGAGCGATGACCAGCACGATGATCGCTGCCAGAACCATGATCAACGAAACGGCGACGGCGGCCTCGAGATCGCCAATACTGAGTTCCAGAAAGACTGTGGTCGACAGCACTTCGGTCTTGTTGCGAGTCGCGCCTGCAAAGATCAGCAGAGGACCAAACTCGCCCAATGCCCTGGCCCAAGCGAGCGTACCGGCGGTCAGTAATCCCTGCTTTGCCTGTGGAAATACGACCGACATGAATGCGGTCGCCTGATTGCACCCCAACGTCATGGCGACTTGCTCCGATCGTGTATCGATCTGGTCGAACGTCGCCCGCATCGTGCGAATGGCGAACGCCGCGGCCACCATAAACTGCGCCAAGATGACGGCGGGTATCTGGTAGACGACCCAACGACTCACGAGGGTGAATGGCCAAAACTGAAACAAGATCAACAGACTGAGTCCCACCACCAAGGGCGGTAGAACAATGGGGATGTCGAGCATCGCATCCAAGAGGCTTCGCCCAGGGAAACGAAACCGAGACAGTGAATAACCGAGCGGCACGGCGACAATTAGTGAAAGGATCGCCGTAAAGAAACAGGAGACGAGCGTTAGCTTGATCGAGAAACGGATTTCCGGCTTGCGCAGGGCTGCCACGATCGGCAAGATCGGGCGAATGATTGGACTCGCCCATTCGACGAACGTCGGCAGAGCGACCTGGTCCGCCGAATCGGACGACACCATGTAGGCAACATCCGCCAAGAGCATTCCGATAAGAAATAGAACGTACGTCCCACCAATGACGGCGAGAATAATGTAGAACGGAACGTCAGATCCCGGCCGGTGCGAGTAAACGGGCGGCGCGTGATCGGCGTGTGCCTTCGTAACCGTCGTCGGAAGCTTGGTCATTCGCCACGCACTCGCGATACGCCCGCGTCGTGTTTCGCTTGTAGGAGAAAATGAAACCCGGCCTTCTCAAACTGATCGTGTGCTTCGGTTACCGCCTGCAGGAGCCGGCGCCCCAGGGCCTTGTGCTGACTTGAGCGGGCGATCGCAAAGGGTTGAATGGCCTTAGCCGCCGGCGATGCGATGTGGATCGTGTCCACCTTATCCGCCTCGGCCATGGTGTCCGTCGCGTAGGCCAGCGTGGCATCGACCGAACGAGTGGTGACGGTTGGGAGAAGCATCGCCGAGGAAGCGGTTTGAGTGACCACATTCTGCATCACCGCGTCATACAACCCTTCTTCCTTAAGTACCTGCCGAGACAACACTCCGATCGTGCACTGCTCAGGCTGTCCGATCGAAACTCGCACGCCAGGTTTGGCCAGATCGCTCAGGCTTTGGATGCCACGAGGATTGCCCTTCGGCACGGCGATCACGACGTCGGTATCCGAAACATCGACGTCGTCTTGAAACCAATCTTTGACTGAATCAAGGTAAAATCGATCACACGCCATGTAAACGTCCGGGAATCCGCCACCGTGACGTTGGTCATGAATCGAGCGCATTTGTGCCGTGAGGATTCCGCAACCGTTGTACACCGTGTTCACAACCACGCCCTCGCGCTGCTGGAACGCCCTGACGACCGCCTCAATGGCACGTCGGTTGACCGATCCACAGAAGAAAGTGAGCTCCGGCGTCTCGGCCCAAACGTCGCCCTCTACCGTTTCGAATCCGTGGTCGCGGAACGCCGTGAGGCCCTTATCGCGAGCGGCCATGTATCTGGCAAATCGAAGCGACTCGACCGGGATCCGGGTCTTGGCGACGATCCCGACCGTAACATGCACGGCGCCCAAATCCAGTTCCGGCGTACGTATCGCCTCAAGGTCTGGATACAACTCGAGCGTCGTGTCCCAGACGATGCCACAATCGACGCTTCCGAGTTTGACATCGTTGGCCACCTCGGGCACCGTCGGCTTGAACACTCCGGATTGAGTCACGGTGCGTTCGAGTCGCTCCCAATGACCGGAATCAACCAGCAAGCGACGCGTGGTCTTGCCAATCGCCGCCTGGTCCGGGTTCCCCAACGCCGACGTGACGTCGGTGCGCAACAGATCGTCGATTCTGTGCACGTTCTTGGGATTCCCCTTCTTAACCGCAATGACGGGTCGCATCACTGCCAGTGGAATCCCCTCCTTCACAAGCCCTCGTTGCTGCGCCATCTTGATGTAGCTGTCGTCGGCGGCCAAGAACAGATCACCCGTCTTGGCGATACCAAGCTGACTGAGCAGTGTATTGGATCCGCTATACTGGAGCTGAACCGACACGCCGTACTCCTGCAAGTACGCGGCCGCAATCTGCTCGACAGGAGGCCGAATACCCGCGGCGCAGTACATAAACAAGCTCGGCGAATCGGAACCGACGACCGTTCGAGCTGGGCCGTCGCCCGATTTCTGGGTCGCCGATGCCTTGCCGAACGCCCTCGAGGAACTATGCCGACTCAGACCCCGTAACATGAACCCCAAGACGACCAACAAACTCAGCGACGCGCCGACAACGACGTAGAAACCGTTCACCTTACCAGTCCGCTTTGAGTGTCTCACAAATGGATCTCCTGGATTCAATGCGCTACGCGAACCGGATGCGGGTGCGGGTGCGATGAGACAATGAGAAGGGCCCCGAGTGATGACAGAAGGCCGGCCCCGCAGCTTGGCTTACGGCCACCGCCATGCACACAGCCTATTAGATCACAACTCACTTCGCTCACAACCCGCTTCGCCCAGTCCCGTCGTACGGTTGCGGCCTCCAACGTCTCGTGGGCATCTTTGTGGGTTAAGTGGCTGTGGCTTCCAGCCGCAGTGAGCAGACATCAGTAATGAGCCATGAGCCATACTGCGGCTGGAAGCCACGGCCACGTGTTCGTCTCACGAACACGATCGGGGCACGTTAAGATTCTTGACATGTGCATGTTCTTGCATCACTCAAACTAGGCGAACTAGGGTGACGCTGCCACCTGGCCGTGTCGTATCGAAATTTTCGGCTACGATTGTCCGATTCAATTTTAGCGGATCCATACGAAAAAACGACGTCCTGCCCTTTTTCGGGACGGCGTCAGGTCCGCGCCGCCACTCAATCGGAGCCGCCGCATGCACATCCAGCGTGAAATCGTCACCCTTCTCGCCTCCGTTCTGCTTGCTACCTCGCTCCTTGCTCAAGAAACGATTCCCCCTCAGCCAACGCTGCCCCCGATCGTCGTACAGCCAGGCGAAGCCGCTTCGCCCGAAGCTGAGTCGCCCGTGGTCGAGTCTCCGGTGGAATCGCCACCGAGCAATCTTTCGTCAGCGTCGGCATCGATCGATACATCACGCAGCTACCCAACGCTCTCAGATCTGCGATTGGGCGAGCGCGAGCGGTTTGGCTCGCAGTCGGGAATCCTGCGTGGTCGCCAGTCGTTGTTTGATACGCCGGCGGCGGCCTCCATTCGTACACGAGAAGACATTGTCGAACGTCAAGCATCTGACATGTTTCACGCTCTGCAGAACGAAGTGGGCGTGCTGATGCAGAGTACGGCGGCCGGCCAAGCATCGCCGTTCGTTCGTGGCCTGACCGGACAACAAGTCTTGATCCTGGTCGATGGAATTCGGCTGAACAACTCCATCGTTCGCCGAGGACCGAATCAGTACTTTAACACCATCGACCCGGGCATGGTCGACCACATCGAAGTGCTTCGCGGACAGGGTTCGGTATTATGGGGCTCCGACGCCATCGGCGGCGCTATCAACGTTGTCTCTCGTGGGCCCGATACGCATTGGGGCGAATCCCATGGCAACTACTCGGGACTCGAGTTCACGCAATACTACAACACGGCCAATTCATCGCCTTACAGTCGCATGAACGTCGAAGGTTGGGCGGGCAATACGGGATTGTTCGCCGGCAGCAGCTTTTTGAATGTTCGAGATCTCGATACCGGGTTCGGCGACTTCTCGCGACAACCTGGCACGAACTATCAGCAGTATGCCGGTGATGTCAAGATGAACCATTTGTTGAGCGAGAACACGATGTTGACGTTCTCCCTTCAGCACTTTGAGCAGCAGGACGTTCCACGTAGCGATCGATTTCCTGGTTATCCGCTCGACCGCAACAACAGCAACACGATCGGCGGCGCCCGTTTCTTTGATCCTCAGCAGCGTGATCTCGCGTACGTGCGACTACAATCGCTTGACGTCTTCAACGGCCTGCTCGACGCCGTAACGTTCACGGCCTCCTACCATCGCCAGCGTGAGAATCAAAGGCGAGGAGTACCCCAGACTCGGTTCCAGGAGACGGATGTCGAGACAGCGGGCCTCAGCTTCGTGGGAACTCGTGATACGGGACTGTTCGGCAAGTGGACAACGGGTTTCGATTGGTACTATGACGACGTCGACTCGCCGTTTGGAGGCAGCGCCAGTGGTCCGATCGTACCAGACAATGCGTGGTACCGGCGCGCTGGGGTCTTTCTGAACTGGGACGTCGCGCTGACCGATCGCCTCAATGCCGTGGCGGGAGCGCGGTACGAGTCGATCGAAACGGCGGGGACACCGATCATTGACGATACCCCGGTTCCGATCAATCCAAGCTACGATGACTTGATCGGGCAAGTCGGGCTGGTCTACGAACTTCAACCGCGATTGCACTTAGTTGGCTCGATCTCCGAAGGGTTCCGAGCTCCGAACCTGGACGATCTGATGGCAAATAACCCCAATGTGCTTCAGCAAGGGCAAAGCCTACCGAGCCTTGGGCTGGCGCCGGAGCATTCGATCAATTACGAAGTCGGACTCAAATCGGTGCACGATCGCCTGCGCACTCAAACGACCGTTTTTTGGATGGATTTGAAGGACAACATCGTTTCGATCACCACGGCTCCGGACACGTTCGCGTCGGCCAATCAAGATTCGTTCGTCCAGGGCGTTGAGTTCAACGGTGAACTGCTAATCGACGACGCATGGGCTTTGTACGGCAACTTCTGGTACACCTACGGCAAGAACCTCATCACACAATCGCCACTCAGTCGCATTCCGCCCATGCAGGGCATTTTCGGGCTTCGTCGCCGAGACCCTCAGCTTCGCAGTTACTTCGACATCTATACTTGGCTATCCGACCGACAAGACCGCTTGGACACCGTCCGAGACCTGACGGACGAACGGATACCGATCGGCGGCACGCCAGGATTCGCGACGCTCAACATTCGCGTCGGACGCACGCTCGGCAATTTCGACCAACACCGTCTGAGTCTCAGCCTGGAAAACATCACCGACCAACCTTATTTGGTGCATGGCTCTGGTCTGCTCGGCACTGGTTTTACGGCCCGATTCGGGTACACGTGGGCGTATTGACGCCTATTCGTTTAACGGCAAGCCGCAGGCGTCGGTGTTTCCAGGCAAGAGCGAAGTCACCTACGACTCTGACGTCTTCATGCGAACCCAACGAATTCCTTGACGCCGGACAACGGCGAGCGACACGATAAGGACCAATGCGGCGACAAATGTTGCGCCGGCCCACATCTTCAACTCGCGGTCGTTGAATTGCGCCGCCATTCCACCTGTTCCGATGGCTATCACCGTGATGCCCACCGAGCCGGCCCACGGACGTTCCCCCGCAAGCAGTGCCCCCACTGCAACCACACTCGCCACGGCAAAGGGAATGGCAAAGACCACTAGGATTATCAAGGGTGCGATCGGCGGCCAATCGACGTGAAGCTGACGCGCCAAGGCAAGCGCAACACCGACGACGAGAGTGGCGGTCATCAAGTGGCGAATGGAGAATTGAAAGCCGAATGTCGATTCTTCGGCTCCGATACGAGCGCTCATTTTGTATCCAAGGAATCGAAGCAAATACAGTGAAACAGCCGTCAACAAGACAACTAGAATGAGAAGAATCGCGATCGACGAATCAGGTTCCTGAATGCAAGTTTTCAAATTGAATATCAAGTAAGCGGTCGCGCCGATGACCGTGATCGCTCGTATCCAAAACGGATGCGATCCGAGTGCCAGCCAGATGCCGAAGAGCCCCGCTTGGCCAGATACAATTCCGATATACAGGTAAGCCGCGGCGATGAACTGGCCCTGGTTTGCCACTTGCCTAAAGGTCCACAGCCCGAGCACGATTCCGATGACGAAGTGCAGTAGTATGAGAACGCGAAGTGCGAAGTTCACGACAGACTTCCCGGTTGTGCCATCGTTTGGAATCGGCTTGCCGAATAGGCGTCCGTCGGAATATGAGTCGGTTGGCCCGTGATCATCTCGGCAATCAGTCGGCCCGTTGCAGGTGCCATACTGAGGCCCAGCATATTGTGTCCCGTCGCAAGGTAGACGTTCGCGAATCCAGGACACTCGCCAATTACCGGCGTGCTGTCGTAAGTCATCGGTCGCCAACCGTACCATGGTTCCGAAAACTGATCGGGCACGGCAGCGCGCAGATAGTGCGAGGCGCCATCGGTAAGCAGCCGCAGACGCTCAGGGCGAATCGAATCATCGTAACCGGCCAGCTCCATCACCGACCCGATCCGCAATTCGCATTCAAGGGGCGTAACAACCACGCGATGCTCGGGGAAGACCATCGGGACCGATGGGCACTTCGGCGGTCGGGCAACGGTTACCGAATATCCTTTTCCCGGTTCGATCGGTATTCGAACGCGCAGGATCTTAGCCAGTTGCGGCGTCCACGCTCCGGTGGCGACCACGAGCTCATCGGCCTCGACCACTGAGTGCTCAAGTTGTGCGGCGACGACCTCGCCGTCGGCCTCGACCAGTCCTACCAGCGCATTGTTTTCGATGAAACGCACGCCGCGTCCCTCGAGCAGTGTCTGCCACGAGGCTAGTAGCCGCTCGGGCTTGACATGTGCATCGTGCTCAAAGAACCAACCGCCGGCGAGTCCCGTCTTGAGCGACGGCTCGAATTCCGCGACCTCCTCGCCACTCATTCGCCGCGCGGGCTCGTTGAATTCGGCAGTGACCAGGTCGTTCACCGAAGCGTACTGATCCATCGCGAGTCGATGCTGATAAACGAACAGCAGCCCTTGCTTCTGCCACTGACACTCAAGCCCATCGTGCTGGACCAATTGTTCATAGAGTTGCGTTGACGAGGTGAGCAGCCGGTGAATGGCCCTACCTGATTGCAGCATATCGGCTTGATTGCATCGCCGCGAGAACCGCCACACCCACCGCAAGAACTCACGGTCCAACCGAGGGCGGACGCGAAGCGGACTGTTTGGCTTGATGATTGACTTGAGTGTTGACAGAACGGCGCCGGGTTCGGCCAAAGGCAAGACGTGGCTCGGACACACTAAGCCGCAATTGCTGTGCGAACAGCCGCCGCCGATGCTACCCTTATCGATCACCGTCACGCGCAGTCCTGCCTGAGTGAGAAAGTGAGCACTGGCAAGACCAATGAACCCACCACCGATGATCGCAACGTGTCGTTTTTCTGTCACCGGCCGATGCCCCTTGAGAACGGATCACGGTCGTCGAGGATGATCTTCGACTCGGCCGTAATCCACGCCGAGCCCGTGATGCTGGGAATGACAGTGTCGTCATGGTTCTTGCCATCGGCATCGCGAACATATCGGTATGTCGCGTCGAAGTGAGTACCCATTGCGCTTTGTTGTCGCCAAACTTCTCCAGGCATCAACCGCCCGTCGGCAGCGAGACAAGCAAGTTTTGCGCTGGTTCCCGTCCCGCACGGTGATCGATCCCACGCACCTCCGGGACAGAGAACAAAATTACGGCTGTCGGCACCTTCAGCGGGACCGAACAGTTCGATGTGATCAATCATGGCACCTTCCGCGCCGGTCACCGCGTCTCGTCGTATTCCATCCCGAATGGCCAGCGTAAAACGAGTGAGTTGTTCGATTCTTGAGGCGTCGATATCCGTAACCGGACGATTGACCAGAAAGAACCAATTCCCTCCCCAAGCCACGTCACCCACGACCGTTTCGTAGCCGGGAACTGCGACGGAAACGTCTTGCAAATGGCGAAAGCTGGCAACGTTTTCCACGGTGACATGATGTCGATCTTCATGCAAAACGATGGCGATCGTACCGACCGGCGTCTCGAAACGGTGCTTGCCCGGATCGATCCGGTTTAGGTAAGCGAGCGTGACGGCCACTCCGATGGTACCGTGGCCACACATGCCGATCGTGCCAACGTTATTGAAAAAGATGATTCCCGAAGTGCAGGTGGGATCAACAGGTCGACAAAGAAGAGCGCCCACCAATGCGTTCGTACCACGAGGCTCGTTCACGAGCGCCGCACGAAAGTCGTCATACTGCGACGAAAACCGTTGCCGCCGCTCGCGCAGCGAGCCGTTTCCAAGATCGGGCCCTCCTGACAACACGACCCGCGTCGGCTCGCCGCCCGTGTGTGAATCAACGACGTCGACACAGGTGATCCGTTTTTCCTCTGAAGAAGCCATGACACCATTATGCCAGCCGGCGCTCGCAGCTAACAGCACGGGCTGATTTGACGGGGGCTGTACGTGGCTGCGAACTCTGCGTTTCCACTCTTTTCGGCGTTTCCACTCTTTTCCAAAAAGCACAGAGGGCAAGAAACTTGGGTAATGACAAGGCTGCAAGCCACAGCTACTTGCTTCATTCACTGAGGCTGGCCGCCACCGTCACGACGGGATCGTCTAAGGCGGCTAGAAGAACCGTCACGTCGTCTTGCTGCACCGCCCCTTGGCGAAATTCGTCCAAGGCAGACCTAATCTGATCAACGGTTTCGTCGAGAGATAATGCCGAACACGCTTCGACGAGTTCCGTCAGACGCTGGCTGCCGAACACACGTCCATCGGCGGCGCGACATTCGGTAACACCATCGGTAACGACCAACAGTCGATCGTCCAGTAACAGTTGAAGCTCACGGGATTCCCACGTCGCGTCTTCATCAATTCCGAGAATCAGGCCGGTAGATTCCAGTTCTCGTCGCTCACCGTCGGGACACAGGAGCCAGCCAGTCCCGTGGCCCGCGCTCGCGTATTCGGTGAGGCCGGATCGCAGGTCGATTCGAAGCAGAAATACCGAGGCAAAGTCTTCGGTCAAGACCGCTTCGACGAAGCGGTGGTTTACGAATTCTAGGATCTCGCCCGGATGGCACCAAGTCTCGGCTGCCATTCGCAGCAACGACCGCAGCAGCACGGTCGTCATCGCGGCCGAGATCCCATGCCCTGTGACATCGGCGACACAGAGCAGTGCGACTTTGTCGGGCAGCGAGATCATGTCATAGTAATCGCCGCTGGCCTCATCGGCCGGCAGAAACAGGCTTGCCATTCTCAAGCCCGGCATCGAGTCTTCGTCGGGCAGCACATGTCGCTGGATGTCACGTGCTTTGGCCATTTGCATAGCACGGTACTTGCCTGCTGCGTCAAGCGCTTGGCTCATCTTGTTGATATCGTTGGCTAGGAACCGCAACTCGGCCGACGAGAACGCGTCGGCTCGGCTGTCGAGTTTACCGTTGGCAATGTCGCGAACCGTGTCGACCAATCGCGTCAGCGGCGTAGTGACCAGACGGAGTAGCACGAAGTTTACGACGAAAGCCGCGACACCGCCCATGACAAGAAAGCCGGCCAACTGTCGAGCAAGATCGCTTCGAGCCTCCTGACGAAGACTCTCCATCGTCTCGGAAACGAATACTCTGACTCCATCCTGATCGTAGTGACCAACGATGATTTCGCGCTCTCCCACCTTGGCAACGCGAAGCGGCGAATCCGCAGCGCGTTGCACTGCGTACATCATTTCGGGCGACGCACGATGATGAGCTTCCGCTTGTAATTCGGCGCCCGGCAAGACGACAGCAATATGGTGGCCTGGCGATTCACTATCCTGCATACGACCGCAGACGGAGTCGATATAACGCTGCACCTGATTATTGCCGTGACGGCGCATTTGCAACACCGCTGGCAGCATCGTCTTGGCCTCTTCATCGAGGGCAATTCTTTTCTCCGCGACTCGATGTGACATCTCTCGACGAAAGTCAAGGGCAAGGAACACCGTCACCAACACGGCGATCGGCACATTGACCGCCAGCAACAGTTGCATACGAATAGAGAGAGAGCGGAGACCGGTTATCGAAGGCGTCGACTCACTTGTGGACTCAGAATCCATCGGTGCCAAACCAGATCTCCCCAGCTCAGATGCGCTCCCGCATCTTTCGCCGTACCTCGTGAGACTTATAGAAATAGAAGATCACCGGATAGATCAACAGTTCCATGATGAAGCTCGTAACGAGGCCGCCAATCATTGGAGCGGCTAGGCGTTTCATCGTATCGGATCCTGTCTCGGTGCCGATCATTATGGGTACGAGACCGAACAACGCGGCCATGACGGTCATGGTCTTGGGACGAATCCGCTTAACGGCACCATCGTGGATCGCCAACTCGAGATCGTGCAGGCTTCGTAACCGGCCCTGTTTGTCGAATTTCCTGTACGAGATATCCAAGTACAACAGCATCACTGCACCGGTTTCGGCGTCAAGCCCGGCCAAAGCAATAAGACCGACCCACACCGCCAGGCTGATATGGTAGCCGAGGAAGTACAGGAACCAGATAGCGCCAACCAGGCTAAACGGGACGGCCAGCAGGATGACAACCGTGCGGAACACACTGCGCGTGCCCATGTAGAGCAGAAAAACGATAACGACCAACGTGATGGGTACGACGACCATCAACCGCTGATTCGCCTCTTGCATATATTCATACTGGCCGCTCCACGTGACACTGTAGCCTGCGGGGAACGTTGGCTGATCGACGATCGCCTGATTGATGACGGAGCGTGCGTTACGAACATAGCCACCGATGTCGCTGGTTGACACATCGACATAGATCCAAGCATTCAGCTTCGCTTGCTCACTGCGAATCACGGGTGGCCCGGTGTGTACCGACAATTCGGCGACCTGCCCAATGGGGATTTGGGCGCCAGTTGGGGCCGAGATGAGCGTCTGGCGCAGTGTGGTGAGGTTGTCGCGCAGCTCGCGTGGATAGCGGACGTTGACGGGGTAGCGTTCGAGCCCCTCCACCGTCGTTGTGACGTTGGTCCCACCCAACGCTGCCAGAATCACCTGCTGGACGTCGTCGACCGTCATTCCATAGCGTGCGACCTGTTCGCGATCGATCTTGAAGTCGACATATTGCCCACCGACGGTTTTTTCTGCGAACACACTGACCGTATCAGGCAAACCCCGCAGTTGAGATGAAATGTTATCTGCCAGCGCCGATAATGTTTCCAAATCGTCGCCCACGACCTTGATTCCGATAGGCGTCTTGATACCCGTCGAGAGCATATCGATGCGCGTCTTGATCGGCATGGTCCAAGCGTTACTGACTCCTGGCAGCTTGACAACATCATCGAGCCCTGGGACGTGCGTGCCATCCGGATTGTTCCATCCGTAAATTAGCTCCTCGTCGGTGATCGTTGGCTGTTCCGGCCAGAAATACGCAAGCGGGGCCTTCAACCCACGTGGAAGTCCGGAGAACCAACGTTCGACACGCCGCGTTCGCCACTTTGATTTGTCATGTTCCAATGCGACCGTCGTTTCGAGCATGCTCAGCGCCGCCGGGTCCGTCGGCGTATCGGCTCGTCCTGCTTTGCCGAAAACGTGCTTGACTTCCGGAAAGGCCATGATCAACTTGTCGGTTTGCTGCAAGAGTTCTCTTGCTTTCGTGATCGAAATCGACGGGTCGGTCGTCGGCATGTACAGGAGATCGCCCTCCTCCAGCGGAGGCATGAACTCACTGCCCAACTGCGAATAGGGCCACAACGTCACGAACACCAGCAGCACGGCGACTAGAAGTGTCAGCGCGCGTCCGCGCAGGCTAATCCAAAACAGCGGTTCATAAAGTCGCATAAGGATCTTACTAATGGGGTTACTATCCTCATGCGGTATGCGCCCCCGAACGAGAAAGTACATCAGCACGGGAATGATCGTGATCGAAAGGATCGAGGCGGCACCGATCGCAAACGTCTTGGTAAAGGCCAGTGGCTTAAACAGCCGTCCTGACTGGCCAGTCAGGCTGAAGATGGGTAGAAAACTGACCGTGATGACCAACAGAGAGAAAAATAACTGCGGTCCGACCTCTTTGGATGCGTCGATAATAATCTGCGCATGCGTACGGTCCTTGGGATCGTTTTCAAGATGTTTGTGAGCATTTTCGATCATGATCACAGCCGAGTCGACCATGACACCGATCGCCAATGCGATTCCGCCAAGAGACATGATGTTCGCGTTGAGTCCAACCGCATGCATCAGGATGATACTCGCCAAGACTCCCGTCGGCAAAACAAAGATTGCCACGAGGGAACTGCGGAAGTGCAGTAGGAACACAATGATGATCAGAGCGACGACCGTTATTTCCTCGACCAGCTTTCCTTTGAGCGTGTCGACGGCCCGTTCGATGAGCGCCGAGCGATCGTATTCGGACTTGATATCGACGCCCGGTGGCAGACCCGCCCGCAGTTCGTCCAGCCGATTCTTGACGTTCTCGATCACGCGATAGGCATTTTCACCGAATCGCATAATAACAACACCGCCCGCTACCTCACCCTCGCCGTCCGATTCAGCGATACCTCGGCGAAGTTCTGGCCCCACGTGTATCTTCGCCACATCTCGCAAGAATATGGGAGTTCCGTCGGGTGTCGTTCCGAGTGACACGACCGCCAAATCCTGGATCGCTCGCTGACTCGTCTCCTCATCGCTGGTGCCTCCTCCTAGATAACCGAGGCCACGGACCATGTATTCGCTCTCGGAGATCTCGATGACACGGCCACCGACGTCACTGTTGGAGCGCTCGATCGCACGGCGAACATCTTGAATCGAAAGACGGTATGCGAGCAACCGATCAGGATCCACTTCGACCTGATACTGCTTAACGTACCCACCCACACTCGCGACTTCCGATACGCCGTCGACGGCCGTCAACTCGTAGCGCAGATACCAGTCCTGCAGACTCCGCAGTTTAGACAGATCCTGACTGGCATGAACGAGAGGTTTTCCGCTCAACGGACACTTGCCCGGTTGATGGAACGCTCGCACGCGGACCAACCGTTGGCGGACGTCCGCCGGGGCATCCTGAAGCGACGCGAACCAATCATCAGGCTGGTCGGGATCCTGAAAAATGCCCGCGGGGAAATCGGGGGAATACCAGCCGCTAAAGAGCGAATACTCGTAGACCCAATCCACTCCGGTGGCATCGGGACCCAATCGTGGCGTGACGCCGGGTGGCAATTTATCTGCGGCAAAGCTTAAATACTCGAGGACTCGACTTCGTGCCCAATAGATGTCAGTACCGTCTTCGAAAATGATGTAGACGAACGAAAAGCCGAAGAACGAATAGCCGCGCACGATTTTCGCATTAGGCACGGCCAGCATGGTAGTCGTCAGCGGATAGGTGACCTGATCCTCGACCACTTGCGGAGCTTGTCCCGGAAACTCGGAAAATACGATGACCTGTACATCGCTCAGGTCGGGGATGGCATCCAGTGGAATCGTAAAGACCGCGTAGATACCGCCAAGCACCAAGGCTCCCGCCAACATGAGCACCAAGAATCTATTGTTTACCGAGAATTCGATTAACTTACCGATCATGGTTGCTACTCGCGATTCCGTTTTTTTGTCAGGTGTCGAGCCTTGAATGGCAAATTCACGTAGCTTTACTGATCGCCACGGTTCTGCATGAGCATTGCCAAGTTGGCTTCCTTCACGCGTCGCTCACTATCCAGTAGGAACTGACCCGACACAACCACCTCCTCTTCTGGCTTCAAGCCGGCAAGAATCTGCAATCGGCCGCCTTCCAATTCTTCGCCCAATTCGACTTCACGCGATTCGAACTTCCCCTCACCCACTTTGACGTAGGCATGCCCCACATGGCGCAACCGACCGTTAATTTCTTTCTGGCGGCCGATGTCAATCACCGCGTCTCGCGGCACCAGAACTTGCTGGTGGCCGATGGGAGTCTCAAGTTCGACATCGGCGAACATCGCCGGCTTCAGGCGCAGGTCCGGATTCGGAAACTCCAACCGCACGCGGATCTGGCGAGTCTTGGGGTCGACGTAGGGATAAATATAGATGACCTTGCCTTCAAGAGTCTCACCTGGCCGATAGGGCAAGGACAACCTCGCCGTTTGCCCAACAAACACGTCGTCCAGTTGGTATTCGAAGATCGTGACATAGACCCACATCGTGGAAAGATCGGCGATTCGATAATAGCGTGCACCGGCCTCCATATACATGCCAGGGAGGGCATGCTTTTCGACGACCCACCCGTCAAACGGTGACTTAAAAGCCACTGTCTTCGCGAGACGCCCTTCTTGCTTGAATCTCGCGATCTCAGACTCCGGCACGTCCCAATAACGGAGTTTTTCGTAAGCGGGAAACACGTCGTTCGTTCCCGGTGTCAGGCTGAAGTCTTTCCTTGGCGACCGTTGGCTCTCGAGACTGAGCCGATATTCTTCCAGAGTGCTGAACAACTCGGGCGAATAGATCGTGAACAACGGTTGCCCCTTCGCAACGCGTTGGCCAACATAGTCGACAAATAACTCTTCCACCCAGCCGCTCACCTTGAGTGTCACATCCCCCAGGAGCGGCTCGGCATAATCGACTTCGCCGAAAGTTCGCAGTATGCGTGCCGCCGAACCGTACTTGACCGGAACGGTCCTCATTCCCATGTTGTGAGTCACTTCGGTGCTGAGCGAGATGAGGCTTTCGCCGCTCAGTTCGTCCATGTAGACCGGAACCAATTGCATATTCATTGGGTCGACACCCGGTCGGGGCGAGACGAAATTCGGAATCATTGACGACTTCCAGAACGCAACCTCACGTCCTTCCTTCTTGGCATGACTGGCCGCCTCATTCGACGGTGACTCGTCCAACATCTTGACAAAGGCAGGCGGCAAGCGTGGCACGGCCCAGGCTCGGATCGCCATTCCGCAGAGTGCTCCCAACAGAACGACGAACAGCACGGCCAATACGCGAGACGTATTCTTCACGAACGGCTGTATCACGGCTGTCGACCACCGCATCATTTTCGCCTCTCTTGTGAACCATTGGGAGTGACGGACGAGTGAGCCTTGTCCTTCGCATGATTTGTGCTTGGCATTGCAGAATGCCCTACCCTAGTTGTCCCGGCCTCGGGACGGATACCATCAGAGCCGGAGAGTGGCAGCGGACGGAACTTTCGATTCAACAACCGGATACGGCTTTCACTGTCCAACAAGAAGTCGGGCGAAGTGACAACACGCTCACCTGCCTGCAATCCGTCCAGAATTTCCAACTTGTCACCGTCCAATTCCATCCCCGTTTGCACGTCTCGCGACTCGAACCGATTTCCCGCCAGTACGACATAGACCAGATTCCGTTTCCCTGTATGCATGACGGCCGCTTTAGGCACGATAAGTCCATCGCCCATTCGATGAGGCTCGAGTTTCACGCGTCCAAACATATCCGGCATCAGCAATAAGTCAGGGTTCTCAAATTCTAAACGGACCTTGACGGTGCGGCTCTTCGGATCCAAGTAGGGATAGATAAACGTAATCTCGCCTTGAAACGTTCGCCCGGGCAGCTCCGATAGCGTTAGCGTCGCTCGCTGGCCTTCGGCAATACAGTGAATTTGGTTCTCGTAGACGAACACGTTGACCCAGACCGTCGACAGATCCGCGATCCGATACATCACACGTCCGGCCGGAAGTGCCTTTCCCTCAAAGGCGTTTTTCTCGATCACGATGCCCGAAAACGGCGAGTAGTAGGTGAGGGTCTCTTGAACGACGCCGACGCGAGCCAATTCGTCGATCTGCTCATCCGTCATATCGAGATAGCGAAGCTTGACGCGTGCCGACTCAACGTTATCCCTAGCGTTGAGTGTGAGCGAAGTCTTATCGTCGTCCGCATATTTCTTGCTGATCAGAAATTCCTCTTCTGCAGCAATCAAGGCGGGCGCATAGACCTCGAACAATGGGTCATTCTTCTTGACGGTTTGGCCCTCGTAATCGACATACAACTTTTCCAGCCACGCCTCCATCTTCAATGTGACCTCGCCGATCAACGGTTCGGCAAAAGTCACCGTGCTCACGGTTTCCAATGATCGAATGAGCGGCCCTGCTTCTACGAGCGCCGTCGTGTACTCACGCTCCTGGATTTCCGGATGAATAAGAATCGGGCCACCGGTCGGCTCGTCGTCCGCATAGACGGGCACCAGATCCATGCCCATCGGCGTCTTACCTGGCTTGTCGCTTCGAACGCTGGGGTCCATAGGGGACCGCCAATAAAGGACCTCACGCCCGACATTCGGATCCGGTACGAACGCCAAGATCCGCGTCGCAATACTCGATTGATAGACGAGCCCGAACAGCGTGGCTCCCAAGAACAGCGGAACGAGTATCAAGCGTCGAAAGAATCGACTCGACGACGCTCCACCGGACCGTTCGCCGCGAGTCGGATGGTCCCCAGATTCCACGCCCGGCGTCGACAACGGCTCACTCATCATCACCCTAGGTTTCCTGGCTATCGACGTGGTTGGAAAAGAACCGGCTGGTACCCAGCGATTCAATGGCCTGACTGATGCGGTTCAGTGCGTGCGCGTAGGCAGCCGTCCTCATATCGATCCCCTTCTGCATCATCAGACCGTAGATCGTATTGAACTCTCGAGCCATAATCGAGTGCAATCGCCCATGGACCTCTTCCTCGGTCCAGTAATACCCACCTCGGTTCTGCACCCACTCAAAATAGCTGACAGTCACGCCGCCTGCGTTTGCCAAGATATCGGGCACAACCAGCGTGTTCTTGGCGGTCAGAATCACATCGGCGTCACTGGTCGTCGGTCCGTTGGCGACTTCGACGACCACGGGCGCCACGACTCGCGTCGCATTTTCAGCAGTGATCTGATTTTCCAGAGCTGCCGGAACCAGTATATCAACATTCAGCTCCAGCAGTTGTTGATTCGTGATCACTTGGCCCGTCGCGCCGTTTTCAGCCGAGCAGCAGCACTCGACATGATCGCAAACCGGACAATCACAAACACTGCGTTGGGCGTAGACATCGGAAACGGTTTTTTTTCGGTTTTTCAACTCGATGGCACAAGGAATATCGAGACCACTCTCCCGATAAACTCCGCCTCGTGAATCACTGATCGCCACGATTCGGTAACCGTCGCCGTGAAGAAGCCGGGCAACGTGTTGACCAGCGTTGCCGAACCCTTGGACGGCGACACGGACTTCGGTCGGTTTCCAACTTTTCTTGGCTTCTAGCTCTTTGATGCAATAGTAAGCTCCGCGTCCTGTCGCATCATCTCGCCCCAGGCTACCGCCCAAAGGAACCGGTTTTCCAGTAATGACCGCCGGCGTACGTTGTCGGCAAATCTTGGAATACTCATCCATCATCCAGCCCATAATCATCGCGTTGGTATACACATCCGGGGCGGGAATGTCAGTCTCGGGACCGATAAAATCGGCAATTCGTTCGATGAATCCACGGCTCAGTCGCTCCAACTCCATGCGTGAAAGGTGCTTCGAGTCAACAATCACTCCGCCCTTTCCACCGCCAAATGGAATCCCGACGACCGCACACTTGCACGTCATCCAAAAGGCCAACGCTTTCACTTCACCCAAATGAACGTTCGGATGAAAACGAATACCGCCCTTGGTCGGGCCCCTCGTGTCGTCATGTCGTACACGACATCCTTGAATGATTCGCAGCGAACCATCGTCCATACGAAGCGGAATCGAAACCTGTAAGATCGACTTGGGATGGCGAAGCTTCTCCAACGCTTCTCCGTCGATCTCCGCAAATTCGGCAGCCCGGTCCAGTCGTCGAATGGCGTCCGAGAAGATATCACCTTGTACGGCCGTCATGGACCAACCTCCGAATGCACGGGAAACGTCGTGGCTCACCGACAAGTCAGTTCGTAGCAAAGCACGCTCGACGCAGTAGCGAATTAGAGTCGCTCATCAACGATGAGATGCAGCCGAACGACGTTTCTTCACGAAAGACAAAGAATCGACGAATCCGTGAGAATTTACTCCATGTGCTGTCCAACGCATGTATGTCAGTCAACGCAGATTTCGCAGACGTCGCCAGAGCGTGAAGGCGAAGAAATCGACCTTGACGCGAACGAATATGTGCCGATAGACGTATATTGACTGGGAATCCGCTCGTTGGATCGATTATCAGTGATCTCCGTCATCGAAACTCGCCGATAACATCGAGCGTAGACGAGTACCGCAACCGATTGAGTTGGACACTAGGCAGATCATGAACCGTTTCGCCGCACACATCTCGAAGACCTTGGCCGTGCTGGTGATTCTCCTGTTGCCGATTCAGCAGTCCCTGGCAGTGACGTGCTGCTGCCGAGCCGTTCAGAACGATGCCGTGCGGTTGGCGGCGAGTCCTCGGGCAGACCGCGGTTCGGATGACTCGTCGAGCTGCTGCTCTTCGACGTGCGACTCGGAGCATTCGTGTTGTGGCCAAGAAGCAACTGATGCGGTGTCCAACCGGTGTCAATGCCCAGAAGGCAGCTGTGACCAGACGGTGCCCAACGCGTTTGATCCTGCGGCCATCAACTCGTCCGTGGATGTTGACCTGTTCGCCGCAGCGACACTGACGATCGTGACCACCACTCGCAACAAGACAGCTCAGGCTTCACCGGCCAATACTGTCAGTCGCTTCTCTTGCAGCGTTTCAGATCGCTGTGTTCTGCTCTGCCGTTATCAGCTCTGACACGCTCTCTTCACGTGGGCTCGTGGCCGTAGGCGTCGCGCGTCTTTCTGTGTCCGGGAACGCTGCGAATCTTAGGATTCCACATCGCGTGACCTCGTGTTAGATCTCTTCAGGAAATGCCAGCGCCGTGTGAGCGGTTTGATGGAAGGATATGATGATGATTCTGCAACGTTCTCAACTTGTCGTGGATTGTCCGGTTTGCGGTCGTCCAGTCGAAATGCAGTTGCGGCATGTCGGCCACGGTGTCGCTTGCGGCCACTGTCGCGGCAGGTTCATCGCGCACACATCGCACGACGGTACATTGACTGCCACGAAGCAGGTGGGACCAGACGCCCTAGAGCGAGCGGAGCGTCTGTTGCGCGATCGAGGCGAAACCAAGGCATCGACGATGGCTCACCCGCATCGCCCCGACGACGAGTGGCAGTGCGGCGTGGATACGACAAGTCAGCCGAATAACTCGCGCACACTCCTAGTTAAAGATACCGAGAACGCGGAAAAGTTGCGGCCGACAGTGCTGCTCGTAGAACACCGCGACGAAGTATTTGCACGAATCGCGACCGACATGGCAGAATTCGGAATGCGTGTTATTCGCGCCAAGTCAGCGACTCACGCCCTCGAATTATGCCGCATTTACGTACCGAAAATGGTTGTCGCCAACCTTGATCTTGCCGATCAGAGTGGCTGGGTGTTGGCGAGCAAATTGCGGTACATCGATCGGCGCGTGGGCGTTTGGATCTACCAGCCGCAGTCCTCGGATTACGACCATGGAATGGCGAATTTCCTGAACGTCGATGCGCTGCTCGACTATGATGGCGACTTGCTTGGATTGTCTCAATCGGTCGTTCATCTCATGGCCAATCATCGCAAACCAAATGATGTCGCCTGCGATATTGACACGAGTGAAGAACCGGCGGCCGCATGAAGCGTCGGCGAGGCACAACTACGCTCCATTGATCTGGCGGGCGAAGTTAGCATAGAGATCATGCCGCCGGCGTGCAACGCCGCTCTCGATCGCGGCTTTCGCGACGGCTTCGGATACGACTTTCGCCACACGTCGATCGAACACGCTGGGAATAATGTAGTCGTCGGTCACCTCGTCCTCCGATACGACACCGGCGATGGCATCGGCGGCGGCGATCTTCATCTCATTCGTAACTCGCCGGGCACCCACATCGAACAGCCCCCGAAACAGACCAGGAAAGCAGAGGACGTTATTGATCTGGTTCGGGTAGTCCGAGCGTCCGGTGGCCATCACGCGCGCATGAGGAGACGCGAGTTCAGGCGAGATTTCCGGGTCGGGGTTGGCCAACGCGAACACGATCGGATCCTTTGCCATTCGTTTCAAATCGTTGGGCGTCAACACGTTTGGCGCGGATACGCCGACGAAAACATCCGCACCGACGATTGCATCGCTCAGTGGCCCTTGGGTGTGGTTAGAGTTCGTGTTTTCGGCGAGCCATAATTTCACGGGATTTAATTCATCGTTCCGGCCGCGCCAGATCGCACCTTTGCGGTCACAAACGACGACGTCTGCCACGCCTACCGACGCAAGTAACTTCGTCACCGCCGCTCCTGCCGCGCCGGCGCCATTGACCGTCACGCGGATGTTATCCAACTTCTTCCCTACAACTTTAAGCGCATTCTTGAGAGCCGCAAGGACCACGATCGCCGTGCCATGTTGGTCGTCGTGAAAGACGGGTATGTCGATCTGCGAAATCAAGGACTCTTCCACCTCGATGCAGCGAGGCGAGGCAATATCTTCCAGATTGATTCCGCCGAAAGTCGGTGCCAACCGGACACACGTCTCGACAATCTCGTCCACGTCCTGCGTGTCGAGGCAAATCGGAAAAGCGTCGACACCTCCGAATTCTTTGAATAACTGTGATTTGCCTTCCATCACTGGCATCGCCGCCCTGGCGCCAATGTTGCCCAAGCCCAAAACTGCCGAACCGTCCGAGACAACAGCAACCGTGTTGCGCCGAATGGTCAATGCGAAGGCCGCCTCGGGATCGTCGTGTATCGCCAAGCAGACTCGGGCGACGCCGGGCGTGTAGGCCATCGATAGATCGTCACGCGTCTTGACCGGTACTTTCGAATTGACCTCGATCTTTCCTCCAAGATGCAACAAGAAGGTTCGGTCGGAAGTCTTATCGACGTCGACGCCCTCGACCGAACGCACGCGATCGACGATGCGGTGGGCATGTTCGACATTTCCGGAGTCAACGGTAATGTCACGCATCGTGTAATCTTTGGTCACACTCACGATGTCGATCGCACCGATCAGGCCCTCGGCCTCGCCAATCGCGGAGGTGATGCGGGCCAACTGCCCCGGTCGAGTGCGATGCCGGATTCGCATTGTGAAGCTATAGGAAGAACTTTGATTAAGCATTTGGTCCTCAATCCACGTCATTGCCTAATTGATCGATGTAATGCGAGACGAGGACGCGCCTACGAAAAACGCTGCGACCACAGTGCTTGAAAACGATCCGAAACGTAAAGCAATTGCGTCTCCTCGCGACACCAGCAAGACAGGTGATCGTACTTGTGATCGTCGGCGTCGACAACCGCGCGAACGAATCCGTGCCAGTCGATCCATCGAGTCGATTCGACTTCCAACTTGTTAATCACGGGCTTGCTCGTCGTCCAACCGATCCAGACGGGACAAAACTCGTTCTCCATCGTTCCGTTGTACGAGGCCAAGTAGCGGTAATCAGGTAAGACCTCATACAGTACGCAATCTTCGATCCTCAGTTCGTGTCGCAAGCGTCGTCGAATGGCCGCACTCAACGCCTCGTCGGATTGCGGGTGACCACAGCAGGAGTTTGACCACACTAAGGGCCACGTTTTCTTCTCGGAACTACGCTGCTGTAGCAACAATCGCCCTCGATCATCAAACAGAAAGCACGAAAAGCCGCGATGCAACGGCGTCTGCTCTTGATGCACTAAATGCTTCGCACACGTTCCAATGGGCGAGTTTCTCTCGTCCACCAATATGACATGTTCGTCCATCACTACTTCCCGAAAGATCTTCGTATCGGCAGTCGTTGTGTGTCAGCGAGCGCCCGATGCACCGACGGACAGTAGGCCGAGCGTACATCCGTGCTTCCGATCAGGGTATTCTAGTCCAAATTCAGTTGACCATGGCTGCCCTACACGTCACGAGAAGAGTAGAATGGCAGCGGCTCCGGCATCCCGGTTCGGCACCGCTCGTCCGAAGTCTCGAGCGTCGACAAGATCCCCCTCCTATTCCACCGGGGTCGAGCGTCATGGCAACGATCGCAAGAATCCTTCATCCAACCGAGTTTTCAGACCATTCCGCAGCTGCAGCGGCGTACGCGTCGACGTTGGCGGCGACGTTTGAAGCGGACTTGCACGTGCTGTACGTGCTCGAGCAGTCGATGGATAAGATTCCCGAACCGGATCTCACCTTTCCGCCTCCGGGCGAGAGCACCCGAGTCGGGCCAGCAGTTCTCGCGGCGTTACAGAAGGCCGTTGGCCTCCGGGCAAGCGAAGCAAGCCGACTCATCTTGGCAACGCGATTAGGTCCGGTTAGCGACCAGATCGTTTCGTATGCCAAGGATGCTGACATCGATATCATCGTGATCGGTACGCACGGCCGTCGAGGTCTCGCACATGCGTTGACCGGAAGTGTTGCGGAAGCGGTCGTTCGCAAAGCAAATTGTCCCGTGTTGACGGTACCACGCAAATAGAATTCTAGAAGAGCGCTGATCTCGCACGAACGCCCTGGCTCGCCGCCGCATCAACGTTATTTGCGGTACGCCAGCAAACGCAAGGCGTTGAAGACGACCAGTAGCGTGGATCCTTCATGAAAAAGAACAGCGACCCCCATTCGCAAACCGAGAACAGTCGCCGGCACAAGAATCGCGACCATGCCCAGGCTGAACCAGAGGTTTTGGCGAATGATTCGACTCGTTTGACGACTTAAACCCACCGCAAATGGAAGGTGATTCAAGTCGTCGGCCATCAGTGCCACGTCCGCGGTTTCAAGAGCGACATCCGAGCCGGCGGCGCCCATGGCGATCCCCACGGTGGCGTTGGCCATCGCGGGGGCGTCGTTGACGCCGTCACCCACCATGGCAACTTCTTCCTGCTGCCGTAACTTCTTGATCGCATCAACTTTATCATCCGGCATCAGATCACCCCAGGCTTCATCGACACCGACCGCCCGAGCCACGGCATCGGCAACCTGTTGATTGTCACCCGAAATCATGATCATCCGCCGAATGCCCAGTTGACGCAGCTCCGCGATCATCGCTTTGGCCGAGTCGCGGGGCGTGTCCATCAGTCCCAGAACGCCGAGATATCTTTCGCCATGTCGAAGTACCATCGTCGTGCGTCCGTTGGCTTCGAGCGATTCAACTTTCTTGTGCAGCGCATCCGGCAGTGGCGGCCCGTCAACTTCAGAGAATAGATCGTCCTTACCGATGTATATGATCTGGTCGTCGACCATCGCTTGGACGCCACGTCCGGTGATGCTGCGCAGACCGGTGGCTTCGGGGATCTGATAGAATTCCGAGTCCTGGGTTGTGGGTCCAGATCTGGAGACACCGTCTGTCTCGTCGCCTTCTTCATTGCCAGTCCCAGATCCTTCGATTCTTGATTCCTTCATCCACGCCTCGGCGCCGCGGACCACAGCCGCCGCCAACGGATGGTCGCTAAGACGCTCAACCGCAACGGCGAGACTCAATAGCTTGTCTTCGGCAACTCCATCGAGACAAACGACATCAGTCAGCTGTGGTTTGCCTTCGGTCAACGTACCGGTCTTGTCGAAGGCGATCGCGCCGAGCCTTCCCAAGTTTTCAAGCGGTCCGCCACCTTTAACCAGCACGCCACCGCGTGCCGCGCGGGCCACGCCGCTCAGAACGGCACTAGGAGTCGAGATCGCCAATGCACATGGGCTGGCAGCGACAAGCACGGCCATCGCGCGATAGAACGACTGGCCGAATGACTCATCGTGTATCATCCAGGCGAACATGAGAAGGAAAACGAGCACGAGTACGGCCGGAACGAAGTAACGTTCGAACTTATCAGTAAACCGTTGCGTCGGCGACTGTTGAGTTTCGGCTTCGCTAACCATTTCGACAACACGAGCGAGCGTGGATTCGCTGGCAAGCTTCGTCACTTGAACTTCCAACGCGCCACTCTCATTGATCGTGCCAGCAAAGACTCGGTGTGATGCATCAAGCTGCTCGGGTTGCCTTAAAGCCTGTTGCAAGTCGTCGACCGGCCGTTTGTCCACTGGCATGCTCTCGCCTGTGATCGGCGCCTGGTTGACGCTGCTTTCGCCTCTAATCACGATCCCGTCGGCGGGCACTCGCTCGTTCGGCTTGACGATCACGATGTCTCCGCGCCGCAGTTGTTCGACCGGTACGACCTCGGTACCATCATTTCGTCGAAGCAATGCGGTCTCGGGGGCAAGTTCTGCCAGCGCTTCGATCGCTCGCCGCGCCCGCCCCATGGCGTAGTGTTCCAACGCATGGCCGAGACTGAACAGGAACAGCAGTAAAGCGCCTTCCGCCCACTGGCCAAGCGTCGCCGCGCCGATGGCGGCAACCAACATCAGAAAGTCGATTTCGAACTGACCGGCGAGTATTTTTTCGACGGCCTCACGCGCCGTATAGAAGCCACCGAATCCGTACGCGGTAAGATAAAAACACCAAGGTACCCAAGGGGCCGCGGCTGTCAGCACAGAAATCAGCCAGCCAGTCGACAGCATTGCGCCGCAGAGTATTGCGAAGATTAGCTCTGAATTCGCGCCAAAGAGTCCGCCGTGCGAATGATCCGATTCTTCGGGCGTCTCTCCTGCAGGCTGACCACCTTGTCGCGCCTCAGTAAGCTCATGTTGATCCTCGACGAGCCTCACTCGCATCTTATGCAGTCGTTGGCGAATCGCCCGCTCATCGGTCGTTTCTCGATCATATTCGACGCGAAGCAGTCCATCCGGCGAGGCCACCGCTTCAAGAACGCCCGCTTGCTCGCGGTGCAGTCGCTCGGCAAGAAACCGCGATTTACGGGCGTGCATGGGTGTTGTCTTGAGCAGGAGATGACCGTAACGCCCGTCCAGCTTTGCCCCGGAACGGCGAGCCAGCTCGCGCACGTCACCAAATGATAGTCGTCGCGGGTCAAAATGGATGCACAGCTGGTCCGGCCGCTCACCGTCCGCTTGCATCACATGGGCCGCGTCGATTCCTTCCTTGGCTTCGAGCAGTTCACCGAGACGCTGGACACAAGCGTCCTGAGCGTCTGGCACATCCGGTAAAACAACGCGAATGTCGATTTGTGTCTTTTCGACCACGAGATGCACCTTTGCTCGCTTCGCGTCAAATCCCTGCGGTGACGCTGTTTGCACGACTCAACAACACGAATTGACCGACGCCGTGGAACGCTAAGCCTCCCATCATCTTCGGCGATGATGGAAGCAGCCGTAGACAGTGTAGCCTAGCGTTCCCTCACTCGAAAAGTGCAGTCGAGCAACCAACGTTTTGATGACGGTCGAGTTATGCACATTTGGCCACGAGCTGCGCACTGTTGCGAGACGTTTGTCCTTGCTGGCGATCGGCGTCGAATGCGTGAAGCCAGTGTCTTAGCCGTTCGCGCACTCGTGAGTCGAGTCGAGTGCGGATGCCCCCGTATTCGAGTACTTCGTCAATGCCACAAACGTCCATCCAATCCTCTAGCATTCGCCGTGCCCGCTCCGCGTAGAGCCATACCGTCGGGCGGTTCTTCGTGAACTGCAGCTTGCAAGAGATCAACCACCCACTTTCGTCCGGCATCGTCTCGTTAACCAGTAGCAAGTCGGGGACAAACTGCTTGATCTGATCGGCGACGACCGCCCCGGAAACGATCTGTGCCACCTGGCATCGGCGCGCTTCGAACAGCGATCTTAAGTCGGCGAATACTTCGTCTCGATGCTCGACGATCAGTACTCTCTTTGCCGCTCGAACGGGCGTTCGATACGATGGGGTCGAGGCGGAATGTAAATTGACGGTCTTGGCAACGCCGCGCAAGTACGCTTCGCAGCAACGGAATCTAGCTTGACTTTCCAACACGGCAACTCTCCTTGAATAGACGTCTGCGCGCAAAGAGTGTGGACAACGGAAATCCCAGAATCCGGTGACTCACCACCGCAAGAATCGCAGCAGCAAATCAACCGTCCCGTCTCAGAGTCTAAAACGCGAGAGAGTTACGCAGCGCTGGTGGGCTGAAGCCGGCAAGGCCGGAGCAGAAGAAGTGGCAACGAGTTTGAAGCTGAAGCCGGCGAACGTGCCCGCTTCGATCCTCGCACTGCCTAGACACAGATCATTCGGCGATATCCGCTGTCCCACGGCGAGTTGGGCGGACGACGTACTCGTTGGGCCACATCGACAGGGACACTGGCGCGTGCAACGGCACTCCGAATGATCGAGAGAGATTGGTGACGTGCTGATTCGAGGCAACTCAACCAGATCGCCCTCTACGGAGCACAACGAACAATTTGGGGCGTCTCCAAATGCCCCTCCAGAGCAGCAATCTGCACGCCCGTCAGCTCCCAAACATGTACATGTCGAAAACACGGATGTCGGCAATACAAACAGCGCGGCCATTAGCCAGGTGATGGCTCGATGGGCGTTCGGTTTGTGTCGCGGACACAACATCGCATCTCCGGTCGCAAAGTCACACGTGTCTGTTAAGGGCTGCGTTTCCAATGGAGTAACTAGGGCTATCCGACCCCGTCACCCTAATCGACCAGTGAACTGTATGGACATGAGAAGGATTTTTTTGAGCGTCATCGGTTCGTCGATGCGCGCTGTCAAACGGATGACAACAACGTAGGCGAACCCAAAGGCACTCGTGCGAAGACGCCTTGTTAGTACTCGAAATCAGCGTTCCTGCCAATATCTATCGAAGCTGGCATGAAGAATGCGATCTTGGTGCGACGATCGCGAGATCGAAGAACGTTGTTTTCTTGTTTTGATTCACGTTTCCGAGAAGTAGAGGAGAGATCCACGATGAAACGCTTGACGATCTTCTTGACGATTGTTGGGGCATGGGGATTTTCTGTAGCCACGTCGGCCAACGCATCCGATTTGAGCCACAGGCGCCCTAGCCACGGTGACGCTAGCTACGGCTACGCTAGTCACGTTTACAGCGGGCACGAAGTCTACGCTCCGCACGGCGGCTACGGACGCAACGTGGTTGCGCACGGTTACTACGGACACGGTGGCGGTCTCCTGTTTGCGTCCCCTCACGGCGCAGGTGGCTATGTCGTGAATGAACGCGGCTATGCGCGGGGTGGCTATCGTGGTCACGGGAACGGCGGAAGCTACGGCCATGCATCACGCCTCGGTGTCAGCATTGACACGCCGCACTTCGGTTTTCGAATCGGCCACTAACACGTAAACATTGAGGAGTCTTCTGAGCCGACGGCGTCAGGACGTGTTGATTCATCTAGGAATTCGACGCGATTTGTTCACAAGAAAAACAGACGGTTGTGGTTTCTTGAAAGGAGCTGAGCGATGAACAGACCTAATATCTACTTCGCCTTAGCGTTCGGCGTCTTCCTTGCGGTCGCCGCGTCATCCACGGTACAAGCAGCTGGCCACGGCTGCGGCTACCGATATTCGGTCGATGACGGCCGTCAGTACCCCTCCTACTCGACCTATTATCGGCCGTATTACTATTATCCGACCTATTACGAAAGCTACGGTTACTATCCCGGAGCGAGCGTCAGTTTTGGGATCGGACACCTCGGTGGCTACTACTACGGCGGCCACGGTGGAGGACATTACTATGGCGGTCATGGCGGTCACTATGGCGGTCACTATGGCGGTCACTATGGCGGACACGGTGGAGGACACCACTAGTGCTGTCCAGCTACGTTTCGGTGTGGCGGAGTCCCGCCAATCGTGTTCGGTACGAGATTTGGTGGATTTGTCTATTCCCCTAAAACGCAGTGCCCTCCGTGATCTCTGTGGTGCAATTCCTATCGATCTTCACTCGCAAGCCACAGTCACGCGGGGCCGAATCCGAAGTCGCTTCTCCGTCCCACCCACGGTCAGTCTGTCGTTCCTCGCTTACCCGTGCGAATCTTGACGCTCGCTTCCACGTCGATAACAAAGATGCGACCATCGCCCGAATTACCTGTGCACGCGCATCGCTGGATTGTGTCGACAACTTGATCGGCGAATTCATCTGACACGATAATCTCCAGCTTTAGCTTTGGGTTAGGTTTATAGTCGCTGTGTACAACGCTGTGCCCAGTGACTTCCGACACGGTGACAGCGGGCAGACTATCAATTTTCGCCAGTCCCCTGAGTACATCCTGAAGCATGAAGGGTTGTATGATCGCTTTGATTTCTTTCATTTTTGAACTGGTCATACTTCTACCTCACCTTCTTTCTTGGGCTCGAACCAATGGTAGATCGCCGGCAGGACAACCAACGTCAACAAACTCGATGTCACAACACCTCCGATGACAACGGTGGCCAGCGGCCGCTGCACTTCGGCTCCCGAGCTGGTTGAGATTGCCATCGGGATAAACCCTAGCGCATCGGTAGTCGCCGTCATCAGCACAGGGCGCAGCCGATCGAGAGCTCCTTGATGCGCGGCCTCATTGACACTCATTCCTCGATGTCGCAGGTATCGGATGTGTTCGATCAAGACGACACCGTTCATCACCGCGATGCCAAACAGGGCGATGAATCCGATACCGGCCGATATGGAAAAAGGCATGCCGCGCAACCACAGCGCGAAGATGCCACCGGTGGTCGCGATAGGGACGTTCAGAAAAATCAGCAGCGCCAACCGTCCGGAGTTGAAAGTCATATAGAGCAACGAACAGATGAGGAACAGCGCGAGAGGAACGGCGATCGAAAGTCGACCCGTCGCGTCTTGCAGGTTCTTGAATTGGCCGCCCCACGCAAGTCCGTAGTTGGGTGGCAGTTCGACTTGTTGCTCGACCGCCTTCTTTGCATCGGCCACGAAACTTGCCAAATCGCGGCCACGAACATTCACTTGTATTAGAAAGCGTCGACGGATCTGGTCGCGACTGATCTGCGCCGTGCCAGGAGCGACGTCAATATCGACCAACTGTTCCAGCGGGATATGACGTCCCTGGGGATCCGTGACCTTGAGTCGCTTAAGCGTTTCGACACTTTCGCGCCATTTCGGTGCCAGACGAACCTGAAGAGGAAATCGCCGCTGCCCTTCAAAGATCTGTCCGACTTCTTTGCCGCCAATAATCGAAATGGCATCGAGTACATCGGAGGCGTTAATTCCATAACGGGCGATCTGATCACGCCGAATTCGCATCTGGATGTACGGCAGCCCACCGGTTTGCTCAGCTTGCACGTCGGCGGCGCCGGGGACCTGGCGGACGACTGAGGCGATCTCATCGCCGACCTTCTTCAGTACTTCAAGGTCGTCGCCAAAGAGACTGATGCCGATATCCAAGCGAACACCGGCGATCAATTCTTGCACTCGCAATTCGATGGGCTGCGTAAAGCTAAAGTTATTCGCCGGGATCTTGCTTTCCAGCACTTCCTTCATGGCGTCAACCAATTCATCTTTACTGCTGAACCGCCATTCATCTTTGTCGTTCAGAATAACAAAAATATCACTCGCTTCGATACCCATCGGGTCAGTTGCGATCTCTGGCCGACCGGTTTTCGATATCACGGATTTGACTTCAACGGGAAATGCATCCAACAGCGCCTTCTCGATGGCTGTCGTCATTTCGATTGACCGCTCGAGCGAAACGCTGGGGAGTCGAATCGCCTGGATCGCCATGTCACCTTCATCCAGCTTCGGCACGAATTCGGCTCCGAAACCCATTGCGAGCAGCACACCCAGGGCCAATGCTCCCACGGCGCTCAGCACGACATAAACGGGTCGGCCGATCGCGAACTTGAGCACCGGATCGTATGCGCGTTTGCACCATCGCACGAGTAGCGCATCTTTTTGACTGAACTTACGGGCCAGGAACAGAGAAACCAACACGGGCATCACGGTGAGGGCAAGGACGAGCGCCCCGACGAGTGCTGACATGAATGAAAACGCCATGGGGCCAAACATCTTGCCTTCGAGACCACGCAGCGAGAGGATTGGCAGAAAGACGATGATCACGATGGCTCCAGCGAAGAGTATCGGGCGCGCGACCTCGTGCCCCGCTTCGCGAAACACGTCCAATCCCGCCTTCTTGAGATCTGGGTTCAGTCGTTTCGCTTCGGCGACGTGCCGAACGGCATTCTCGACCATCACGACAGATCCGTCGACGATAATGCCGAAGTCGAGTGCTCCCAGACTCATGAGGTTGGCCGACACACCGAAGTACTTCATCGAAATAAACGTAATCAGCGCCGACAGCGGAATGGCGGAAGCGACGATCAGTCCAGCGCGCAGGTCGCCGACGAGCAGAAAGAGCATAACGACGACTAAAAGCGCGCCGCCACTGATGTTCTCCGTCACCGTACCAATCGCTCGGCGCACGAGTCCGGTGCGATCGTAGAAGGCGTCAATATAGACCCCGTCAGGGAGCGTCTTTTCGATCTCCACGACCTTTTGCTTGACGCGATCGACAACAACACGTGAGTTCTCACCCATCAGCATCATGACGATGCCAACGACAGCCTCACCGCGACCGTCACGTGTCACGTAGCCCTGACGCAGCATCGGGGCGAAACGGACCTCGCCGATGTCATGAACGTGAATCGGCGTCCCATCTTCGCGACTATCCAGCACGATGTTGGCGATGTCGCTGAGCGACTCCACCAGGCCTTCGCCTCGAATGAGCTGTTGCTCCTCTTCGTGGACGATGTAGCCGCCTCCGGCGTTCGCGTTGTTCTTCGCGAGCGCCTCGAAGACGCGACTCAACGAGATCTTGTAATTCAACAAGGCATCGGGGTCAACTTGCACCTCGTACGTTCTCAGTTCTCCGCCGAACGTGTTAACTTCGATCACGCCTGGTACGCCGCGGAGTTGAAATGCGACTTGCCAATCGAGAATAGTGCGCAACTGTTGCAGATCGAATTCGTAACCGGGCTTGGCTCGAACTTCAAACTGGTAGATTTCACCCATACCGGTCGCGATCGGCCCCATCGTGGGTGTCCCGAGCCCGTCAGGAATTTGCCCCCGAGCCTCCGTCAGACGCTCGTTAATCTGCTGGCGAGCCCAATAGATGTCCGTTCCTTCCTCGAACACCACGGTCACGTTCGAGAGTCCGAACCGTGTGACGCTGCGAATCTCCTCCACCTTCGGCACGCCACTCATCGACGTCTCGACCGGAAACGTTATAAACTGCTCCATCTCGACGGGCCCAAGCGATGGGGAGACCGTGAGCACTTGAACTTGAACGTTCGTCAAGTCCGGAACGGCGTCGACCGGCAAGGTCATGACCGCCCCCACGCCAACCGCAATCAACAGGGCGACCAGCAGTAGAACAACAAATCGATTGTCGAGCGAAGCGTCAATAATCTTGTTGATCATGGGAGTCCTAACCTTCAACGGTTAACGCGCTCAATGGCCGTGCGAGATCGAACCCTTCATTAGCTCCGACTTCAGGGCGAAGCCACCCGCCACAACGACATGTTCACCAGCCTCCAGGCCCTCGCGAATCTGAACCATGCCATCGTTTCGCGAGCCGAGAATGACACTACGTTTTTCAAACTGACTTTCCGCCGTCTGCACAAACACGATGGTCTTTCCATCGATTTCCTGAAGCGCGGAAACGGGCACGGTGATCACGTCTTCGATCGATTCTCCGGGAAGCGCCACTTCGACGAACATCCCCACTTTGAGATGTCGCTTGGGATTCTTGACGACGGCACTCAGTCGCACGGTGCGCGTTTCGGGATCAAGAATATCACCGGTATAGAAGATCTTCGCCGTGTGCTCGTGGCTTGAATTCGTGGCAAGAAACCGCAAGGTACCACCAAGCTTATCGAGCTTGGGCAGATCCTTCTGGTAGATGTCCGCCTGAACCCACAACGTCGACAAATCGGCGACTTGGAACATCTCCGTATCCGGTCCGACACGTTCGGCAAGGACGACATTCTTGTTGATCACCGTCCCATCGAACGGCGCCTTGATTCGATAGTGGGCAATCGCCTCGCCTTCCTTAAGTGGATCGATGTCCACCAGATCTTCTTGAGCATATCCCAAGATAAAAAGATTCGAGCGACTCGCGGCGACCGCTTGCTCGGCCTGCTGCAGTTTTTGGTCCGCCAACAAAGCTTGCTGCGGCGTTGTGAATTTAAGCTGTTCCAGCAGCGCCTGGAACGAAGCGCTGTCGGCCTCGAGGATCGCTTTTGCTGCAAGCGCCTGCTTGCCGGCCGCCACACCTTGACTGGCCAAGGGCTCTAAGCGTTCAAGATCCTTCCTCGACTTGTACAGGGCGGCATAGGCGGTCATCAATTGCTGCCGATAGTCGCCCATCGGCTTGTCCACGAAGGCCTCGTCAATCGACTCGATCGGCGGTCTTGTCGTGAGCACTTTGACCAGCTCTTGCGTGTTCGTGCTGATCTCTCGTGCCCACTCGCTGTTAACGCGAGCGAACTCGGCAGCGAGCCGGTCTCGATAGAGATTCAGTTTGGCCGTACCGACCTCCTTACTATCGATCACGGCGAGCGTCTGCCCTTGCTTGACGTCGTCACCAAACTGGACGTTGACGCTGTGCACTTGCCCATCGGCCAACGAGTAGATGTGAGCCAAGCGATCTTCGTTCAGCGTGAGCTTGCCTGTCACCCAAGCGAATCCAGACAACGTGCCTCGTTCAACTTGCTCAACACGTAACCCGGCGACATCCCATTTCCCTTTCGGCAGGGTGACGGTCCCCGACTCTTCATCGTGCTCGTGTCCGCCATCGTGCTCGTGCGACCCAGCCTCGTCGTGTCCGAGCTTCGCTGAGTTCGAGGCCGATGGACCGCCAAGCAACCCAAAGCGATTCACGACGAACATCCCGACAGCGCCGATTGCAATCGACGAGATGATCAGGACGAGTGTCGTTGCGCGCCGACGTTCGTCGGCCCACAGCTCTGCAAACGGCAAGCCTTTCATGACTCTCCCTCTTACGTTGATTCGACAACTTCCCTTTTCTCGTCTCCGTGACTATCTTCCGATTCCTCAACGAGCGGCACTTCGGTCGAGTCTAACGAAACGACCTGCTGTCCCGCGTGGCGGCCAAATCTCCAAAACAAAGCCGGTCGCACAAAGAACTCCAAGACCGTACTACTAAGCAACCCTCCGATGATCACCGTGGCGACCGGATAGAGGATCTCCTTGCCGGCTTCGCCTGCGGACAGCGCCAGTGGCACGAGTCCAATTCCGGACGTGAGGGCCGTCATTAAGACCGGCGCCAGTCGCTCCTTGCCCGCTCGGATGATCATCTCTTTCGACCACGTTTCACCCTCGTAGCGAACGAGATGCAGATAGTGATTAAGAAGCAGGATCCCATTGCGAGAAGCGATACCTCCGAGCGAAATAAAGCCGACCATCGCCGCGATGGTCAGCGTTTGCCCGGTAAGGACGAGCATTGCGACCGAGCCGATAAAGGCCATTGGCAGCGCGGCCATGACTTGCAACGAAAAATTCGCACTCCCGAACAGCGTGAACAGTACCATGAACACGCCGAGCATCGAAATGCCGAACAGAACACCAATCACGCGACTGGCAGATTTTTGACTTTGGAACTGCCCACCGTATTCGACGAAGTATCCCGGCGGCAGCGACTCAATCACGGGTCGCTGGAGTCGTTGAATATCTTCCACAACATCCACCAGCCCACGGCCACCAACATTACATTGGACGACGATCCGGCGCCGCACTTTTTCGCGGTTAATTGTGTTGGGGCCGCTATATTTGTAGATCTTGGCAACCGAAGACAACGGTGTCGTCCCGCCCTGGGGTAAATCGATCGAAAGGCGTTTGAGCGATTCGAGGTTCTCTCGGTATTCTTCCTCCATTCGCACCATCAGATCAAAGGTTCGTTGTCCCAGTAGCACTTGCGAGACGACATCTCCGTTCATGGCCGTCGCAACGTACTCATTGACGTAGACCGGCGTCAAACCGTACAACTCCAACTTATCGCGATCCAGTTCGATTCGAAGTTGAGGTATCTCGACTTGAGGTTCGACCATTAGATCGGTCACTCCGTCCACCTTCCGCATCGCCGCCGCCATCTCCTGGGCTTTCTGGCGCAGGACATTGAGATCATCACCATAGATCTTGATACCCACTTGGGCCTTGACGCCAGAGAGCATGTGCGAAATGAGGTGAGCCAGAGGTTGTTCAACGGTCGTGACAATGCCCGGAATGTCTTCCATGGCAAGGCGAATATCTTTGAGGACTTCTTCCCGTTCGCGATCGGCGTCCGGATCGAAGGTGATGAAGAACTCCGAAACATTAACGCCTTCCGCATGCTCATCCAATTCGGCGCGTCCCGTGCGGCGTGCGAAAGCCGCCACGCCCTCAACGCTCTGCAGCCGATGAATGACCGTTCCGGCGATCTCATTCGACTTTCGTAGTGACGTGCCAGGGGGGAGCACCACGTTGAGCTGCGCCACTCCTTCGTTAAATGGCGGCAAGAAGTCTCGCTCCAGACCGGACAAGGCGACTGCCGCGATGACGACGGCGACACCGCCCAACAACAGCATGATGCGCGAGAACCGCAAGCTGAATCCGATCGCTCCACCAGCAACCCATTTTAGAAATCGCAACAGGGGACCGTCTTTTTCATGGGATGCGGCTTTGGAACTCGAAAGCAGCCAGTAGCATAAAACCGGCGTGAGCGTGAGTGAGACCAACAGGGAGGAGAGGATCGAGACGATGTAGGCTACGCCCAGCGGAGCAAACAGCCGTCCCTCCATTCCCGAAAGAGCAAACAACGGCAAGAACACGAGTACAACGATCATCGTGCCGAACACGATCGAGTTACGGATTTCGCAACTCGCTTGAAACACGACGAGCAAAGTGTTCCTGGGATTTTTCGCGTGCCGGTTTTCGTTGAGTCGCCGGAAAATGTTCTCGACGTCCACGATGGCGTCATCCACGAGCTCGCCAATGGCAACGGCCAGCCCCCCCAGCGTCATCGTATTGATCGACAGGCCGAAGGCATGGAAGACGATCGCCGTGATTCCGATCGATAGAGGAATGGCCGTCAGCGTGATGAAAGTGGTACGAAAGTTCATCAGAAACAGAAACAGAATAATGACAACAAGGATGCCACCATCACGGAGTGCCTCGATGACATTCTCCACGGCTCGTTCGATGAATTCCTTCTGCGAATACAGTTCCGGGTGAATTCGAATATCATCCGGCAGTGACGGTCCAAGGTCCGCCAGGGCCTTCATGATCTCGTCGGTCACTGCCCGTGTATCGGCGTTCGGTTGCTTGTTGACCGTCAGGATGACGGCGGGGCCACCTTCGAAGTAGGCGTCAAAAGAATCCGACGCCGCGAGTTCAGCGTCTTGAGCCCGAGACGATGTTTGCGCGCTGTCCTCATTCTGGCTTGCGTCGCGGGGCCGTTCCCCTTCAATCTTCACATACGCGGAACTGTCGCCACGTTTGACCTGGGGCCCTTCGACCACGGTCGCCACTTGCTCTAACAGCACGGGGCGTTCGTTGCGCATCGTGACGACGGTTCTCTTAAGATCGTCAACCGATTGCACGCGGCCGAGGGCCCGGACCAAGAACTCGCTTGGTCCTTGTTCGTCAAGATAACCACCGGTCGCGTTTTCGTTGCTCTCGGCACAAGCCTTTTTCACTTCTTGCAGAGTAATACCATATCTCAATAAGGCGTCCGGATTCACAAGGACCTGAAACTGCATTCGGCCTCCACCGATCGTGAATACTTGCGACACACCGGGGATGGTGAGCAGTCGCTGACGGACGACCCAATCGGCCAGAGTGCGCACGTCCAGAGGTGACGTCTTTCCGCCCTCGCTCCACATACCGATCATGATGATCTGGCCCATAATGGACGAAATGGGGGCAAGTTGCGGTTTGACGCCGTCTGGCATCTGTCCCTGCACCAATTGCAATCGCTCCATGACGATCTGGCGGTCATTATAGATATCCGTGTTCCAGTCGAACTCGACGTAGATCACAGAAATCCCAACACCCGACGAGCTGCGAACGGCCTCGACGCCATTCGCCCCATTGATCGCCGTCTCCAGCGGAAAAGTAATGAGTGCCTCAACCTCTTCAGGCGCCATTCCGGCCGCCTCGGTCATCACGACAACGCGAGGTCGATTGAGGTTGGGGAATACGTCGATATCCATGTTCACCGCGGTCCACGTGCCGTAGCCGATTAAGAACAAGGAAAAGGCAACGACGAGCATGCGCTGGCGCAGTGAAAATCGAATAATGGCATTTAGCATTGGAGGGTCCAGAGTCCAGGGTTGAGGCGCTAGTGATTATGTCCTGCATGAGGGTCGACACCGCCACCCGCTTTGTTCTTCAACGCCATCTGTAGTTGGTGGGCGCCACTGATCGCCACGGTATCGCCCGGTGATATGGAGCCGTCGTTGGCGATGACCGCCCATAGCTGATCCTGGTACTCGACCTGCACGGGCACGCGGTCGAAGTGATTTCCGTTCTGTTGAAAGACATATTTCTCCGCGCCCTCTTTCGCGACGGCGTCGACCGGCAACACGATGCGGTCCGGCCACTCCTCGATGGGGACACGAATTTGCATGCGCTGACCCGGCCGGTACTTCCAACTGAGAAACCGATGCCCATGAGCCGATTCGCCTTCCTGTACGACCTTGTTGGGCAGGCCGACATAGAAATAGAGAGCTCGTGATTCTGGATCAATCTCATTGTCGACGTAGACAATCTCCAGCCCCTCAATGACTTCGGGGTTCTCTGGGTTGTCTTCGGTGGTTGCCGTCAACTTCCACTTTTCCCGAGAGGCCCGTAACAGACTGTGGCCGTCGTGTTCAAACGCGCGTCCCTTGATGAACAGTTCGGCATAGTCCACCAAGAGGCAAAGCTGAGCACCCGCCTCGACGTATTGACCAGGTTTGACAAACAGAGACCGAAGGGTGAACGGATGCGTGGGTGGGACCGAATAACCGTTCTTAGGAAGTGGCGGTGCGACGACGGTGACGCCCTGAACCAGTTTACGATTCTTCAGAATGCCTTCGATTTCCTCCTGAGTCAGCCCGTGCAGGAGTAAACTCTGTTTCTGTGCGTTAAGCGTGGCATCCAATTTTTGCTTCTCGTACTCCCGTTGTCGGATCGTCTTCCCGGCGATCGCCGCACCGGCCGACTGCAATCGCTTAATCTCACGTAGCTCAACGTCCAACTCCTCGGCTGAACGAAGAAATTCTGACTGCGCCCTAACTAGCTCTTCATGAGTCAATCGCAAATCGAAGAGCGGTTGCCCAGGATTAACGGCCTCTCCCTCGATCGGGTAGACGCGCGTGACACGCCCTCCCAAGGGCGCCGTCACCTCCACATGCGATCGCCCCGGACGCCCGGAAACCGTCGCGGGCATCGAAACGGTTCGGACGTAGAGCTGCAATTGGACCTCGGCGGTCTTCAATCCAACGTTTTTGCGAGCTTGCGGGCTAAGCTCCAGCGAATTGGCCTCGTTATGCCCGTCATGCCCACCGTCGTGGGCGTGGTCATGTCCGTCGTCGTGCGAATGTCCGTCTTTGTCGTCGTGGCCATCGCCATCGCCATCGCCGTGGTCGTGCCCGTCGTGCCCGTCGTGCCCAGCATCGCTGGAACCCGCATCACTTTGGCTGGCAGAGCCGCCAATGCTCGCCACCAATTCGTTCGCCTTCGGAAGCCACTGGTTACGGAACAGGGCAGCCGCGGCCACGATCACAACGATCGCGACAACCACCGCCAACCGCTTGACCACGACCGAGCTAAGGGTGCCATTTGTTTGATTCATAGTTCAATATCCATTGAGGTGGCTCCCTCGAGCGTCTATTTACAGAGGGAGACAAACATATTCGAGCGACGGAAGTTCCACGCGTTGGCACAATCCAACGCGGTCAACGGACCAATCCATGTAGCCAACCGACGCGCATCACACGCATCTCAGCGAACTACACGCAACTCGTACTCGGAATGGCGCACCGACAACCGCGATGAGAGGACGCGGTTCGTAGAGAGAATCAAATGAGCCAGATGTCAAGCAACAGATGGACGCGCAGGCCAGAACACGCCGTGCCCGCCCCCATTGGGAAAACTCGGTTTGTCGCTCCCAACGCCAGCTCATATTTCTGCTGCGGAAAAACGAAAGCACACACAAAGTGCTGGGGATTCGTCACCTTGAACGGGCGAAATGACTCGGTCGTCCGAAAGTTACACGATCCCTCTTCACACTCGTGTTGGCCGTGATGCTGCGAGTGATCAGCACCACGAAACTCGCGATGCACGCGTGCGTCATTTGGCCGTTCTCGTTCGCCGTCGCCGTGTGAGCCACACTCGCACGAACTGGCCGTCGCTGTCGGCAGATCACAGCAATTCGATTCGCAAGAATGCGCATGATGAAAGCAACAACCGAGTGTTGCATGGGTCATCATCGATATTGCTAAAATAGCAGACCGAAGCATAAGGAGTAAGCTCGGATTATCTACGTTTCCAACAGCGCCGCGACCCCGTGTCCCGGCCAATTTCGATACGTCTAACAAACGGCGCAGCCGGATCCGCAAGACGTAGCTGGATTCGCAAGAATTCAAACGGCCCGGACGGTCTGAATTCTTGCGAATCCAGCTACGACGGTCCGGACGGTCTGAATGCTTGCCAATCCAGCTACCGAAACCTGTACGACTACGCCATCTGTCTATCGACTATTTGCATGTCGGTCAATCCGGGATCTTCGTCCAGACGAGACGAATCACCCCGAAACTCCGTCGCAACGGCAACTTGCCCGTTACGGAATGTTACCCCAGTCGTCCCGAGCTGTCTATTCGGGCAGACTGTTGTTTAGCAGCAGCCCGTTGATTTCCATGACCGCAACCCACAATTCACGCAGTGAGTCGAGGTAAGCCAGGTTAGTTTGGAAGTACGTACGCTGAGCGGTCACCAGATCCACGACACCGAACTCCCCGGATTGATACCCGGTGCGAATCAGATCCAGTGTGCGCTGCGACTTCTCGATAATTCCACCGTCTCGGGAATACTGCTCGACTTGATTTCGAGCACTCTGATATCGCTGAAACACGATTGCCAGGCGCGACTGCAGGAACAGCGAGAGACGATCGACCCTTTGGCTGGCCGCCGTAACCTCGGCTTCCGCCCTGCTGATTCCACCCTGGTTACGGTTCCAAAGAGGAATTGGCAGGACAACTTGTAGGTTGCTGTTCGTGCTGCCCGTGGATCGATCGTCCTGGACGACGGCCTGGACGTCAAAGTTAGGGATGACTTCGGCATAGGCCCGTCGAACGGCCCAACGAGCGGATTCGACGTTGGCGATTGCTGCCGCCAATTCAGGGCTCTCGGACAACACACGCTGCATCTGTTCCTGCCAAGAAATGGCTAAGTCGTCCGGATTCAATTCACCAGCCAATCGCTGCAACTCCAAATCGGGCATGGCAATGACCGCCGTCAAACGTCGCCAAGCCTCGATGTGCTGGTTGATCGAGTTTTGCAGCAGAATCCCCGCAGTGGCGGATTCAACGTCCGCTCTGAGCGGATCTGCTTCGCTCACTTCCTCACTACGAAACAGTGCTTGAGCGGCCTGGACACCTTGGCGACTGATGCGAACGAGTTCGCTCGCCACGTCGCGCCGCCGTTGTGCGATGAGCACGTCGTAGTAGCTGGTTCGTACATCCGTGAGCACACGCAACCGAGCCGATTCGAAGTCACGCTCGGCCTGTTCCACTTTCCAGGCAGCGACTTGGCGGTTGAGCCGAAGCTTCTTTCCCGTGATCCACTGCTGTCCAACGAACACGCCTTGCTGCTCGGCCTCTCCATGGCTACCCAGTTGTTGCCCAGAGTACCCTAACACGACATTAGGCGGCAGACCCACCTGAACCCACTGGCCCCGCGCTGCTCGCACGAGCGCCGACAACTGGCCCAACACTGGGTTGTTCTGCAGAGCCATGCCCTCCAGGTCCATCAGCGTCAAATCTGAAACCGGTTCCGTCGCCGGCAAGACCTCCGGCTCGAGCTGGTACCCGACCGGAACGATATGGGCCCGTGGCCCCGGGAGATCGCTTTGCTCGGCGCCCACGGGCTCAGGCGGAACCAGCCGCGTGATTTCTGACTCCGGTGTGACGCGAACGGACGAGAGATGATCCACTTTTGGCGGAGACTCTTGCCATGAGTCCTCGACTCGACTCAAGTTCAACGAACGGTCCGCGACTTGGCAGCCAGCCAGAGTGATGAAAGCAGCGGCAACAATATACAACCTAACCATGCGCTATTACCTCGATCCCTTGAGATCCGTGGCCGTTCTGACTGTTCCCCGGTCCCATCTGTCACACGACCAGCGCATAACAGTCTGGGCACGTCGTCTGTTTGACTGAAAGACTCAGATGACAAAGCGGCACAGATCGGCGCACGTGTTGGCCGGAGGCAAGGGCTGGCTTCGCTTTGATGCGGTAAGCGAACCGTCGACGGCCAACGAAACACCCCGTGATGTGTCGCTACTGCCAACAAATCGAACGTTCGTTATGTGTTCGATACGTTTGCTGGCAGAAGGCACGGCCGCGACGAAGACGTTGCGATGGCACTCACACGGCTCAGGACTCTGCGAGGGCGTTGACCGGCGGACCGGAAGGGATTGCCGGAACTGTCGCGACCGCTGGCAGCAAACGGAGCCCCATCGGCCATCCAACCGTACTAGGCCACCGCGCATCCGACAGTCACGGACCTGATACTCGCGCCCCTGCATGCAAACGAAGTGAGTACCAGGAAGCGTGCAAAGGACCGAGAGCAAGGGCAGTGCCCAAACTAGCGTCTCTCTCGCTCTGTTCTTTCTTGAGAGCACTTGCTGATCCGGCCCCTGCAAAGGTTAAGACAATCCCATGACTACCGTGCTAAATCGTCGAACATCCACAGGCAACATGAGAAAAATTGTTACAGGCCATCGGATTGAGTCCGACCAAACATGACTCGACGATGCGTACAATGCAGAGCGGGCATCGGCGCGAATGACATGTGCCCGTGAGGTGGCGACACCGATCCAAAGTCGCCCTTAAGCGAGCGGCGGGAGTGAGTTTAGCGTACGATGGACGTCCTCGTCCGTCGAATCCACCGGCGACGGACGAGGACGTCTATCGTACGGGCATATTCTTATCTACCGCTCGCATTAGCAGCGTTGCATGAGGAGTTTCAGCAATGACAAAGAAGCGTGAAAGATCAACACGACGGACCTTTCTCGAAACGGCGACAGCAGGCTCGCTGGCAAGCTTGCTGACGCACAGCAGTGACAGCACCGCACGGGAGGCAGGCCAGAACCAACTCGGGGGTGTCCCTGATCTTCGTGTCGACCTCCATCCGAACGGAGCCGACCTGGGGAGTCTGTTCGCGGATATTGAGCGTCTCTCAAAGCTGCATGACTTTGAAAGTTCCTTTCTTGGCGATCGATTTCACGATTTGGACGAGTTCAAACGCCAAGCTCGTGAGACGACGCTGGAATCGCTACGTTATCGCCCCCAACCGGTCGATCCGAAACCACAGCTACTCGACCGCGTGGATCTGGGAGACGTGATCCGTGAGAAGGTCGTGTTTTCGACAACCCCCGAGTTTCGCGTTCCGGCCTACGTCCACATCCCCAAAAAGCTTGACCGCCCAGCACCCGCAATTATCGATCTGCACTCTCACGGCGGGATGTTCATATTTGGAAAAGAGAAAGTCACGGACCTTGGCAGCAATCATCCGACGATGCAGGCCTACCACGAGAAGGTCTACGACGGCCGCGCTACAGGAACCGCTCTAGCCCGTCGCGGCTACGTTGTCATTTCTATCGACGCCTTTATGTTCGGCGAACGCCGAACGCTGCTGGACGCCGACTTAAAGTACGGTTTCGATCGCTCTCGGTACAGTCTCGACGACGTCGCTCACCTGAACGCAAAGTGCCGTTCCAAAGAAACGACGCTGGTCAAGTCGCTGATCTACGCGGGAATGACTTGGCCCGGTATTGTTGCCTGGGACGACATGCGAACCATCGACTACCTGCTGACGCGCGACGAGGTTGACGCGAAACGAATCGGCTGCAACGGCATCTCGCTTGGCGGCTACCGCTCGTTGTTCCTGGCCGGGTTGGACGAGCGGATCGCCGCGGCCAACGTGGCCGGATTCATGTCGACGGTCAAAGCCATGCTCCATTCACGTATCGATACTCACTCGTGGGTCCACTTTCTCCCGACGCTACATCGATATCTTGACTTACCCGACGTCGTGTCGATGATGGCTCCCAAGCCGCTGCTTGTCCAACAATGCAGACAAGACGGTCTGTATACACTTCAGGGCATGAAAGACTCGGTCGACAAGATCGCCGCAGTCTATCAGAAAGCGGGAGTCGGCGGACAGTTCAGCGGCCGTTTCTACGACGGCCCGCACCGCTTCAGTCGCAAGATGCAAGACGAAGCGTTCGCCTTCTTCGACAAGCACTTAAAGGCCTAATATTTCCAGATCTCCAACGCTTCGGGCAGGCTGGGTGAAGAAGTAATCTGATCGGCTTGTCCGTGGAGCTTGTAGATCGTCGTCGCGAACCGGAACGGAAACGGAACGTCGTCGCCGATGAAGACCAGTTTTCGCGGAGCCAACGCGGCAGTCGCTTCGGGAATATCCGTGATTCTTAGGACATTCAGCAAGGCAGGTCCACGACGGTGACTCGCAGGGGGATCACGCAGGATCACTTGGTCGATACGATCGTCAAGCAGCGCGGCATAGAGCGCAACGATTCCCATGTCGCCCTTGCCGTAGACGGACACCAACGCCGGTGCAACCTTTTCGTTTTTCCCCAACCACTCGACGGTGCGTAGGATGTCCCAGACCTGCATCGATGCGATCGTGCGACCGATCCATGCAGCCGTGCGTTCGATGTCGGCGTAGTCCGCGGCGCTGACCGAGTGTTCGGTCATACGCGGATTCAGGATCGCGACATCGCAGCGTCCCAAAACAGGTAATAGTTCGTCGATGTCCAGGAAGTAGATCGAATCGCCCGGCCGCTTGGCGTAGATCAATAGGGGCGTTTCAGCCGATCGGTTTCGTGCTCGCAGAAGCTGGACGCGAATCGGCACACCGGGCTCCGTTTGGATCTCGACATCCTTGTATTCAGCATAGCGACTCGCCCAACCACCTCGATTGCGATTCACGGACACATTGAGCGGTAGATCGGACTTCGGGAACCACCGAAAACTCTTGTCGCGCAGCTCGGCCAGCATTTCTTTCCGCCGAACCGTCCATTTCGGAAGTTCGTTGTAGTCCTTCGGCACTGCGGTCGGAATGAGCAACTGGTCAATCCGGTAGTTGATCGCGTCCGCCGGCAGACGGGTCAGGCACTTTAATTCTTCCGGCGTTGACGGCTTGTCTGTGGGATTGGGGACCACATCGATTGGCACGTTGACATCTCGCAACCAACGGTTCATCCATTGCCGTGCTTCCCGACGAAACAGCGGGCTGTCGGTATGGCCGACGGCCTCATCCACTTCCCGGATTCGACTGGGCTTATGGTCAGATTCGGCAACCATATCGTAGACACGTTTGGCACGCTGAAACACGTTGTGGTAGCCGTCGGGCGGAAAATCCGCATCAAGCTGACCGCTACAGATCAACAACGGACGCGGAGCGATCAGAGCTGCGACAACACTTTGGTCCGTCAGGAACGTGTTGTGATAGTAAATGCAATCGCACTGACCACTCGCTCGCCAATGTTTTGCCTGCGAGCCGAACGAAAACGTCCCGCAGACTGGCACGGAAACCGCGATCCGTTCATCCGCCGCTGCCGCATACCAGCTCACCGCGCCGCCGCCGGATATCCCGGTGATTCCGATTCGATTCGCATCGACTTCGTCACGAGTTTCCAGGTAATCGATCGCGCGCGTCGCGTTCCAGACTTCGACACCGGCCGGCGTATACCCGCGCGACAGCCAGTGCCACATATTCAGATCGTGCAGTCCATGATGGATCCCTGCGACTTCGGCAAACTCAAGCGTATCGATAACGAAACAGACGAAACCATGTTCTACGTACCACAACACTCGATCTTGGTAGTTCCACTTGGCTCCCAAGGGATGTGGCGAGTGGCCACACACGTACAGGATCGTCGGCATCGGCTTGAGTGCTTCCTCCGGCGAGTGTTCTGCCGAGCGAGGTACGTAGAGGTTTCCGGTAACGTACAAGCCGGGCATACTCTGAAATACGATCTTCTCGATTCGATAACCAGGCCGCGCGAGCGTACCGGTAACCTGAACCTCTAGCGGAGTGCGTTTCGGCAGCGGGTCGAGACCCATCGTATAGAGAAACTCGCGGCGCAACTTGGGACGAAGTCGTTTCCAGTCGTCAAGAGTCTTGACGTCGACGAGTGCTTGATCCGTTATATCGGCGGCGGTCGTCTTCAGTGCCTCGATGAACCGCTTATGTCGACGAAACGGACCGTCCTGTGCTACCGCCATCGCGCAAAGGCACGCCCAGATCACAACCGTCGTTGCGTGTTTCTTCCAAGCGAGTCTAACCATCTTCTGTTTCCATCGTCCGAAGGTACGGCTCATTCCCTTATCTCGCTCGATCTGGCACTCTGCGGGCCTCTGCGCGTCTCTGCGTTGAACCGAAAGCGTGTACTGGTCCGATACTGCGGCTGGAAGCCACAGCCACTTAGGCGAGCCACTCATCCAAGTGCTCGTTGACGAACGCATCGTCGTTCAAGTGTGGATAGGATCGATGGACTCGGTCAATTTGCTCTGACTGCCCCGGGCTCAACATCTCGTTGGGATCGAGGCAGGACGTGTTTTCCATCAACCCTTGTCTTCGCAGGACTTCGTGAATTCCGGGGATGCAACCACGAAATGCATTGGCGACATCAAACAACGCCGCGTTGCAGTCCGTTATTTGGACGGCCAGCGTCAACATTCTTGTGGGGATGCCGTCCAGCTGCCGTAATCGCTTGCATTCTTCAAGCAAGGACACGGCATTCTTCGTCCAGCATGCCCAGTGCCCGAGGAGCCCACCTGAAATCGTTCGCCGCTTCGCGTTTCCGTCCGTCGAGAAGTCGTGGGTCGTCAGCAGATCACAAACAATGTTGTCGTCGTTCCCGGTATACAGTGCGATATCATCTCGGCCCGCATCGATGACGGCCCGCACGACATCTAAGGTTTGATATCGATTGAAGGGAGCCATCTTAATGGCAATCACGTTCTCGATCTCTGCAAACCGCCGCCAAAACGCGTAGGATAACGCGCGTCCTCCGACCGAGGGTTGCAAATAGAATCCGATCACCGGGATGATCTCGGCCACGCGACGACAGTGTTCGATCAGCGCGTCGGTGCTGTGTGCCGACAGTCCGGCCAAACCGAGCAGTCCGGCATGGTAGCCGAACTCGCGAACGACCTGTGCCTCGCCAACGGCCTGCGGAGTGTCGCCCAAGATTCCGGCGATTCGCACTATCGGCCGTTTCCGCCTCTGCTGCTGCGTCTGCATCTCCTCGGCAGCAAGTTCCAGAACGGGTTGAAACAGGCCGTGTTTGGGATCGCGAATCGCGAACTGAGTTGTATGGACACCCACGGCGACACCTCCGGCACCAGCGGCGGCGTAGTACCGAATGAGTGCTCTTTGACGGCGCTCGTCGAGTCGCCGGTCGACCGTTAGTGCGAGTGGGCAGGCGGGAATGGCGAGGCCATCGTGTAGTGCCTTGTGAATGGTGGGATCGATCGGCATGTTCATGTTCGACACTCGTCAATATTTACCGTCGCGCACCTGGAAACGCGTCGGCTTCTTATGTGTCTCTCCACCCTGCACAATCCAGTCGGCGGTCCACTGAATGATCTGGCCAATCGGTATTCGAGGGTTTCCGAAGAGCTGTTGGCCAAGATGCCCATTGGTCAGCAGACAGCGAGGCGATTCGGTTCCTTGGAACTGAACGCGTTTGTTCATTATTTGCCCGAACATTTCGGCGACGCGGCGCACACTAAGCAACTCGGGTCCGACGACATTGAGGATAAACGGTGGACTACTTACTTTTTCGAGCGTGCACAGTGCCATCGCATTCGCATCACCTTGCCAAATGACGTTGAAATGCCCCATCGTCAAATCGATAGGCTGCTCGGTAAAAACCATTTCCGCGATGTCAACCAAGACGCCATAACGAAGTTCGACGGCATAGTTCAACCTTAGCAGCGATGCCTTGGTTCCCCGTTTGCTGCTAAAATACTCAATAATGCGTTCTCGACCCAGACAGCTCATGCCGTATTCGTCGGTGGGCTGCACGGGATCGGTTTCCACGGCGCCGGCTCGCGCCAAATCGCTCAGACCGTAAATGCTACCGGTCGAGAAAGCGACGACTCGACTGTCGCGATAGCGCTCCATCACGTACCCAGGCAGGAGCGTGTTCATGGCCCACGTTAGAGCGGGCTCGGCCGCGGCACCAAACTTAAATCCTGCCAAGTAGATAATATTCTCGGCATCGGGCAGACTCTCAAGCTGCTGACGATCGAGTAAGTCGGCGCGAACCGTCTCGACACCGTACGCTTTGAGTCGAGCTTCTGCGGCAGGGTCAGAAAAGCGAGAAACGCCAATGATTCGTCTCGGTGTTTCCGCCTGATCGGAGGCTCGCTTCGCCATACGGGCAATCGACGGTCCTATCTTTCCGCCGGCACCGAGCAACAGGATATCTCCCGACAACCGTTTCATCATCGCAACCACGGCGTCAGTGGGCCGACTCATGTGCCCTTCCAGCCAGTCGACATCGAGGACATTCTCGTTCGGAACTGCGTTGGTCAACAATTCGCCTCTCCCGTGATGCTGTGATTCAAACGATTCGCCCGTCCTACGGACCGCTGTCTCTGGGTCGAAGCTTCGCAGCTGAAGATACACTTGCGCGACCCCCACCAACGAACCATGCTAGGCAGTGCGGATCTCGTTGTCATTCCGATTACCACACAAAAACGTCCGAATTTGGCTCAACCGCTGACAAACGGTGGAATGTTCGATAAACTGGGCCTTGGATGCAGGAAAAGGCAGTAAATCGACTCGGCCGACGAATGGCTGACGCTTGCATGAAACGTCTTCTTGTCGTTTGCAGAAGAGCGTCATTTGCAGAATAGTAGACAACAACGGATGAACCTCATGTCCAGAATGCCTCACGTATGTCTCGTTCTTCTTGCCATGTCTCTGCTCGGGCCCATGGCCACCCAGGGGCAACTCGTCATCGATACGGTCGGAATCTATGACGAGGAAGACATCAATGATAACACGATCGATGCGACGGCGCCCGGTTCGATCGATATCGACTCGTTCGCGGCGAGCGTCCTGACGGCATTTAACAACGGTGTCGGCGGTGTCATCGACTTTGACTCCGACGCGATCAATGGTATCGATCAAATCGAAGCAAGCTTTGGCGCAGGAGCAGACAAAACGCTGACACTGGCCAACGGCGACGAGTCAACTTGGGTGACTGGCCCAGGAAACGGTCGAACTGCAATCTCTGGCGATTATGTGTTCGGCAAGCACTGCGCCACGTCCCCCATCTGCACGAACGACTTTGTGTGGGAGATTGAATCGGTCAGCAGCGGAGAGGTTGTCCTGAGCATGGGTGTCACCGTCCTGTCGGGCAACAAAGGACCCTTCGAAATCACGGTGGAAGCCACGTTGGATGATGGAAACACATTAAGTTTGGAAGAGTTTCTTCCTAGGAGCGACGGCCTCGACGATACGTTTTTCGCCATTGACGCCCCAGCGGGCCGTTACATCACGAGGTTCGCCGTCTTCAACGGGCCGCCATTCGATGACGATCCCGATAATACGGGCAGTTTCGGCAGCATTGATGATCTGGCCTTCATCGTCGGTTCCGCACGAGGTGGTGACCCAGGTGATTTCGACAACAACGGCACGTTGGACGCCGCCGATATCGATGACTTAACGCAACGATCGGCCGGCGGTCTCAATCCCCCCGATTACGACCTGAACGGAGATGCCTTGGTCGATGCCGATGACGTCACCGTGTGGATCGGTGACCTGTTTGGTAGTTGGGTTGGTGACGCGAATCTTGATGGCGAATTCAACTCCGGCGACCTCGTTATCGTGCTCGCATCCGGTGCGTACGAAGTGGACGTGGACAGCGTCTGGACTCGGGGTGACTTCGACGGCAACGGACGGACAAACACGGGTGACCTGGTCGCGGCCTTGTCCGATGGAGGCTACGAAGCGGGTCAGCGTCCAGCCACCGCCGCGGTGCCCGAACCGGGCAGCTTGGTACTGTTACTGTTGGGTTTGACTGGTATGGCGGCCCGTCGCCTCCGCTAGGTCGCGAGGCCGGTGGCTTGCGTTGCGTGCCCAATACGGCCGGTTAACGGTAGATGATTGAGTTTGCCATGCGGCACGTCGCGTTGATCATTGAAACTTCCCGAGCGTATGGTCGCGGCCTGCTTAATGGAATTGCGAGATACAATTTCGAAAAACGCAATTGGTGGATCCATTTTAGGCCGTACGGGCTGTCCGAGCCTGTTCCGCGTTGGTTCGAAAAATGGCGAGGCGACGGGATTCTCGCTCGGATCGACAATCGCCGAATTGCCGAGACGGTGCTTGGTCACGGCGTGCCGGTCATCGACCTGCGTCACGCGCTGACCGATCTGCAGCTTTCGCCATTCGGTGCATCCAATTCCGCCGTCGCCCAGATGGCATTCGAACACCTCAGAGATCGTGGCCTACGGCATTTCGCGTTTTACGGCGAGCCGCCTGGAACGTATCGATACGACGACGAGCGCCGAGTGGAGTTCAGTCGACGAGTTACCGAGGCGGGCCTCGACTGCCACGTTTATAGCTACTCCAAAGGTTCACCTGAGGTAACGAATTGGGATCTGCGTCAAGAACGACTGGGCCAGTGGATTCGTGAATTACCTAAACCGGTAGGAATTCTTGGCTGTCATGACGCTCAAGGCCAGGAATTGATAGACGCATGTCGGGCGAGTGACATCGTCGTTCCGGATCAAGTCGCCGTACTAGGTGTGGGCAACGACCCGTACACCTGCGGCCTGTCCATCCCCCCCCTAAGTAGTGTCGACTTAAATACGGAGCGAGTCGGCTACGAGGCTGCGGCAACGCTCGACAAGATGATGGATGACACTGATTATTCGCATCCAGGAAAGCTGATCCCGCCTCGCTACGTGGTCACCCGACAGTCAACCGACCTGTTGGCGGTTGATGATCCTGAGATCGTCGCGGCGATCCGCTTTATTCGCGAAAAGGCGTGTGCCGGTATCACCGTTGAAGACGTTTTGCGGACGGTCCCTCTTTCTCGAAGCACTCTGAACCGACGATTTCGAGAACTGTTAGACCGATCACCCAAGGCAGAAATCCTGCGCACGCAATTCGAGCTCGCGCGCCGGCTGCTTATTGAAACCGATCTGGCCGTTGCAACAGTTTCTGAACGCTGTGGCTTCAACGAGGCGAAATACTTCTACGAAGTCTTTCATCGACGAATGGGGATGACGCCTCGTGAGTTTCGGCTCGCGAATTGCCCACCGAAAAGCCCGGCAACATCGGTTCCGTCCGACTCGATCGAGTAGGTCGCGATCGGCGACGGACCGGCATGTGTGCCAGAAAATTGGATGTTTTTGCCGACATTTCGGGTTCCGCACATGATACATTGAACGCCGAATCAAAGTGAGTTCGCGGTTTGCGAGCCACCTCCGTGAGTTATTGCGTTCACCATTCGTGCCGGTTCGACGGCTCCCCACCCACTGAATCAGCTACTAGAGGACAAGATATGTTACGTACGTTTTCCCGCAGTGCCCTAAGTACCGTAGTTCTTGCCGCCATTACGGCCGGACTGGTGCCGCAGCACACCCAAGGACAGGTCATCCAGCCTCCGTTCTACGATCCAATCGAGTGGAATTCAGGAGGCCCGTCAACCTCCTTTACCGACCCGCTGAACTGGAACCCGGAGCAGGTTCCGGACAATCCCAATCCGGTTGAACTCGAGGATGGCATCGCGGCGGTCATTCGATCGGGTGCCACTGGCGGCAATCAGGCAACCATTAGCGACGGCGACGTCGTTAGCCCGGACGATCTGTATGTATTCACCGAGATCGGTGACGCTGGCGTGTTGAATGTGGAAGGTGGCGAGTTAAACGTCGGCTTCCGGATGAGAGTCGAAACAGAAGTTGATGGAGGCGCCTGGATTCCGTCCGACCGAGACACCGCCGCGATTTTCAATCAGAGCGGTGGCGCCGTCACCGTCGGAGCTGACTTCTTCCTCGGACGCGACAACTTTGTTCCGGCCAAGGGCATCTACAACATGAGCGGCGGCACGCTTGATATCGGCGGGCGGTTCATGTCCGGTGATGCAGCCTCGGGCGAAGACGTGGAAACGGGATCGGCCATCGCGAATATCTCGGGAGGCACGGTCACGGTTCGTTCGAATTGGTCGGGCACGAATGACGTTGGCGACCCCGTTGACGGTCAGCAACAGAACTCCAGGCTCGCAGGACAATTCAACCTGTCCGGAACCGGCACCGTGGTATTCGAGAATCCGGATACCAACATTCAGCTCGGTCAAGGAAATGCTGGCGATGGTCTCATCCACGTCAAGGACAACGCATCTCTGACAATAAACGGAGGCTTGGCGATTGCCCAACAGCAGACTGAGGGTGACTTCAACAAAGGCGAGTTGCGAGTCGAGGGCGGTACGGTCTCACTCGCCAACCTACAACTCGGCGGATGGCAAAAAGCGGGCCTCGATCCGGCGCTTGGACGCGAACTGGCCCTATTCAACCTTTCGGGCGGAACGGTCACTGCCGCCTCCATCCAGGTCGGTGGGTTTTATAACTCGCAGGGCGAATTGAACGTGAGTGGCGGAAGTCTGGTAGTCGCCGGTGCGACCGTCGTGGCATCCGACGTCGAGGGAACCGCTGGCGCCGTAGGAGCCATCGCGGTTTCGGGCGGGTCGTTCCAGACCGGCAGCCTTTCGGTGGGTGTCACTGGGGAAGGCAGCGCCAGTGTCTCGGACGGCACGTTGAAGGTCGATGCCGGGTTGGTGCTCGGCGAAACCGTCGATGGCCAAGGCACGCTGAACCTCACGGGTGGCGTTCTCGACATGAGCGGCAGCGACATTTCGTTCGGTGATGGAGACGGAGTGGTTAACTTTGACGGTGGGACAATCCTCAACGCCGCGAACATCGGATTCGATCTGGTCAATAACGGCGGGACGCTCTCACCGGGTGGCTCGGCAGGAACCACAAGTATCGCCGGAGACTACCTGGTGGTCAGTGGGAGTGCCGCTCTAGACATCGAGCTGGGCGGGACCGCAGATGGCGAGTTCGATAAGCTCGTCTCATCCGGTGCCATGCTCTTGGATGGCTCGTTGGACGTCTCGCTCATCGACGGATTCAGCCCGAGCAACGGCGACAGTTTCGACATTCTGGACTTCGCGTCCCTCTCAGGCACCTTCAGCAATGTGAATCTGCCGGCGTTGGGTGGTGGCTTGGCGTGGGTTCAGGATGACCTGTACACGATGGGTGTCTTGTCCGTCATTGGCGGCGGCCCGCTGACGGGTGACTTTAACTTGAACGGCGTGTTGGACGCTCCAGACATCGATGACCTGACGGGCCAATCGGCCGCTGGAACGAATGACGCGAACTACGACCTGAACGCTGACTCGCTGGTTAACACCGCCGACATCAATGTTTGGATCGAAGACCTGTTCGGCAGCTGGATCGGCGATGCCGATCTCGACGGCGAATTCAACTCGACCGACCTGATCGTCGTACTGTCATCCGGTACCTACGAGAAGGACGTCGATTCGGTTTGGACAGATGGCGACTTCGACGGGAGTGGTCGGACCGACTCAGGTGACCTCGTCGCCGCACTGGCCGGTGGCGGTTACGAGAACGGCCCCCGGGCCGCCGTGGCTTCCGTACCAGAGCCCAGCTCGTTGTTGATCCTCTTGCCCGCCGCCTTGTTCTTCGCCAGAAGAGTTCGACGGCGTCTTGGGGCCTAATTTTACCCGCGCTAACACGATGGGCTGTCCGAGCGTTGCCGGGCAGCCCATCGTCGTAAGTGGTTTGCCCACATTGCACGTGGCTGTGGCTTTCTCGCAAACGGTTACTCACAAGTGCCTTACGGCTATTTCGCCCAGAATACCGCGCGCAGACGTAACCCGACGCGTGAGCGAGGAATAACGCGTCAATCCTCGCTTACGCGTCGGGTTACGAATGACCTGAGCTAGTGATTCACTGGTATCCAGCCACGAGCAATTCACAAGGGCTGGAAGCTTCAGATACGATGACGGCCAAGTGGCAAACACGACGAGCTTCCCGCATGCGAAAGCGTTTTCCTACGTCTAGGCGCACCGGCTTCGAGCGACTCGAATCGCGCAGCTTGCTCGACGCGAATCTGCTGATCACCGAATTCTCTGCAGCCAACAACGGCGGCATTCGCGACGAAGACGGCGATCGATCTGATTGGATCGAGCTGTACAACCAGGGAGATGAGCCGGCAAGTTTGGACGGCTGGTTCCTGACCGATGATCCTCAGCGGCTGAATAAGTGGCAACTTCCGTCGGTATCTCTCGATCCGGGCACATACGAAATCATCTTCGCGTCCGGCAAAGATCGCGCGGACCTATCGAACCGGCTCCATACGAATTTCAAACTCGACCGAGCCGGTGAGTACCTTGGATTGATCGAACCGGATGGCCGAACGGTGGTGGCCGAATACGCGCCGGCGTACCCAGCACTCATCGACGACTACTCGTTCGGCTTACCGCAGGCGATCATCGACACGACCGTCTTAGCCTCCGAAGCCGTATCGGCGGTGCTGATTCCCACCGACGATTCACTCGGCGGAACTTGGACCAATCTCAACTTTGACGATAGCTCGTGGACCGAGGGCGCCACCGGCGTGGGCTTTGGTCGCACGGTAGGTTTTTCGGAACTGGTCGGCACCACCGATGTCAGGCTCGACATGATTCGTGCCAGGACCGGAAGTGCGTACGTGAGAGTTCCGTTTACGGTGGCAACAACGGGCCCCTTTTCGACATTCACGCTGCGCATGAAGTACGACGACGGATTCGTCGCATACCTGAACGGGCGGGAGGTCGCCCGCCGTAACGCTCCGGATACGATGCAGTGGAATTCCGTTGCTTCTCGATCCCATGCGAATGACATAGCGACGGTATTCGAAGAGATTGACATCACCGAGTTCTTGCCGGAGTTGCGGCCGGGGAGAAACGTGTTGGCGATTCACGGATTGAACCTGAACCACACGGATGGGGATTTCCTGCTGCTGCCGGAACTCGTCCTGTCCCAACCGGGCGAGGTCGACACGACATCGCCAAGCTTCTTCGCGTTTCCATCGCCGGGACTTCCCAATGGTGTGGGCGCCTCGATGTACGTCGACGCGATTTCTCATACGCCGAACGTGCCTCGCGACAATGAGGATTTAACGGTTACGGCCAGCGTATTTTCGCTTACCGACCAAGCCATATCGCTGACGCTAAACTACCGCGTCATGTTCGGTGCCGAGGCAGCCTTGCCGATGTTTGACGATGGTTTGCATTCGGACGGTATGGCGGGAGACGGGATCTACGGAACGACGATTCCGGCCGACGTGGCAGGCCCTGGTCAAATGATCCGCTATTACGTGACGGCGGCGCAATCGGGTAGCGACACGTCGCGTTGGCCGAACTTTCACGATCCGCTCGATTCCGAAGAATACTTAGGTACCGTCGTACGAGACTCCGATGTCGAGACGTCTAAGCTGCCAGTGATGCAACTATTCATGCGGAATCCGTCGGATGCGGATAAACGAGATGGTACGCGAGGCTCGATCTTCTATGCAGGCGAGCTGTACGACAACGTACGAATCGATCTGCATGGTCGCGGCTCAGTCGGCTTCCCCAAGAAAAGCCACGACATCGACTTCAATCGCGACCATCGCTTCAAAGCGTCGGACGGTACTCAACGCGTGAAGAACATCAATTTGATCACGAATTATGGTGATCGGTCGATGATGCGTAACACGCTTGTGAACGAGGCACTCGGTGTGGCCGGAGCCGGAGGACATCTCGCGTTCCCCGTTCGCACGCAACTCAACGGAGAATTCTACGCCATCTACGATCTGATCGAGGAACCGGACGAACAATTTCTCGAGCGGATTGGGCGCGACCCGGATGGGGCACTCTACAAGATCAACGGGCCGCTCGGTCCGATCAACGGGACCAAAGAGACTCGCAAGTTTGATAGCAAGGCGGATCTACAAACGCTCGCCAATGGACTTCGCCGGCCCGCGGGACTGGCCCGTGCACAGTTCTTGTATGACAACATCAACCTTCCCGAAATGGCAAATTTCCTGGCTATGTTGACGATCGTCGTGCATTCGGACTGCTGCTCCGTGAATTTCTACATGTACCGAGATACCAACGGCACGGGCGAGTGGGAAGCCTTCCCCTTTGATTTTGATAACTCGATGGGTAACTGGGTCTTGCAAGAGAGACTACGAACCCAAGAGTCGCTTTATCGCGGAAAAGGCAGCAGCCCCTTCAACGCTTTATACGCTGACGCGGGTTTCGGCCAGATGTACTTGCGCCGTTTAAGGACGCTGATGGACCAGTTCTACGGGCCACCAAGTTCGCCTCAAAGTTCGAAAGGATGGTTCGATCAGCGAATCGGTGAATTGACCACGATCTTGGCGCCCGACGCGCCGCTCGATAATGCCAAGTGGCCCCCTTGGGGATCGGATCCAACGTGGGAGCAACAGGTCCGCGTCTTGCGAGATGTCTTCCTACCTGGGCGTCGCGAGTTTCTATATGGCCAAACCACCGTCTCCGGTGGGCCGATTCCCGATGTACAACCGGACGACACGAAATTGGCGTTCGGTCGCATCGATGCGAGTCCACGAAGCGGCAGCCAGGACGACGAGTTCATCGAATTGTCCAACCCGAACACCTATGCCGTTGACCTATCCGGATGGTCGCTCACGGGTGACGTCGACCTGCAGTTCGAACTCGGGACGGTGATCCCTTCGGGTGGTTCATTGTTTATCTCACCAAGTGTCAAAGACTTTCGAGCTCGAGCTGTCCAGCCTTCAGAGAACTTGCCCCGGTTCGTCCAAGGGGCGTATGCCGGCCGACTGTCCAACGGAGGCGGAACGCTCGATATCCTCGATTCGAACGGACGTGTGGCGGCATCGACCAAGTTCACGGGAGAACCGACACCCGCCGAGCGATTCCTGCGGATTACCGAACTCATGTACAATCCGGCCGAATTCGTAGTCCCCGATCTGAACGACATCGACAATAATGCATTCGAGTTCATCGAACTGTACAACACGAGTGATACTACGTCCGTCGACCTGTCGAACGTACAAATCAGTGGCGGGATCCGGTTCCACTTTGCCGAGTCGAGTGTTCAGCAACTTGAACCGGGTCAGTTCGTGCTTGTCGTCAAGAACCGCATCGCGTTCGAAGCGCGTTATGGGATGGGGTTCCGTATTGCAGGTGAGTATGACGGCAACCTGAATAACGGTGGTGAACGGATTCTCTTGGAAGAAAGCGGCGCCGTCATATTAGAATTCGAGTATCAGGACGATTGGTATCCGTCGACCGACGGGCGAGGTTCGTCGCTTGCCATCGTGAACGAACGGGTGGCGCCAGCTCAATGGAGTCGCAGACTTGGCTGGAGACCGAGTGCGTTGCGCGACGGTTCCCCGGGAACACTGGACGGTCGGAAAATCGGAGACGCGAACGGCGATGGCCGCTTTGACTCGTCCGATCTACTCGCATTGTTTCAGACAGGAAAATACGAAGACGGTGTGTCGGCCAATTCGATATTTGCAGAGGGCGACTGGAACGGTGACGGCGAGTTTGATTCGGCGGATCTGATTTTGGCCTTTCAGCTAGGTGCGTTTGATGCCGAGTCGCTAGGGGCGGGTGGAGAAA